>JAZFSZ010000116.1:0-33759 GCA_036446455.1 Acidiferrobacterales bacterium
GATACGACCCCGCAAGTTCCAGCGGTGACTGGCGCCTAGAGCTTTCAGGTGATTTTGCCAGGCTGCCTGGCGCTCGGCTTCAGTCAGCCGAACGGAGGTGGTTGAACACCCGAGCAACAGGGTGATCAACAAAAGCAGAACAGAAATTCTCACTTCTTGAATTTCTTGATGGCGCTCTGCAGTACTTTGTTATCAGGATCTTTCTGTAACGCTCGATCCCAGATACGCTTGGCTTGGCGTTGCTTGCCCGACGTCCATAATACCTCACCGAGGTGGGCCGATATTTCCGCGTCGGGACGGATATCGAGCGCACGGCGCAGGAACCGAACGGCATCGCTACTGTTACCAAGGCGATAGTGCACCCACCCCATGCTGTCCAGAATAAATGGATCGTTAGGCCGTAGTTCCAGCGCCTGCTTGATCAACCTGAATGCCTCCTGATGGCGATCGGTGCGATCCGCCAGGGTGTATCCCAGAGCATTGAGAGCGTGCGCATTTTTTGGATCCAGCTTTAATACCAGGCGAAGGTCACGCTCATGTAGCACAAGATCATCCAGCTTTTCTGCTACCAGCGCACGCGCATAAAGAAGGTCCTTGTGTTTGGGCAGCGCTTTCAAAGCCTTGTTCAATATCTTGAGGGCAACAGAATATTTTCCGGCATCACGCTGTATCTGCTCTTCGGCCAGCGCCAACTGTACACGCTGCTCATCGTTGGTCGGATTAATAGCGTGCAGAATGCGTAGTCCTTTTTGCAGATCGCCGCGCTTGGCCGTCACCGCACCCAACCGGACGCGTGCCTCGAAACGATGCTTCATTTTACTGATTGATGAATACCAGCGCTCAGCCTCATCATATCGTTTTCGCCGTTCGGCCGTTTGCCCAAGATACAATTTGATCTGATCATTGGACGGATCGTTTTCAGTGGCACGCTGGAAGTATTTGTTCGCGTCCTTCAGTTTATCGGTTTGCAGCGACAACAGACCCAGCGCATACAATATATCGGTATCTTGCGGTCGTTGACGCAATACCAGTACAAACTGATTGAGCGCCACTTCCCATTGCTTGCGGTCAACCATATAACGGGCATAACCCATCCTCACCCTGGCGGCACCGGGGTGCTTCTTCAAGTAAGCCTGATAAAAAAGCTTCGCTTTTTTCTGATCTTTGGCGGTCGAAAGTATGCGTACTTTCAGCAGGGCCGCTTCCTGCCAGGCGGGCTGAATGATCAATGCCCGATCAATCGCCGCGGTCGCGATAGATAAACTCCCGGCCTGCAATCCAAGATGGGCAAGTGCAAACTGGGCCTGTGGCCTGGCGGCGTGCTGGCGCGACAGCCGCGCCATGATTTCCAGTGACGTTATCCGATTTTTATGGCGTGCCAGTACCGCCGAGATACGCGTATAAGCCCGATCCAGTTTGTTCTGTTTACCGGCCAGCGTCAGCATTTGTTCAAACTGCTGCTCCGCTTCGACTGCATTGTCCAGTTCCAGCAATATCGTTGCCAGGAACTCGCGCCCGTCTAAGGCATTAGGACGCATCTCGACCCACAACCTGGCGCTTTCCAGCGCCTCGGAATAACGTTTGGAAAATATCGCCGCGCGGGTCGCACGCTCCGCCAGTCGAGGATCGCGGGTGACACGAGCGGCGCGAGCCAACGAGCGAACCGACAGCTCAAAATCACCCTTGCGGCCGGCCAGCTCGCCTACCAGCACGTTATAAAGCACGTCGGGTGTTAGCTTGACCTTGGGCAAATCCGACTCGGATTTCACCGCCACGGTTTCCGTTGCCGCTTCCGGTGCTCGGTCCGGTGCAATGGCGCAACCCGCAAGAATCGCAGTAACCACAGTACCGGCGACCAATAAATAAGTATTTTCTGGCATCATTCTCTAGGATTAACAATTAATGTAAAGACAGGCCGCACAAGCGGGCGCCTATCCCCCGTCCCAGTTTCATACAACTGGGCATACCTTTCAACTTCCCTGTTATGGCGCCTGACCTTAGAATGGTCGTGCTAACAAAATGGATTCCTCTATGAATTCCCTGTTTTTACTGATGGCTGCGTTGATTGCCTTTATATTTGGCTATCGCTTTTATTCAAAGCTGCTGGCAAGCGCAATTTTCAAGCCCAGCCCTGATTATAGTATAACCGCCGGCAATGCCACAGGCAGAGAACCGGGGACGGCATTAAACCCGTATTTGCTGCTGGGCCAGCATTTCGGGCTGGTGGCTACTGCAGCGACACTCAGCGGTGCCGCGCTGGCAGTCTACTGGGGCTGGATTCCTGCCTTCCTCTGGGTAGTAGTGGGCAGCACCCTGGCGGCTGGTATTTATAGCATCGGCTCGCTGTGGTTGTGCCGGCGCCATCCCGACGAATCATTAATTGGTATTGTACGTCATTATTTTTCCGGCGGGTTCGTTGACGCGGTGCTGGTGCTGGTGTTGATCGTGCTCACGTTGCTGTCCGCCCTTCTGCTTACAATCACAGCCGGGCTGTTTGTTGATTACCCTTCGGCCGTTCTGCCTGTCGTCGCATTCCTTCTGATATCGATTTTTTTAAGTGTGTTCCTGCGCCATCGTCCCGCGAAAATGATTGCACCAGCGACGACCATCGCGCTCCTTGTACTGCTCTTGCTACTGTGGCCACTGGGCAAGATTGTCATTGGTTTTTCGGGAGCAATTAATCTTGATTTCGCCGGCAAGCCCCTACTGACTCTGAATGCGCCACTGGCCTGGATCATTTTTTTATCCATATTTCTCTACTTTGCTCAACGCCGACCCCTTGAGCCGTCGCTGGGATCGCGTGCCTGGCTCTCCGCCACTCTGTTTGTGGTAATGCTGCTGATCCTGTTTATTGGCGTCTTGATTGATCACCCGCAAATTCTTGCGCCCGGATTCAATGCCGCCGCCAAAGATGTGCGGGCGCTTCCCTGGCTACTGGTGACCATAACCGGTGGGGCGATTGCAGGCATCTATATGCTGGTCGCCAACCACTACACCGCACCGCGCCTTGCCAGCGAATCCGATGCCCGGGTGGTGGGCTATGGTGTGGTGGTGCTGGAAGGATTGACGGCGGTTTCAGCCATCATTATTTGCACAGCAGGTTTCGCCTCACTGGCAGAGTGGAAGGCGTTTTACGCTTCCTGGTCTGGAGGACTGAACCCGTCCTATATCCTGCAACTTTATATTAACGGTTTTAACTATTTTGCTTCTTTCGTCGGGCTGTCTCCGGGTTTTTCTACCAACTTTGCTGCCATGACGTTGATTGCCCTTTGCGGCTCGACAATGGAAGTCATCATTGGAATATTGCATTCAGTCAGCATTGACGCCAGTAATCGTATCGGTTTACCGATAAAAACATCGGATCGGAGTCGACTTGTGACTATATTAGTCATAGTCATGATCATCGCGGCAACAACTGTCGCCAGCGACGCCCCGGCTGTGGTAATGCTTTACGGTATGGCTAATCAGTTACTCGCGGCGATGGGACTCCTGCTGTTGGTGCTGGCGCTGGAGAATCGAAATCTGCCGGGACAATTGCCGCTGGGCCTGGCGCTACTGCTGATACCCTCGGTATTGTGGGTAATCGGATTACAGCTGGATATGTGGTGGTCCCAGGGTTACACGTGGCTGATCCTTCCAGGGCTGGGGTTATTTATCATTGGGGGCTGGATTTTGGTGCGTACTGGACAAATATTATGGAAACCGGACAGGTTTCGCGGGAAAACTTGACAGTCGGCAGGCAAACCGCACAATCCCGTCCGCTGGACTTTATCTGCAATGAAAATGCAATTACTCGCTCTCGGCATAAATCACAAAACAGCTCCCATTGACGTGCGGGAACGAGTTGTATTTGCGCCTGAAATACTCCCCGATGCGCTAATGGATATTATTGGCCGCGGCGTTGCCCAGGAGGTGGCGATTGTATCGACTTGCAATCGAACTGAAGTTTATTGCGGCCTGCTCCCTGAACAAAGAACGGAGGCCAGTGAGTGGTTATGTCGCTACCTGAAGCTCGATACCAGTGAAGTGAAACCCTATCTTTATGAACATCCGGGTGAGCTGGCTGTTCAGCATGCCTTCCGCGTTGCTTCCGGGCTTGACTCCATGGTTCTGGGTGAACCGCAAATACTGGGACAGATGAAGGACGCGTTCGCCACTGCCCACAAAACGGGCACCACCGGCAAGATTCTCAATCGGCTGTTTCAGCAAACTTTCTCCGTTGCCAAAACGGTACGCACTGACACTGCCATTGGCGCCTCTGCAGTCTCTGTGGCATCAGCAGCCGTTACCCTGGCGAAACAGATATTCAATGATCTTTCCCAAAAAACGGTGATGCTTATTGGTGCCGGTGAAATGATCGAGTTGTGCGCACGCCATCTTGCCGATAACGCGATCGGCCACATGATTGTCGCCAATCGCACTGTTGAGCGGGCAGAATTACTGGCAAAGGAATTCACGGCCGAAGCAATATCGCTGGCGGAAATGCCGCTACGACTGGCAGATGCCGATATTGTTATCTCTTCTACCGCCAGTCAGTTACCCATACTGGGCAAGGGTGCGGTCGAACGAGCGCTGAAAGAACGCAAACACCGTCCTGTGTTCATGGTTGATATCGCTGTGCCAAGAGATATCGAGCCCGAGGTGGGTGAGCTTAATGATATCTACCTTTATACCGTCGACGACCTGAAAGACGTGGTGCAGGAGAACCTGAAGTCGCGCCAGGAAGCCGCCAATGAAGCCGAAAAAATTATTGACAGTAAAGTGATCGAGTTTATGCGCTGGGCACGTTCACTGGATGCCGTGCCAACAATTCGCGCCTTGCGCGAATCGGCGACTGCCATTCGCGAGGCGGAAATAGATCGAGCGAAGCGCCAACTGGCACGCGGTGAAGACCCGTCGAAAGTGCTGGAAAAACTGGCTCGCAGCCTGACAAATAAATTGACACATGACCCCACCGCGGCTCTGCGCCAGGCAGACCATGATGGTGATGCACCCTTGCTGGCTGCGGCACGGCGTTTGTTTAAACTAAGCGACGATTAACCATGAATTCCGCAATCGAGGCCAAACTGGATGATCTTGTCCAGCGGGCAGAAGAGCTCAATGCCCTGCTCAGTGATGTTGATACCATTAATGATCAGAACAAGTTCCGTAAACTCTCGCAGGAATATGCGGAGATTTCGTCCGTAGTCAGTGAATATGACGGCTATCGGCAATCGCGGGAAGAGCTGAACTCACTGCAACGCATGCTGGAAGACAAAGATGCTGAAATGCGCGAGATGGCACAGGAAGAAATCCCGCGCGTGAAACAACTGATCGAGCAACATGAGCTAAATCTGCAGAAATTGCTGTTACCCAAAGATCCCAACGACATTCGCAATATCTATCTTGAGATTCGCGCTGGTACCGGTGGCGACGAGGCATCGCTGTTCGCTGCCGATTTGTACCGAATGTACAGCAATTACGCGCAGAATCGTGGCTGGAAGGTTGAGGTAATCAGCAGTAGCCAGAGCGATGTCGGCGGTTACAAGGAAATTATTTCCCTGATTATCGGCAAAGGCGTCTACTCACAACTGAAATTCGAGTCCGGTGCGCATCGTGTGCAGCGTGTTCCGGAAACCGAAACTCAGGGCCGGATACATACCTCCGCCTGTACCGTCGCTGTCATGCCCGAGGCGGAGGCCATTGATGAGGTTAATATCAACACGGCTGACCTGCGCATTGATACTTATCGTGCTTCCGGTTCCGGTGGGCAGCACGTCAACAAAACTGATTCTGCCGTACGCATCACGCACTTGCCATCGGGCATCGTCATTGAGTGCCAGGATGAACGCTCGCAACACAAGAACAAGGCACGCGCCATGGCACTGCTACAAACCAAACTGCTGGATGCAGAACAGGAAAAGCAGCGATCTGAAGAAGCAGAAACCCGTCGGCAGTTGGTCGGTAGCGGAGATCGCTCGGAACGCATTCGCACCTATAATTTCCCTCAGGGTCGCGTCACCGATCACCGAATCAATCTAACGTTGTACAAGCTTGAACAAATTATGAGCGGGGAAATGAACGAAATTATTGACCCTTTGATTGCCGCGGATCAGGCAGACAAACTCGGCGCCCTCGGCGCCTGATACCGGACGACCATGGGTCAATTCACCCTCGGCAATCTTCTTAAGTGGGCCAGCGGCCAATTGGCATCGATCACTGATACACCCGCCCTCGATGCGCGCGTTCTCTTGCAACATGTCGCCAGACGATCCCACGCTGAATTGATCAGCCATGATAAAGATTTTTTACCGGAAAATGAGGCAGAAACCTTCCGTGAGCTGATACGCAAGCGTCGCAAAGGAATGCCTGTCGCTTACCTCACTGGAGAACGTGAGTTCTGGTCAATAGTATTCAAGGTCACACCAGCGACCCTCATACCGCGACCGGAAACCGAATTGCTGGTAGAACAAACGCTGGCACATATACCGAAACAGCAGACATTTACTGTTGCCGATATTGGTACCGGGTGCGGTGCAATCGCACTTACTATTGCCTATGAACGACCCGAGATTACGCTCATCGCCACCGATATTTCCGAAGAGGCGTTAGCGGTTGCAAAATGGAACGGCGAACGGTTCGGTATTCGCAATGTGGAATATCGTTGCGGGCATCTGATGTCTCCACTGGACAATAAATTCTGCGATGTCATTGTCAGCAACCCGCCCTATATACGTGAAGACGATCCTCACCTGGATGAAGGTGATGTTGCCTTCGAACCAAGTTCGGCGCTTGTCAGCGGAGCAGACGGACTGGATGCCATACGGATGATTGCGCGCGACGCGCCCCGGAAATTGAAAGCGCGTGGCTGGCTAGTGATTGAACATGGTTATGAACAGGCCCACCAGGTAAGAGCTATCCTCAAGCACGAGGCCTTCTCCAGTATCGAAACCCGCTGCGATTTATCCGGCCACGAGCGCATCACCCAGGGCCGGCTGGCGTAGCCAGTTTTACCGTTTGATCAAACCTGGGTTCCTGCCTATTATTTTCAGTTCGCCACGGCGATAAATCGCATAGGCCCGGGTATTGGACCTCCTGGGGCGTTTATCGTCGCGCCGACGCAGCAAACGCCTGGGCTCGGACATCTGTCGTTTATTGTTGTCGGCTGAGATAACCTGAACGGCGAGTTTGGCAAACTCCGACCGCTTTGGATCTCCAAGAAGATTGCTCGTCGCCGTTGCGACCAGTTCGGAGAGCGTCACCTGCCACTGACGTGGTTTCTCTATCAGAATGACAGCGGCATCCACCACATCACGCGCACGGCGCAGGAACTCCAGTTCACTATCATAGAGTCGATTGATTTCGTTTGTGCGGGTGCCAAAATCAAAAAGCGTTGCTTGTGGTTTTTCGCCCTGTTCGGCCACCTCCGCCAGTTGGCGGCGAACCAGCTGGACGCCCACGATAGAACGATCGACGTTGGCCAGCCAACGCTCAACCCATGCGGCAAAGGCATCATCGGGCGCCAACGAATGCACGCAATACATCGCGAATGCCAACTTTTGCTCGGCTAATACTTTGGGAAGACCTATTTCCCGAATACGATGAATTTCGTTCTGCTCCTGACCAAATCCACGAATCTCGAACAGGCGAGGACACACGCATTCAGCGTGCAGCGGGTTTATCATAACCGCGAGCAACGGTGTATCGGCACACTCCCATATGTTCCGCGAAACAACATCGCCACCAAATTGTCGCTTGCCATTTGTATAATTTACCTCAATAGTCGTTCCCCGGCGGCTACGACCATTTACGTCTGCAAGTAAATACTTTCGCATTAACGTCCTTTACGATTAATTACGATAAAATAACCCGGGCTATCGCCCGAAACAGGAATATGCACCTTATCTATTTGCAGCCTCAAGCGATCTCCGACAGACCAAAGCAGGATGGCGACTAACGGTAATATAAACAATTGAAGCATATTGACGACTGAAATTGATTTAGAATAGGTGCTTATCTTTGACAACCCGGTCCGAGGTGAGAAAAAGTGTTGTTAGATAACTCGAGTAACTTAGGTATTTGTTTCCGAATATTTACTTTGGTGATATCTCTTTACGCCGTACCGGCGCACGCACTCGATTTTTTTGTAGATTCAGCATCAGACGATGTCGATAACACTCCTGGAAATGGTACTTGCGACACTATTATTGGTGAGTGCACATTACGGGCAGCGATTCAGGAAGTTACGCAGGGTAGCACCAGCACAATATACAATATCTATCTACTTGCCAATACTTATATTCTTGACCTGAATGGTGCCGAATTAATTGCTGACGCCGGTGATTTGAATATAGATAGCAGTGGGTCAACCATCCTGATTACTGCACAATCCGGGACGAACGCCAGCAACGTCATTATCGAAAGCGGAGCCTTGACTGACAGAATCTTCCATATTATGGATGCCGCGAGCGTTACATTCAGAAACATCACCATCCAGAATGCCAATACAACTGTAATCGGCGGCGCAATTTACAATGTTTCCGGGGGTAGCCTTACCCTTGATGGCGTGGTGTTGAACAACAACGCAACCAGTGCCGCTAATGGTGGTGGCGCAATATATAGCAATAGCGGCACAACAACTATCTCAGACAGCACATTGAGCAATAACCAGGCTTCCTCTGGCTGGGGTGGTGCAATCTATAACGCGGCGGGCAGCACTCTGACAGTTTCTACAACGACCTTTAACAACAATGGTGCCAATAGCGCTGGTGGTGCTATATATCATGCCAATACAACAGCCAATTCCCTCTCTATATCTGAATCGACATTTCAAAGTAATTCTTCTTCCACATCCGGTGGTGGCTTGCATAATGCTGGCGGAGCTTCTATAAATGGATCACTATTTACCCAAAACAGTGTACTGGCAAATGGTGCAATATTTGGCGGCGGCGGTATCGCAAATAGCAGTACCCTGACAATTAAGAACACTACTATTAGCGAGAATCAAACCTTGGCCTATGGCGGCGGAATTCACAATGGAAATTCTGCTAGTGCTAATCTCACCTTAAATAATGTCACTATCACGGGAAATTCCGCTGATCTTGATAACGACTCAATTGGTGACGGCGGCGGCCTGTACGCCGACACGTCGACAACAGTAAATTACAGCAACACTATTATCGCCAATAATACTGATGCATCGAGTGAGGCCCCAGATTGTGGTGGTGCTAGCATCACGTCTCTAGGTAATAATATTGTTGGAAATATTCTTGGCTGTAGCATAGGTGGTACACAAAGTAATGATCAGACCGGTGACCCCCTTCTCGCAGCGCTTGCAGACAATGGTGGTCCAACGCTAACTCATGCACTTAACACAGGCAGCATTGCGATTGATGCCGGTAACCAAAATATTCCCGATGGCAACGCGCCAAATTGCGAAACAACCGACCAACGAGGATTCTCCAGACCTGTTGATGGTGACAGTGATTTGGTCGCTTACTGCGATATTGGAGCATATGAACTGGACCCAAATTCATCTGGCACACCTATCACCGGTGGTGGCTGTTATATCGCTACGGCGGCCTATGGGACGGGAATGGAAAAAGACGTGGTTACGCTCAGGCGTTTTCGTGATCGTTATCTACTGAGCAACGAACCCGGTAAATTGTTTACCGAACTTTACTACAAACTCAGCCCACCGGTCGCAACCAGAATTTCGTCGAGCAACACACTTCGCGAATGGGCACGGGCGAGCCTGATTCCCCTGGTCAGCCTTGGCCGCATATTGGGTGAACCGGAACCGACACAAAGGTAAGCGACCCAAACGATTTTAAAAAATAAAAAGGCCGCCAGAACTTCCGGTGGCCTTTATTTTGAACCCTGCTCTCTCAAGCGGCTGTGCTGGTATGCATCACCGAATGGCTTGCTGCGTCAATCGCCCTCTCTGCAATCTCCGCGAAATCTGCACGTGTAGCGAGCCCCATCACCGCACTGCTAACAGACCGTGACGCCAGCAACGGCCAGCTGTCGGCACGGTCTACATACATCTGTGCAGCAAACACCGCTTCACTGGCACGGGCGCAAAAATCGTTGGAGTGACCGCTTGATTCTTCAATTTCGGAGGCCCTGACGCTCATGGCTCTTAAAGATTCGGTCACACCCCGGTCTTCTTTGGCGAGTTTACCAAGCGCAGTAATAAGCTTGCCCGCAGACTGAGCACCGCGGTCTGATCCATTTATCCATTTCTCCGCCCACTGATCAAACTGCTCATTCCCGTAGACCTCTGAGATTACCATCAGTGCAAAAATAATTTTTTGATCAGTTGTTGTCTCCGGCACGTCCACTTCGCGCACGTCCATACTGATTGTTGGGGTGCTGGTATCAGCTGCAGCTGTTGTAAACAGCATCTCCAGCATTTTCGGCTTGTCCAGTTGCGCATGCCAGGGATTCAGCATAATCGCTACCAGGGGCGAGGCACCAATTTCAGAAGCATTCTCGGCAATAATATTGTTTGGCTCCTGTGGTAAAAAAGAGCTGCGACCCGGAACGATGCAACTCCCCCGCCGGGTGTGATTTATTGAATTTGCCAATAGGTATTTTGCCATTTCTCCTCTCCATGATTATTTTGCTTGTTCCCTGAGTTGGTTCTTTTGCTTCTCGATTGCCTTATGAGAATAGAAGATTCACACTGCTATTCCAGCGTAATGTGAATACTTCACAAACTACGGGATAAACGGGTGGAATCGACAGACGAGCTTTCGGTGGGCTCAGCAACGTAGATTTGGCAGCTCATTGGACGACTGTTATAACTGTAATTATGTGTATTTCAAGAAGTGTGGGCGCATGAGTGCGGAAGACAAATCAGATCTGAACCTGTCCGACAATCAGCTGCTGCGTTACAGCCGCCAGATCATGCTGCCGTCAATCGATGTTGCCGGACAGATGCACTTGCTTGGTTCCCGAATATTGATATTGGGGCTTGGCGGCCTTGGCGCGCCAGTCGCCATGTACCTTGCCGCCAGCGGGGTCGGTCACCTTGTACTGGTTGACCACGATGACGTTGAGCTGTCCAATTTACAACGCCAGATCATTCACGAGACGGACTCTATCGGGAAGCCAAAGGTCGTGTCCGCCAAAGCCCGCCTCGAAAAAATCAATCCCGAAATTGACTCGACGGTAATCAGACACAAGCTCACCGGGTCTGAACTTACCGAACAAGTCGAACTTGCCGACGTTGTTGTTGACGGGACCGATAACTTTGAGTCCCGTTTCCTGATTAATCAAATATGTGTTGAAACAAAAACACCGTTGGTTTCGGGCGCGGTTATCCGCCTGGAGGGCCAGGTTTCTACCTATATCCCTGGCAGCACCAATTGCTGCTATCGCTGCCTGTATCAAGAGGTCGAAGCGGTGCAGGAGACGTGCTCGGAAAACGGCGTGCTCGCCCCGGTGGCAGGCATCATCGGTAGTATCCAGGCAACAGAGGCAATCAAGGTGTTATTGGGTATGGAGGGTATCCTGCTGAACCGTCTGCTTTTGCTGGATGCGGCGACAATGGAGTGGCGTACGTTAAAGATGAAAAAAGACCCTGCATGCCCGGTCTGCGCAACAACCACTGCTTGATCAACTCATATTGCAGAAAAACCAGCTGAGAGAAAAACATTATATGGAAATCAGCACGGCCATGTTTCTGGGAGTGGTTTCGGTGTCGCAGCGTATTTTAATTCAACCTGTGACGCTCCGGTCGACCATTGAATTACAAGCCACTGGTTCAACGAAAAATAATACTACGTAGCATTTGCCAGTGTTCATCCCAGCCATCAAGAGGTGACACATTAAATCCGCTGCGTATAAATTGGGCTATTCGACCCTCCAGGTAAGCCATTAACAAAAGCGCACTATCGGTAGCCGACTGTTGTGTCGTGTCAGACAACCTGGCCTCACGCAAGACCTGCTTTAACTGGGTTTCCAGTCGATTAAAAAACTGAGTCATGCGTTTGCGTAGCTGATCGGATTCACCGACCAACACGTCGCCATGCATCAATCGGCTAATACCGGGATTGCGGTCAGAAAAACCCAGCACCAGCGAAAGAATGGACTGTAGCTTGTGGTCGGCACCAGATGATTCACTTAGAATCCGATTGACGCGGGTAAAGACGGTCTCCTCGATAAACTCGATGAGCCCCTCGAACATCTGCTCCTTGCCCGGGAAATGACGATACAGCGCGGCTTCGGAGAGTCCAATCTCCCGCGCTAACATGGCGATTGTGACATGCCTTCCCTGAATTTCCTCGAGCAAACGCGCCAGCGTTTGTAAAATTTCCTGCTTACGCTCACTACCGGACGGACGCGGCACGGTCTATCTCCTGTAACGATGAGGCCAAGATACATTAAATATGTCGGATTGCATGACAGCCGGAAACGGCATCAGGGTTTGATCAGCGTACCGACACCTTGATCGGTAAAGATTTCAAGAATAACCGCGTGAGGCACACGACCGTCGATAATATGTGCAGCCGGTACTCCACTTTTAACCACATCCAGAGCACAGTTTACTTTGGGCAGCATGCCACCCGAAATACTGCCATCTTCAACCAGCGCATCAACTTCTCTTGCCGACAGGCCCGTCAGCAGTTTGTCCCCGTGATCGAGTACGCCGACTGTATTGGTGAGCAAAATCAGTTTTTCGGCTTGCAGTGTAATAGCGAGCTTACCGGCAACAATATCGGCATTAATATTATAGGCCTGACCATCTTCGCCCACGCCAATGGGGGCGATAACAGGAATAAAATCACGGGTGTCCAGTAGCGCCACCAGTTCAGGGTCAATTGACGTCACCTCACCGACATGACCGATATCGACAATCTCGCTCGGTATATCCACATCCGATTCCGACTTCAACAGCATCTTCCTGGCCCGGATCAGCCCGCCATCCTTGCCCGATAGCCCCACGGCCTTGCCACCATGCTGGTTGATCAAGCTGACAATTTCCTTGTTCACCAGCCCGCCCAGAACCATCTCGACAATGTCCATGGTCTCACTATCAGTGACCCGCATTCCTTGCACAAATTTGCTCTCTTTGCCGATCCGGTCCAGCAGCTTGCCGATTTGCGGACCACCTCCATGCACTACAACGGGATTCATGCCCACCAGCTTCATCAGGACAATGTCACGAGCGAAACCGCGCTTTAACTGCTCATCTACCATGGCATTACCACCGTATTTAATGACGATAGTCTTGCCCTGGAAACGTTGAATATAAGGCAGCGCCTCGGCAAGTATTTGTGCCCGCTCGGCGGCGGTTTTTGGTGACAGTGACACGGTACTGTAGCCTTTTTGTTATGGTCAGCCTGACATTACCGCAAGCGTATGGCGATGTCAGCTGCTGACTCAAAAAAACAAAAGGGCCATCAGGCCCTTTTGCGACAAACAAACTCTATCAGGCTTAACCGACAGCTACACTGATTCGTTTGGGTTTGACTTCTTCTGCCTTTGGCAACGTCACCTGCAGTACTCCGTCCTTGTGGATGGCCGTGACTTTGGACTCATCAATGTCGGCGCTCAGGCGCAGGCTGCGCATATATTTTCCGTAACGACGTTCCTGGCGTATGACGCGCGCACCTTCTTTCTCTTCTGTTTCGCTTTTACTTTCAGCGCTGATGGTCAGCACACCATTTTCCACCGTGACGTTCACATCTTCCTTGCGGACGCCGGGGATCTCGGCACGTACAATAAAATCGTTATCGCTTTCACTGACATCCACCGTTGGCACCAGGCCGCGGTTGTCAGCCTCAGCAATGAGTCGCATAGGGCCAAAGAATCCCTCGACCATGTTGTCAAAGTTGTAATCCAGCCAACCAAGCGGTTGGCCTCTCTGGGGTCGAGTCACTAGACGCATGATTCATCTCCTTTCATTCATTTTTCAACATTGCACCAACTACCTGACTCCCGTAGGAGTGGTAGTGCGATAGAACTTCCATAAATGAAAAATGGGGACGCGCTCTTTTATTTCAAGAAGCGATCAAGAAAATTCCCGGATGAAAGAAGTAACCTGTCACAGGATATATCGTGTCAGGTCCTCGTTTTGAATAAGCTCGCCCAGGTTGTCATTCACATAAGCAGCATCCACTTCAATGGTTTCGCCACTACGGTCTGCGGCTTCGTACGAAATCGTCTCCAGCAGGCGCTCCATCACGGTATGCAAGCGGCGCGCTCCAATATTTTCCGTAGTTTCGTTTACCTGCCACGCCACCTCGGCAACGCGGCGAACTCCATCTTCGGAGAATTTGAGCGTTAATCCCTCCGATGCCATCAGAGCTGCATATTGTTCGGTCAATGAGTCATCGGGTTCAGTCAGGATACGAACAAAGTCGTCTACTCTGAGTGCACTCAATTCAACACGAATCGGTAGACGGCCCTGAAGCTCCGGGATCAGATCCGACGGTTTGCTGAGATGAAAGGCGCCCGAGGCAATGAATAGAATATGGTCGGTCTTTACCATGCCATATTTCGTGGAAACAGTGGACCCTTCCACCAGCGGCAACAAGTCGCGTTGTACGCCTTCGCGCGAAACGTCTGGGCCATGGCCCTCGGATCGTGAAGCAATCTTGTCTATTTCATCGAGAAATACGATGCCGCTTTGTTCAACCCGCTCTACGGCCATGACCTTGATGTCTTCGTCGTTAATTAGATGCCCTGCTTCTTCCTCAATCAATAATTTTATTGCTTCTCTGATTCTCAGTTTTCGCTTACTAGTGCGCTGGCCACCCATGTTCTGGAACAGGCCCTGCAACTGACCGGTCATTTCTTCCATACCCGGTGGTGCGATTATTTCCACACCCATGGACGGCGAACTGATCTCGATCTCGATTTCTTTTTCATCCAGATCGCCTTCGCGTAATTTCTTGCGAAAACGCTGGCGAGCTGTTCCTTCATCGGCGCTCCGGCTTGCGGCTTCGGCACTAACGGCAATACCAGTATCGCGTGCTGGCGGCAGCAAGATATCCAGAATACGATCCTCGGCCTGATCCTCTGCACGCTGCTGCACCTTTTGCATTTCTTCGATACGGGTCATCTTGACCGCGGAATCCACAAGGTCGCGGACAATCGAATCAACCTCACGGCCAACGTAACCAACCTCGGTAAATTTGGTCACCTCGACTTTAATGAAAGGTGCCTTTGCCAGGCGCGCCAGACGGCGGGCGATTTCGGTTTTGCCAACCCCCGTGGGACCAATCATCAGTATGTTCTTCGGCGTAATTTCATTACGCAGTTCTTCGTCAGGCACCTGGGACCGGCGCCAGCGATTGCGCAGCGCAATGGCTACCGCACGCTTGGCATTGGTCTGACCAACGATGTGTTTGTCGAGTTCCTGAACGATCTCCCGCGGTGTCATTTCCGACATGTTTATACAATCTCCAGTTCTTCGATGGCGCGGTTATGGTTAGTATATATGCAGATGTCGGCGGCGATTTCCAGGCTCTTTTCAACAACAGCGCGCGCATCCAGGTCTGTATTGGACAACAAGGCGCGTGCCGCAGCTTGCGCGTAGGGGCCACCGGAACCGATCGCAATCAGTCCGTCTTCAGGTTCTATCACGTCACCATTGCCTGAAATAATCAATGATGCAGTTGCATCTGCCACCGCCAGCAATGCCTCCAATCGGCGCAGACTGCGCTCTGTACGCCAGTCCTTCGCCAGCTCCACCGCCGCGCGCGTGAGGTTACCCTGATGCTTATCAAGTTTGCCTTCGAAGCGCTCAAACAAGGTAAAGGCGTCGGCCGTTCCGCCAGCGAAACCGGCAATCACCTTGTCTTTATACAGACGCCTGACCTTACAGGCGTTACCTTTCATAATGGTATCTCCCATCGACACCTGGCCATCGCCACCGATTACGACACGATTGCCCTTGCGTACCGACAGGATTGTTGTTCCTCGAAACTGTTCCACAATATTACCTGCGCTTATGCACTGATACAGAGAAATCTAAATGTAATGCCTCTCACATGTTTTTCAATGCCGATTTACTCGTAATTACCGAATTTGCCGGTTCTGGCCGGTTCCATCGACCCGATTAGCGTCTTTATCCTGCCAAAGTCCCGCTCTTCTGATAATCCACTATACTTATTTGGAGTTTTTAGTGATCTCCGGCAATGGGTCGCCCAGGGGTGGGACGTGTCAAAATTTGATTCAAGATGGGAGCGGTACGCTCGCCTGCTCGATGGCCCGCATAAGTTTGCAGACTACGACTGCGAACGCAATACCATATCGGTCGAGGAGCTATTCGAGCGCTATAACGAACTGGGTTTTCTCTATCCCGCTAAACAACTTGAGCTTGATCAGATCTGGGATAAAGTTCGTCACAACTGGGCGCAAGCCTACAAACTGGGTGGCGATATTCTGCGTGTTTACACCTATCGTTCACCAAACGGCGAATTTGCCACGACAACGCTGTGGCGATCCGGCCAGGATGGCTGGACAGCAGAACATCTGGTGGCAAATGATCCTGTTGCAGCCATGATAATGACGCTGGGTGTTTCGTGCGACGGTATCTCCGATGGCATCAAATATGTCGAGTCCTGGTACAGGCCAACGAATCCCTACCCCAACCGACTTTACTCAAGAGCCGCGAGATATATTGGAAGCAGCCACTCCAGCATCCGCGTATACAATTATCTTGCAGTCAACCCGAACAATCTCAAAAAACACTTAACAACAAAATTTATTTCTGAAGAAGTCACGACGGGTTCGCCTGAATTGTTTGAATTGGCTTGTGAAACCCGGGGGCATATTTATGCCACGGGTGAAGGACTGGCCAACTCCGATATATCGCTTTCGGCCTTGCACAAACTTTTCCAGACAGTTGGGCTGACACGGCAACGGAAAGTCGTTTTGCTGTATCGACCAGTGGAAGACGTTCCCGTCGGAGCTGCCATTGCTTACCGCGGCCCACTTGGATTCAACCTGAGTCTGATCGAAAATCGATGCGACATACTTCTTGGGCATGGTCTGACAAACGACGAAATACTTCCAGCAATCGCGACGCTGGTTGATGGGGTTCGAGATCGTTACGAAGGCTTTCCTCCTGGTTATATCCCGGTCATAGGTGATAATAAAGTGCAAGATGCCGTTCTTTCGGCATCGGCGGGTCGCGTATTGCGCCGTTATGCCCATTTTGGTGTTACACAAGATGGATTTGCCAAATGGTATGACTCGGTCGTCAGTATTGTTGGTCGGGTCGTTCGTCACCGCGCTAAAAAGGAAGCCCGCAATCAAGTAACCTGAAATGCCTAATAGTAATAAGTACATCATGGATGATCCGCGTGAAGCGAGACGGCTGGAAGGAAAGGTTAATTCCGCTGACTGGATCAACAAATATTTCAGAAGGATCAGCAATACGGGAAACGTCACCCTGGACGTGGGTTGTGGCCCAGGCACACTGCTAGACGGTATAAAAACGCAATATCCAGATCAAACTGTCGTTGGTATCGATATTAGCCATGAACGCTTGAGTCATTCGTGTACTCAAAATTTAATCTATTTTATACAGGCAAGCGGCCTGTCCCTTCCTTTCCCGGAATCAAGTTTCGACTCGATATATACGCGATTCCTTCTGGAATACCTCCCTGATCGCAAACAAGCCATTGAGGAAATGTATCGTGTCTGCAAACCGGGGGGTAAAGTCCTGCTTCAGGATCTGGATGGACAGTTGGTAACAAACTGGCCAATCGACGATAGCCTGGCATCGCGAATCGTAAAAATAGCTGAGGTGCTGACCAATACCGGTTTTGACCCATTCGTTGGGCGAAAACTGTTCTCTATGGCCACAGCGAGCGGGCTGAAAAATATTAAGGTATCCGTCGAGCCCTATCACCTGATTGCGGGCACGGCTACAACCGAACAACGAAGTCAGTGGGAACTAAAACTTGATATAGCGCACCCTCTTATTGCAAAAGCGCTAGGCAATGAGGAAGAGGCCAGTCTGTTCATTGGCCAGTACCTCGAATATCTTGATGACCCGAATACGTTTACTTATTCAAATATTGTGACCGTTGTAGGAACAAAACCTCAGATAACGGCAAGTGAATCTTCCGATTCCAGAGGTGGGCCATAACGAGGCAGGCGCAAACGAAAGCTGGCTGACTCACCAAAATTGCCACCGACGATCAGGTTTCCGCCAAGACATCGTGACAAATAGCGAGCCAGAATCAGCCCCAACCCACTTTCCGAACCCGGACTGAGATAATAAGGCATAAACAGGCGAACCCGGTCTTCAGGTGTCAAACCCACACTACTGGTTGAAAAATTAAAAAGAATTTCCTCTTTTTCGCCCGGTAGCAATTCGATTTTGAGCGATATTTTCTTATCGCGAGAAATGGCGGACAAATATGAAGCCACCAGAAATAGTACCTTCGCCAGTTTCTTTGGATCAGACCGGAAAGCGAATCCCTTTTTAGGCTCACCAGAAAGCTCAATCTTGCCTATGTCCCGTTCGGCAAGATCCCGGACCAGCGGCATGGTGATGCTATCGATATCGATGCCAACGATTTCAGGCGCCATCGCCTTTACCTCAAGCGCATATAAGTCCAGCACGTCCTCCATTATCGATGACAGTCTATTCGTTGAATGTCTCGCTGAAGTTAAAATATATCGATATTGTTTCAACTTGTCCTTATCTGATTGCACGATCCCGTCTTCAATTCGATTGATAATTGTCCTCAGGTATCCCCTGATTTCATCCGCTTTAGAATTGAAGTATTCATTCTTGTTTTGCTCGCGGCTTGTTAACAGTTCAAGCGTCTCTTCCAGTTGTTGTCGTGCTGCATAGTGCTCACGGAATCGATAGACATAAAAAAATATGGAAAGATCGACCAGCAGATAAAATGAGATCTGGATAAAAAGCGCCTCAAGACCCAATGGGTAAAAATCTTCCAGACCAAATACCATTGCATTGGCGGTAAACCAGTAAATCATCGAACCCAGCTGCGCCAATACATGCAACTGCCAGCGCCATGGTAGCAGGGCGGCAGCCCCGGTATGCACCATAATGACACCGAGAAAGTAATCTGACCGAAAGCCGCCAATGTAAATCGTCATGTGTGACAGCGGAATGGTGGCAGACCACATCATTAATAGAGCGGCAATATAGGGATAACGACGTGCGATTACTATGCGGTCAAGCAATGCGGTAAGAAATATCAGGCCCACTGCAAGGACACGCAGAAGCACCAACATCCGCACCTCGTCCCTGTGGAGCATGTAGTCCAACCCCACGAAGATCCACATACCCGCCGCGCCCATCGCACGTGCTAGCGACAATCGGCTAAACAAAAATCGGTCTGACCAGACCTGAAAGTTTTCTCTGGAACTTGTTGCCATCCCACCCAACTAGTTAATTCAATTATCTGAAATGCTGATATTATTCTGCGGTATCACCATCCTCCCAGGAGTGACGCTACCTTTATGGGCTATCGGTAATTCTAGACACCTATTCGGGGATATCAAGCAAACGCAGGCGATTGGCCTTTACCACCTGATCGACTATCAACGTCTTTTCAACAAATCGAGCAGCTATGCTTTGAGTATATCGGTTTCGTTCTCCGACCTGGCAATAATGACCGCACCACAGGAGTCACTGAATACATTCACGCTGGTACGACACATATCGAGGATACGATCGACGGCAAGAATCAACCCGATTCCCTCTGCCGGCAGACCGATGGCGGCGAGGATCACCACAATGGCCACCAGACTGGCGGCGGGAATACCGGCAACGCCAATGGAAGTCAGTAGTGCAATCAATACAATGGTAAACTGGGTTGCAAACGTCAGTTCCAGCCCATATGCCTGGGCAATAAACATCGCCGCCACACATTCATATAATGCAGTTCCATCCATGTTCACGGTCGCACCCAGTGGTAGCACAAAACTGGTGGTGCGATGGGAAACGCCGGCGTTTTTTTCCACACACTCCATGGTCAGCGGCAAAGTGGCCGAAGAAGAAGAGGTTGAGAATGCGGTTAGCAGCGCCGGCGCCATGGCGCGATAGTGGCGGAGTGGATTTACCCTGGCGATAACTTTCAATAAAAGTGGGAGTGTAATAAAGACATGCACTGCCAACGCCGATAACACCGTTAGCATAAATACCGCCAATGGTATAAAGGCACCAAAACCGGTGCTGGCAACCACTTTCGCAACCAGCGCAAAAACACCGATGGGAGCAAACTTCATGACCCAGTTGGTGATGCGCATCATGACTTCGAATATACCCTGCCAGAAATTCCGCATGGTCTCTGCGTTGCGGTCGGGAATACGCGTCATGAAGAACCCGAATAGCAGGCTGAAGAAAATCAGGCCAAGCAGTTGACCATTGGCGGCGGCGGCAATCACATTGGTGGGAACCATGCGCAGAAATACCTCGACCACGTCACCCACACCCTTGCCGGCAGTTAGTGCCAGCATACTACTGGTATCGGCGCTCATACCCAGAACTTCCCTGGCTGGCTTGCCATCGACAATACCCGGTGCAAACAGATCAACCAGCACCAGTCCCACCAGAATAGCCAGAAAACTGGTGGTCATGTAATACACCAGTGTTTTGACACCGAGACGACCGAAGGCGTCGGACTGACTGGCACCGGCCATCCCGCTAATAATGGAAGACACTACCAGCGGAACAATCAGCATCTTCAGTGCATTGAGGAACATGGTGCCAAAAAAAACGTAGACGGAATAGAACGAGACACCGAATACCCTGGCATCCATACCCGTTAGCGTGCCGGCGATCACTGCCAAAATCAGCGCGATGACGATTTGCCAATGCAGTTTAAGTTTGGGCATTTGCGCTCTGCCTCCAGGCCTATTATTTTTTATTTGCAGAATGCTGTAGTCAGCATACTACCTGCGCTATCAGGAGGAATCTACGTCTGTCCGGGTATTGTTGGCGAAGGAACAGGTGGGTTCACGCGTGAACGAATCGTCAGCAGACTTTTTGTAACAAAGGGTGCACGCAGAACAAGCAACAGGAAAAGAACAAGGCCGTAAGCCAGGGGAACAACAATATCTGACTTAACCAACCACAGATAATGCAGTACCCCGCCGATGGCGATTCCATATATCATTTTGTGCAGACGTTGCCAGCGTTTTGCGCCCAACCGCCGCACCATGGCATTGGTCGAGGTTACCGCCAATGGTATTAACAGCAAGAAGCAGGTAAAGCCCACGGTGATGTAAGGCCGCTTGGCGATATCCTTGCCAATTTCATCGAATACAAAAAAGCGATCCAGCCAGATATAAGTTGTGAAGTGCAACAGCACATAGAAAAACGCATAGAGCCCCAACATGCGGCGAATTCGCAACAACCAGTGCCAGCCGGTAATTTTACGCAACGGCGTCACTGCAAGTGTGATGAGCAAAAAATTCAGAACCCAGTCGCCGGTGCGATGGGTGATAGCCTCAACAGGGTTCGCGCCCAGATTTTCGTTTAATGCATCCATGATCAGCAGCGATAACGGTATTAGTGCCGCCAAAAAAACCGAGGCCTTCATGGCCGATAAATGTTTTGCCCCGGGCTGCGACATTATGACTAAAAATGTTTCTTGAGGTTCATGCCCGCATACAGGTGCGCGACCTGGTCAGCATAGCCATTGAACATCAGGGTAGGAACTTTTGGTGAGAAGAAGCTACCGGTGCCCAGACGGCGCTCACGGGCCTGACTCCAGCGCGGGTGATCGACTTGTGGATTCACGTTGGAATAAAAACCATACTCATGCGGTGCGGAAAGATTCCATGTTGTAACCGGCAGTTTATCCACAAACCGGATTTTTACAATCGACTTGATCGATTTAAACCCGTATTTCCATGGCACCACCAGCCGAATGGGGGCGCCATTCTGGTTTGGCATCGCCTCACCGTATACACCCACTGCCAGCAACGACAAGGGGTTCATAGCTTCGTCCATGCGCAGACCTTCTACGTATGGCCACTTTAATCCACCGCCAAGGAAACTACGCTGACCCGGCATTTGTCTGGGGTCATAAAGGGTAACGAACTGGACGTACTTCGCACGCGATGTTGGCTGGAATCGTTTGATGACATCGGCAAGCGGAATACCTACCCAGGGTATGACCATAGACCAGGCTTCAACGCAACGCAGACGGTAGATACGCTCTTCAAGACGATGGGGCTTGATAATATCATCGAGGTCAAAGGTGCCGGTCTTGCGTGCATGTCCCTCGATGGTAACAGTCCAGGGGCGAGTGACGAAACGGGTCGCATTGCGTGCGGGATCGGCCTTGCCGGTGCCGAATTCGTAGAAATTGTTATAAGTCGTTACATCCTTGTAAGGAGTCAGGGCTGAATCGACCTTGTATCGACTCTTGTGAATATCCGTGAGCTTTCGAGTAGCGGCAGATACTTTGGCTGACATCAGGCCCGATAAGGAAGCGCCCGCTGTGAGCAATCCGGCGCGCTGCAGAAACTGGCGACGCTGCAGATAGACATCTTTATCGGTAATTTCAGACGGTCGAATATCGGCAGCTTTTTTAATTAAAATCGTCATCTTCTTCTCATTTATAGCCCAGGGGAAAAGGCAAGCAAACGTTCCGACTCTAATGTATCGGAAAAGTTCGAACGGGCCGAACAAACTCGCCAGCGGGCCACCCTTCAGCCAGCCGTGGCATGAAATTAAATAACCCTACTGACCAAATGTTTTACGCACAGTGATGTGCTCATCCAGTGACCGGCAAGACATGAGCAAGCTCTTGAGGCCTGCGCAAAGCCGCCTGCAATGTCACAGGCCGTCACCTGACCCGGCAATGGGTTCTACAACGGTGTTCTTGGCGCGCACGCTCCAACGTCGCCGTTATCTGCCCGCAACCACCAGAGATGCTGGCAAAAATCGCTCGGCCATTTTCAGCAACCACGCTCGTGATTCAGAATCCCGGTTCGCGATCAGGCACTGGTAGTAAAGGCAATGGCGTCAGGGGAGTCTTAAATCGTCCCGGTATTGCACCCTACCGTCTGCAACACCACGCTGAAATGCTATATTTCTACTGACGGAGTAAATACCAGTAAATACTGCCGAGCACCGGCACAGGAGCACAATGCAACCGCGAGAAGCCAGCAACAGCGCCGAGGGCAAAATACTCGACCGTCAGCAAAAGGAATCACTGATTTCGATGATTGCGTTACTCTATGTTGAGGAACATGGTTTGCTCAATAACGAGCAACTTGAAGACGCCAAGAAAAGCCTGCAGGCGCTGTTCCTGCGCACCACCGGTGAAGAGACCATGCTGCGCAAGCTGATCGAAATTCTTAGAACCAATAAAGCCCTCAATCAGACATTCAATGATATGTCCAATGTCCTTAGTGGCATTACCAAAAGCACCGAAACCGTAAAAAGTAAAATAGAGGGGTTCAAACAGCAACTTCAATCGCTTGAAATCAGCGCTGAGGAAAATGCCGACTTCATCGGGCCTTTTCTTGATTTCTCGGGGCAATTTTCAAAGCACGTCGAACAGTTCGAGCGCGTGATGTACAGCTACCGTGATGCCAAAGAGCGAGAAGCACGATACGCCAGCATGTTTCGTATCGCCAAAGAGGCCCGACAACGACTTAAGGATCGTTTCTCGGGCGGGCCTGGCGAGGAAGGGGATGTGGAAAGCGAGATCAAGGAAAAGGTGATACAGACATTCGATTATGGCGAAACAGAAATAAACTACGGTTATTCGCAGCGCGAGGCCAAAAACACCCTCGCCGAAATTGAATTGATTTTAAAAGATTTCCAGGAAATGTGTCAGCTTGCCATGAATCCGGAAATGCGCGAAAAGGAAAATGGGTACCAGCCGTTCAAGGAGTCGGCCTATCACGATGTATTCTCAATATATACCGCAGCGGTGGTAAAACATCCTCGCCTCAGTATCCTGAAAGTAGCGATTCAGCAGCTGTTCCGACTTTACCAGCACTCCTACGGAATGTTTGCGCTCGACTTCCAGAAATTTAATCGAGCCATTATGCCGATGGAAAAAAACACAGAGGCCTATTTCCAGGCAAAGGATGAAGACGAAGACGTGCGCATCAAACGCAGGAAACTCGAGCAGATTGAAGGTCTCATTGCTTTTCTGGAAAGCGTGGCACATATATTGAGAACTGAACAGGAATTTGTTTACGCCCGATTTTCCAAAGCGGTTTCTGATGTTATTTCTGCCAGCCGTACCCACTGGGCCCATATCGCAGAAGATCTCCTGCGCATGAAGGTAACTGCAGAAGCTGACCTGAGTACGCGCTTAAGTTAGCGTCACAATGCAGAAAGTTGACTACCTGGTCGTTGGAAGTGGCCCCGCCGGGCAACGTGCTGCCATCCAGGCAGCCAAACTTGGCAAGAAAGTGGTGTTGGTCGAACGTCGCTCACACGTTGGCGGCGTTACCGTCCACACCGGCACCATACCCAGTAAAACCCTGCGTGAAGCAATTCTTTATCTCACTGGCTGGCGTCAACGCGAAATCTACGGACACGATTACCGGGTCAAGGAATCCATCACCGTTGACGATCTGGCGCAACGTCTACAATTTACCATTCGCCATGAAATCGATGTTATTAGTGATCAGTTCCATCGAAACGGTGTTACCGTTATTACGGGCGAAGCCAGTTTTGCAGATGCTCATATAATGAACGTGGTAACACGCGACGGCGAAACCACACAATTTTCTGCGGATCGGTTTTTCCTCGCGACGGGTACCGCGCCACGACGCCCCGGCTATATCCCGTTTAACAATACCAACATCATAGATAGTGATGGCTTATTGAGGCTCAAATCTATTCCGCGAAGTATTATCGTTTATGGCGCAGGTGTCATTGGTGTGGAATATGCCTCTATGTTCAAGGCGCTGGAAATTGATGTGACGCTTGTGAATGAACACGATTACATGTTGTCGTTTATTGATCGCGATGTGATGGACGAGTTCTCCCACCTCTTACGTGAGAACGGCATGCGCATGATGTTGGGAGAAAAAATTGAAAACATCAACCACACAGACAGCGGAAAAGTCGAAGTCCATTTTGCGTCCGGGCGCAGCGTAATCGCTGATGTGTTTCTATTTACCGCCGGACGTACAGGTTGCACCGCAACCCTGAAGCTTGAGAATGCAGGTTTGCAGGCAACAAAACGTCATCAACTTGCGGTTAACGAAAACTACCAGACCGATGTGCCACACATTTATGCCGCCGGCGATCTAATCGGATTCCCCAGTCTGGCCTCGACCTCGATGGAACAGGGCCGTATAGCGGCTTGTCACGCTTTTAACAAATCTTGCAACGGAACGCCGCAGGCCTTCCCTTATGGTATTTACTCAATTCCAGAAATCAGCATGATCGGCAAGACCGAGCAGGACCTGATTAAAGACGGCGTAGCATTTGAATCCGGCATTGCCCGTTTCCGCGAAACCGCACGTGGCCAAATTATAGGTCTCGGCGAGGGCCTGTTAAAAATTCTGGTCGACATCAACGACCACCATATACTGGGCATCCACATTGTTGGCGAAGGTGCCACCGAACTCATTCATATTGGCCAGGCGGTGATGATACTCAACGGCAAGCTCGAATACTTTGTCGATAATGTGTTTAACTATCCGACACTGGCAGAAACCTACAAGATCGCGGCGCTTGATGCCTGGAACCGGTTGAGGTGACTTGTGTCACCTGCAGTGAACTTTAAAATCAATTAATCGGGGCTGGTCCCGATTAATAGCAGTTAAAGTCCGCCGCAGGCGGAACCTTAAAGTACTGGATTCCCGTCTCCACGGGAATGACAAGAAAAGAAACAAACCAATTTAACCGCCTGAGGCAGCTACATTTAATATCGGCTTAATATTAATCTGCAAACAATCCCGCGCCGCTCGTAATGCCGAAACAACAAACTCCGGTGATTCACCGGAAGCAAAAACAAAACCCAAATAAATCGATTCCTCTGGTAACGGCAAAACCCTGTCTCCCGGACGGGCACTTATCTCTATTGCTTCAATGCCGGGAACCGCTTGTGCTTTATCGATGCCATCAATCCCGTTAAAAATACCCGCCACGTGAACCGGCAACATCATTACACCTACAGCCGGGTTGCTGCTATCAATTGCTGGTACAGCCTCACCCAACGCGTGACGCAATATTAATTCTTCCAGACTCATTCCCAGCGCGTGACGTAGCACCTTGCCACACAACCCACCAATACTGCGCGGTGCGACTTCCAGCAATGTAACCGTACCGTGGTAAATGCGGGCCTCAGCATGGATCGGGCCATTCAGGATACCCGCTTGCCGACAAATCATTTGTACTTGTCGCTGATATTCCATCTGGTTGCCTTTTGATAAACACGACGGCGTGACATAAATTGTTTCCGCAAAGCAGGGACCTTGTAATGGGTCGGGTTTGTCAAAAATAGCCAAGGTACATAATTCACCTTCCTCCATGATGGCTTCCAGGGCATGTTCACTGCCTTCGAGGTATTGCTCCACCAACAGACTAATGTCGGATGAGTCCATTTTGCTGTGACGGATGATGTCATCGATACGATTAATCGCCTCATCCAGTTCTTCTGCTGCATTTACACGAATCACGCCGCGGCTACCGGAAAGTCGGGTAGGCTTGACGACAGCGGGAAATTCGAATGGGCGAAACTGGTTTATGCGATTATTCGAGATCTGTATCGGTACAAATGCCGGGTACGGCAATCCCAACTGCTGCTGCATTTTTCTGAACCGATATTTATCGCGCAGTGTTTCCACGGCAAGACGTGAGTTGCTTTTAAGTTTCAGTGCTTCGGCGATGGCGGCAGCAGCTTCGACACCATGATCGTCGATACCGATAACGGCTTGAGGTGCACTGCCCGCCAGCACTTTTTGCACCATCTTTGCTGCCTTTGCAGGATTATCGAACGGAAGTGACAATAGTTTATCTAGCTGCCAGTGATCGGCCAGTTGGTGGCACTGGTTGCCAGCGACAATAACATCAATTTCAAGGATTTCGGCAGCGTGCAGAAAATCTTCGCTGCGGTAACTTTCTTTGGGTAACAGCAATAAAACGCGGGGAACGTCTCGCCTAGACCGATGCCGACTCATATTTTTTCAGCAGGATGCCTTCGTCACCACAACACGATGACGCACATTTTTTAATCTGGTAAATATCTTCGGCGTCGCCGTTGAGATACTCCGACACTGGCAAATTTTCGGTGGCACAGTCGCAGCCCTTGTCGTCGTAGACATAAACGTGCTTCAGCCCGACTTCATCCGCCATGTCACGCGCCATATATAACATCTCGGGTGGCGTGGCTTCGATGTGACTCAATTTATAGGCAGGGAAGAATCGCGTGATATGCCATGGACTTTCCTCGCCCAGCTTGTCGTAGATCCACTGTGCAATTTTCTTCAACATCACCGGATCATCATTACTGCCGGGAATGATATTGGTGCGAGTCTCGACGTGGATACCCAGCTGACTGGCCTGGTGTATGGAATTCAGTACCTGGTCTACCGAGGCCACACTACAAATATTCTTGTAAAAACTGTCTTCCAGACTTTTAATGTCTGAACACAGCACATCCATCCACGGAGCCAGCAATTTCAACGCTTCATCGGTTACAAAACTGTTGCTGACATACACGGTATACAGTCCGGCACTGCGCGCCAGCTTTGCGGCATCAAGCACGTACTCTAGCCAGACTGCGGGTTCTGAATAGGTAAATGCAATACCATCTACGCCATATCGTTGTGCGACCTCCACCAGTTCTTCTGGCGTCGCAAACGCAGCAGTTGACTCACCTCGCGCCAGGTCATCCAGCGTAGACACGCCCCATGAGATCTCAAGATTGTGGCAACCACCACAGCGAAAATTGCAACCGTAGCTGCCAACCGAAAGGATCTTGCTGCCGGGGCGAAAGTGCCGCACCGGTTTACTCTCTATCGAACCAATGTCGATAGCAGAGATGATTCCGTATGAAAGGTTGTACAGTACGCCGTCACGATTGACATGCGCCTGACAAAAACCACGTTGGCCGTGACCTAGCTTGCACCGCCAAAGACAAAGATGACAACGAACCGTGCCATTGGCCAACGGCTCCTGCAACAGGGTTCTGACAAGTTGATAACTTTGTGTGGCAGGATGGGTCATTTAGAAGAATTCCAAAAAGTTGACGGTAACGGTGTTTACCTGGCACCACAAGCGTCTCTATCCGCTAAAAGTGGATGGATATAGCGAGCCAGGTGACACTTAGCGGCAGCAGTCTCACTGAAATTAATCGCCAGTAGCTTTATCAGCAAAAGTTTATTTCACCTGGTCATGGCAGGCACCAATAATGAACTTCCAAGAATTCAGATACTTATCAAAACTCACCGCGTAAATCGCTCAATCGCCTGCTGCTTGTCTTATTTGGCCCGATAGTTGCTGCCTAATTAAGTGTCTTTGGGGGGGAGCAAGAACGCGAATGAGAAAACGCGTCGAAATTGGAGAACTGAAGCTTGGGATGTACATCTGCGAGCTTGATTGCCAATGGCCGGATTCACCATTTGACACCCGGGGCTTCGCTCTCAAATCGATCGACCAAATTAAACTGCTCGCCCGGCATTGCCGCTTCGTTTTCGTTGAGACTGATCTTGAGGCACCCGAATCCGCACTTGTGACTCCAGAGCGTTCCAAATCGGCGAGTTTCACCCATGTGGAGCGACCCGAGCTCGAACTCGAAATACTGAAAAACTACGTCTCCCCCGGTAGCAACAACGGTAACTACGTTGATCTAGTCGCCGTAGAAGAAGAGATCGATACCATTCGTGATACCCACAAACAGGCAGTCGCATTGATTGATAACATGATGCAACAGCTGCGTCAGGGGAAAAACCTCAATACGGTTGCCACCCACGAAGTTGTATCAGCGCTTACTCACAGCATTGTGCGCAACCCCGATGCGCTTGTCTGTTTCACAAAAATGAAGGAAACGCACGTAAGCATGGCGCAACATGGTTTACGCTGCTGCATTCTTGCACTCGCACTGGGTCGGCATTTAGGGATGGGCCAGCAACAATTGTACGATCTGGGAATTGGTGCACTGTTGCACGATATTGGTAAAACCAGCGTACCCATTGAAATCCTGGAGTGTGGGCATGAGCTCAGTGAGGAAGAAATTCAACTTTACCGGAAACATGTACCTGCAGGTATCATAATTCTGGAGAATACAAAGGGAATTCCGGAAGAATCAATTGGACTTGTTTGCTTGCACCATGAACATTATGACGGCAACGGTTATTTGCATAGTTTATCGGGCAACCAGATTAGCCAGTTCGGACATATCGGCGGTATTGTCAATTTCTTTGATGGATTGACCCATCCCCGGCCGGGGCGCCGGCAGGTGTCCGCGCACATTGCACTGAAAATGATCTATGAGCAGCGCGGCAGAATGTTTCATCCCCACCTGGCTGAAGAATTTATTCGCTGCATGGGAATCTACCCCATCGGCAGTATCGTGGAAATGCGCTCAGGCGAAATTGGCGTAGTGGTGGCACTAAACCGTACGCGCAGACTGAAACCACGCGTTGCAATTGTCCATGATCCGGCTGCGCCAGCGGCCAGCACCGTTTCAACGGTTAACCTGGCCGACCACCGTAATCAGCGCGGTGAAGCCCTGGAAATCGCCAACGTACTGGACGAAAACGTTTGCGATTTCGATCCCTCGAACTATCTTCCCGTTGTCGCATGACCCATAAATATCAATAATGGATCTGATTTTTCTGAATCCACTTTAGTGAGTAGGTGTATTTTGGTATATGCTAATTCGATCGCACCTAACAACTGTAACCGGGAACGATGGAAGCAACGGATAATAATGCTGCAAAACAATTTGGTGGGCACTACTCCCTTTGGCTTATTCCGGATTCAGCCGCAGAGCGGCAGTTCGCCGAGGCGATCGATTATCTCAGTGAGCGGTTTCCCGGACCACGTTTTGCGCCGCACGTTACCCTGCTGGGCAGTTTGTCGGGACAAGAAGAGGACCTGGCTGCCAGAACCAGCGATCTCGCAAATGAATTAAATTCATTTAATGTCATCTCTGCCGGGCTGGCTATGGAACCATATTACTTCCGTAATTTTTACCTGAAGCTGGAATCGACAGCAAATTTTCTGCTGGCCTACCAACGCGCCAATCAGACGTTCAGGAAGAAAGCGGGCAGCGATTTCAAGCCTCACGTCAGCCTGCACTATGGCACGTCATCGCGAGATGAAAAGATCGGCATGGGCAAGGAAATACACACTCAGCTCCCGGGCAAACTGGGCATCGACAGACTCTATCTGGTGCAAATCACACTCGCCGTTCCTAACTGGCGAATTATCAGTCGTCACGATCTGCAACCGCCGAACTAGCCTGAGGCAAGGCGATGTGCCCAGCGGGTGGTCTCGGGAAGTCGGTACATTGTGGTGCAAGCCAGAACGTACTTAACCGCAGTCTCGAGACAAATACGGTGCCCCACTGAGACAAACAGCGGCTTTACGTTGTCGCGAGTGCACACAACGATTCCAATCAATTCTTCCTTGTCATAAATCGGTGACTGACTCCCCTTTACCTTTCCAGGTGCAGCATATTCACCGATCAACCTTGTCTTGGCGACGCCAATGGTGGGTATGTCTGCCAGCAATCCAATATGGCACGCCAGGCCAAATCGCTTCGGGTGGGCAATGCCCTGGCCGTCGCAAAGCAATAAATCCGGGCGCTGTTTGAGTTGTTTGATGGCCGCCAGTACCGCTGGCGCTTCGCGGAACGAGAGGTAACCCGGTATATAGGGAAACCGTGTCTTGCAACGCACAATAGCCTTTTCAACCAGTTGTAGACCGGGATAGCGTAATACCGCCACTGCTGCACAAGTTATTTCGCCATGCTCCTCAAACCCGACATCGGCCCCGGCAATATAGTGCACTGCGCTGAATTGATCTGTTGTAATCACCTGCGATGCAAGTTTCTCCTGCACTTTTCTGGCTGCGGCGACAGTTCGTGGCCAGTCGCTCATATCACGGTCCGATGTGAATGGCGACGCGGCGACTGCCGCCACGATGGCGATGCTCCCAAAGATAAATACCTTGCCAGGTACCCAGCAGCAACTGGCCTTCGGCAACCGGTATGGACAAAGAGGTTGCTGTCAGAGCAGCCTTGATGTGGGCAGGCATATCGTCAGCACCTTCCATTGTGTGGGTGTAGAGCGGATCATTTTCCGGCACCAGTCGATTCAGAAACTGCTCCAGGTCGTGCCGTGCCGACGGATCGGCATTTTCCTGTATCGTCAGGCTGGCCGAGGTGTGTTGCACCAGCATGGTACACAGGCCCTCGATGACCCCGGACCGCGCCACCATCACCTGTACCTTCGAAGTAATGTCATGCATCCCCTGTGAAGAGGTTAATATCGTTAATTGTTCCAGCATATTTTGCGTACGATAAAAACTTTAGTTGCAGTTGGAGTATTATACGTCTATTGCACCAAAATATTATTGTCGGTGCGCGATAACATAAATAAATGCTGACCAGATTCCAGGGAGCATGTGGTGATCAATATCAAGGACTTTGTAAACAGATTAAAGAATAACATCCGTCAATCGATTTCCCGATTGTTGCGCCTGTATCGCCCCCGCACATGGAAGCTGAAAGGATTGAACTGGACGATTGGGCTGGTGGTGGTCACGCTAATGCTGGGACTTACCGTGTTGGCGATGGTTTGGAGCCGTGAACCGGAACTGTTCGATGTGCGCCAGGCGGCAATCAGCCTGCTGGACGACAACCAGAAAAAACTGGTGACCGGCCACCTCACCGCGGCTGCACTAATAAAGGTTACCGATACCCTGCTGACCAAGCCCGGAGGTTATTTATCGAATGACGTAACGCCGCCTACAGTGTTCCTGGACAACATACCCAACTGGGAATTCGGTGTACTGGTACAGGTGCGCGATCTTGCCAAGGCCCTGCGCAACGACATGAGTCGATCGCAATCGCAATCGCTGGAGGACCCGGACCTGGCAAAAGCGGAACCGCATTTTAATTTTGATAATGATTCCTGGTTAATCCCGCCTAGCGAGGGCAAGTACCGCAAGGGTATTGAAGCAGTAAACAAATATTTCAATCGACTGTCTGACCCCAGACGCACCAATACCCAGTTTTTTGCCCGCGCCGATAATCTGCGCGACTGGCTGGCGACTGTAGGGAAACGTCTTGGCAGCTTGTCGCAGCGCCTGTCTGCCAGTGTCGGTCGCATTCGCATCAATACAAATCTTGCCGGTGAATCGGCAGCTGAGCAGTCCACGCCTGAACCGATGATAATGGTAGTTAAAACACCATGGCTGAAAATCGATGATGTATTCTTTGAGGCCCGAGGGTCGACATGGGCACTGATCCATTTTCTCAAGGCCGCCGAATCGGATTTTTATCAGGTATTGCGCAAAAAAAATGCCGTTATCAGTCTGCGACAAGTTATCCGGGAACTGGAGGCAACACAGGAGACCATTTGGAGCCCGATAATATTAAATGGCAGAGGATTCGGCTTTGTCACCAATCACTCACTGATCATGGCCAATTACATTTCACGGGCCAATGCGGCGGTCATTGACCTGAGGAATCTGCTGAAGGAAGGTTAGGGCTAAGGGCCCTCAGGCGAGTTGTTGCGGTGTCTCCTCACCCAGATCGAGCGCCTTCGACGCCACTTGCAACGCAAACTCGCAGAATACGTCGAGATTACCCCAATCGTCGGATTCACCCATTGCTTCATTAAAACCGTCCATGACCAGACGCATGCGATACGCACAATCACCGCGGCGACGGAGGTCACAAATCACATAGACCGACGGTTCCGCATCGCCTTCTTTTACCATCGCCATTATGAAGGTGTAGTTAGGTAGATCAGGTGACTCAATCTCACCCAACACCGTGACACCATATTCACCATACTGATACCGGCGTTGCGGAATCGCCGTAGTGATGCTTGGTTTGTCCATACCGGCTCAGGCGACAGCCTGTTGTGCGGCCGTAATGGCTCCGGTTTTAATGGGTGTGTTCATATCCATTAACACGGCTTCCAGCGCGCCCAGGCAGTACATGACATTCTTCATATTACTGGCATGCCCCATCAGGCCAATACGCCAGACCTTGCCCACCAGCGCGCCCAGACCGGCACCAATTTCCAGGCTATAGTCTTGCAGCAGCTTGCCGCGCACGGCAGCTTCGTCCACACCTTCTGGCACGGTAACCGCATTCAGTTGCGGTAAACGGCTGTCCTCCGCTACCAGAAACGATAATCCCATCGCTTCCAGCCCGGCACGCAAGGCGCGGTGATTTTTTTCATGGCGCGCCCAGGCGTTCTCCAACCCTTCTTCCCCAAGCATCACCAGAGCCTCGTGCAATCCGTAGAGCGAGTTGATCGGTGCCGTGTGATGATAGACACGCTTGGCCTGACCACTGCCCCAGTAACCCATCACCAGATCGAGATCGAGAAACCAGCTTTGCACCGGATGCTTGCGTGCTTTGATGGCTTCAATGGCGCGCTCACTAAATGACACCGGTGACAGCCCTGGCGTACAGGACAAACATTTTTGTGTGCCCGAGTAAATGGCGTCGATCGCCCATTCATCTACTTTCACGGGTGTACCAGCCAATGAAGTCACGGCATCGACAATAGTCAGGCAATCGTGTCGGCGGGATATCTCGCTCAGTAACCGGGCATCGGACTGCACGCCAGTTGACGTTTCGGCATGGACGAAGGCAACGACCTTCG
>JAZFSZ010000117.1:0-3721 GCA_036446455.1 Acidiferrobacterales bacterium
GATAGTAATGGTATAGCTTCCCCAGACATCGTAGTGGAAATAGATGCCAATGGCGATGATATATATGACAATGGTGGTGCAAACGATCCAGTTAACCAAGAATATGATTGGTCGACAATCTGATAGTTTTGATTGCAGAGTAAGATAGAAGGACAGGCGCCACTAATGTGGCGCCTGTTTTTTTTGGTATTCCCGGTAGCCCGCGTCTTACTGATTCCAAAACAATGTGAAACCAACGGTATCCTGATGGCTGGTCGGTTGATGTACGGCGCAAGGGGATGTAGGGCAACCGCTGATTGGTACTGAGTCAGACGCATTGAAGCGGTAGCCATCGTAATAAATCAGTAAAGTATATCGCCTGGAAGGCTGATACTTTATGTTGGCAAAGTAACTGTAGGCGCCCTTCGGCCGCAGCACGGCATCGGAAGAAAAGCCCGCTGCCTGCAGATGCGCTACCTCGTAGGTCGAGAAGGGATGTTTAATGCCTGCTTGCGCGGACCAGTCTTTACCGCGTTTTGCCGCCAGGCCCAGGCGGGCGAAACCGATTGCATAATCCTCGCTGTAACCACCAGACGTAACGATGGTGCGTCGCCAGGTGTCGAAACCCAGACCGAAATTGATCCCAAGCTGTGGTAGGCGCTGGCGGGGTGAAGGCTCTCCCAGCCAGCGCGTGATACCGGCTTCCGCAATGGCCCCGATGTAGGTGGTGGTGGCCGTTAATGGCGCGCAGTTCTGATAGAAGCCATCGTACAGGACCGCGGCCGCGTATACCTTGCCTTGAAAGCGGTAATCCCATTTACCGGGCTCATGGTCTACCTCGTTGAGGCTCAGGAAAAACCGCGGTCCGCGTTCTTCCAGTATCCGTGGGCAAGTGGCGATGTATTCCCGCCAGGAAAAATACTCAACGCCAGCGCCAAGTTGATAATCGGCCGCCTTCAATGGAGACCCAGACAACAGCAACAATAACACCACTGCTTTCGTAATGAATGATGCGGAAAGCCGCTTGTTGTTTATACAGTGGTTAAATAACGGAAATCGCATATTGTTTGTTCAAGTATCGGCCAGGATTCAGATGCGCGAGGCAGTAGCACAGTGAATTTCGAGCCAGCCCCCTGTTTGCTGGCATTTTTTGATATTATCCCTCAGCCGGTAACCAATGGGGCGAGAATTGCTACTGTCCCACAAATTTATGCCAACACCAACTGGATGCTATTTCTGGTATTCAAGGACGCTATTTTCTTGTTCCGTACGACCGAACGGTAGAGCCTATTTGAGTCTCACCGCCAGAGTGGTGGGTTGCCTAAATCGAATTAATCCCGCTCCAGGACCAGATTAGAACCGGAGGCTTCCCCCGCCCCGGCTTTTGAGTTGAAATAGCGATCCTATGACTAGCCCATTTATTCATCTCCACGTCCACTCCGAGTACTCGCTGTACGACAGTGTCGTGCGCATCAAGTCACTGGTGGCCTGTGCGAAGGAAAACGCCATGCCAGCGGTGGCGCTGACCGATATGGCCAATATGTTCGCTGTGGTGAAGTTCTATCGCGCTGCGGTGGCGGCGGGCATCAAGCCGGTAATCGGGTCGGATGTGTGGATTGAAAACAGCACCGATCACAATAAGCCATTTCGTTTGCTGTTGCTGTGTCAGCATATCGAGGGTTATCGCAACCTCAGCCGTTTGCTGACCCGCGCCTATCTCGAAGGTCAGCACTCCGGCCGGCCGTGTATTTCCCGCGACTGGATCGATCAATTTTCGGGTGGTCTGATTGCCTTATCAGGTGCACAACAAGGCGATGTCGGTCAGGCGCTGTTGTCAAAAAATACGTCTCTTGCCAGCGAACTGCTTGCAGGTTATCGGCAACTGTTTGGTGATCGATTTTATATAGAGTTGCAACGAACCGGTCAGCCCTATCAAGAGGAATATGTCCATGACGCGGTGGTGTTAGCAGCAGAAATGTCGATACCGGTGGTGGCAACCAACCACGTTCACTTCCTCAATACCGATGAGTTCGAGGCCCATGAAGTCCGCGTCTGTATTCAGGATGGGCGTGTGCTCAACGACAGTCGCCGTCCAAAGCGCTTTACCGAGCAACAGTACTTCCGGTCCACCGACGAGATGTCCGAGGTGTTTGCCGATATTCCGGAAGCGCTGAGCAACACGCTGGAGATTGCACGTCGTTGCAATCTGAAATTCAATTTTGGCGAGTACTTCCTGCCCCACTTCCCGGTGCCGGAGGGCGTGACGGTGGATAATCACCTGCGAACCGAAACTGAGCGCGGGCTAAAAAAACGCATAGAGGCAATTGAGGCCAACAGCGAACCGGTAAACAGGACAGTCTATGACGAGCGATTGAAACGGGAACTCGACGTCATTATCGAGATGGGATACCCCGGTTACTTTCTTATTGTTGCCGATTTTATTCAGTGGGCCAGGCAGAACGATGTGCCGGTGGGGCCGGGCAGGGGGTCGGGCGCGGGATCGCTGGTGGCCTATAGCCTCGGTATTACCGATCTGGATCCGATCAAGCACAAACTGCTGTTTGAACGCTTCCTCAATCCCGAACGTGTGTCCACGCCGGATTTCGACATCGACTTTTGCATGGAAAAGCGCGACCGCGTGATTGAATACGTGGCCGGGCGCTACGGGCATGACAAAGTGTCACAGATCATTACCTACGGCACCATGGCGGCAAAGGCGGTAGTGCGCGACGTTGGCCGCGTGCTTGATCATCCCTACGGTTTTGTCGACAGGCTCGCCAAACTGATTCCATTCGAGATTGGCATGACGCTGGACAAGGCCCTGGAACAGGAACCGGTGCTCAAAGAGCGCTACGACAACGAAGATGACGTGCATGAACTGATCGATATGGCGCGTACTCTGGAAGGATTATCGCGTAACGCCAGCCGCCATGCCGGTGGTGTCGTTATCGCGCCCTCGGCCTTGTCCAATTTTGTGCCGCTCTATCTTGAGCAAGGGGGCAAACAAGCCGTATCGCAGTTCGACAAGGATGACCTGGAAGCCATTGGCCTGGTGAAGTTTGATTTCCTCGGGTTGCGCAATCTCACCATTATCGACAAGGCGACCAAAGCCATCAATGTGAAACGAAAAGAGCTTGGCGAAACACTGCTGGTCATTGATCAATTGCCGCTTGATGATGAACAGACCTTTGCGCTGTTAAAGTCATGCAAAACCACAGCCCTGTTTCAGCTTGAATCACGGGGCATGAAGGACCTGATCCTGCGGCTGAAACCGGACAACTTTGAAGAGATTATTGCGCTGGTCGCACTGTTCCGCCCGGGTCCGTTGCAGTCAGGCATGGTCGATGACTTTATTGATCGCAAACATGGCGCCCGGGTAGAGTATCCGCATCCGAGCCTGGAACCGATTTTGAAACCCACGTACGGCGTCATCCTGTATCAGGAACAGGTGATGCAGATTGCGCAGGAGCTATCCGGATATACCCTGGGGGGCGCGGATCTGCTACGCCGCGCCATGGGTAAAAAGAAACCGGAAGAGATGGCGCGTCAGCGTGATGGTTTTGTAAAGGGCGCAGTAGCACGCTGGGACGACATAAACGAGAAAAAGGCCGGATACATATTCGACCTGATCGAGAAATTCGCCGGGTATGGCTTTAACCGTTCCCACTCTGCCGCCTATGCGCTTATTGCTTACCAGACGGCCTGGCTCAAGGCGCATTATCCGGCCGAGTTCATGGCTGCC
>JAZFSZ010000118.1:0-11873 GCA_036446455.1 Acidiferrobacterales bacterium
CGGTTTTCGCGTTGCCCTGGGCGGCGCCCAGTCTTTATTCGGCGTGACGCCTGACTTGACCACACTGGGTAAAATTATCGGCGGCGGTATGCCGGTAGGTGCCTTTGGTGGGCGTGCCGATATAATGGATCACATCGCGCCGGATGGCCCGGTGTATCAGGCCGGCACTTTGTCCGGCAACCCCGTTGCCATGGCGGCGGGCATCGCCACACTCACGGCGATCCAGAAAGAGAATTTCCATCGCGACCTGAACGCGCGTACGTTAACCCTGACTCAAGGCCTGTCCAAAATTGCGGAAGAGACAGGCGTGCCACTCAGCACTCAAGCGGTTGGCGCCATGTTTGGTGTGTTCTTTACCGAGGAGGCAACGGTGACACGATTTTCACAAGTCATGGCTTGCGATATCGACCGTTTCAAAAAGTACTACCACGCCATGCTTGCTGCCGGAGTCTATCTGGCGCCTTCGGCATTCGAAACAGGATTCGTTTCCGCAGCCCATAGCGAGGACGATATTGCCGCCACCCTCGACGCCGCACGCACAGCGATGATGACGCTGTAACAGCTCAATTCCAACGCAGAAGGGCATAGCAATAATTTCTGCCGCAGAGGCGCAAAGACGCAGAGAAAAGAAAAAATCATAGGGCCGGCTTTCAGCCGGCCGTAACAAGTAATATTCCTTATTTTTAGCGGTCCGTCGGACCGCCCTTGATGTTCCTCTGCGTCTTTGCGCGATGTGTATGGAAACACAAGTGCCGCGAGCGCAGGGATGCGCAAGAGCGACCCTCTGCGGCAAATTTTTTTGTGTTTCTATAAAAAAAACGGCCGGAGCAAGCTCCAGCCGCGGTACTGCACCCCCACATACGTTTGGTGCAGATAACCTTTAACTAACCAGGATGTTTTCGTCTCCAAAGCGGACGGTAGCGACCGTTGGCTGAATTGTTTCGTCACTCAAGGCGATATCAATGCCGAGAATTGAGACCAGGTCGTGGTGATCACGTATCCCCGGCAATTCCTCCCGCAGGTAGCCGTAATGGGTCTCGTTCATGTAGACCAGGTTGGGCTTGGCGCCGTGCCCAGTCTCATAGTCGCTCACCAGATTTACGATATGGCTTAACATTGACCTAACCTCCGAATGTGTTTCCTTTTTCTAATCGGGCATTACCCGTTTCCGTTACCAATACTGGAGAAGCAATAGCCGTGCCAGCTTAGATAAACTAACTAAGTATCTGAAACTTATCACTTAATTGGTGGCGGCAAAAAGAGGTATGTAGACAATCAGGTGACACAGGACGCGCAGGGGCAGATAGCAGCGACCCAAAGCGTCAGCGGGAGAATTGGCTGCCACAAATGGGCAGCCAGGGTAAAAGAGCCAAGGGCTTTTCGGAAAGGGAGGGTCGGGGGGAGATACCAGGGGCAGAAACCGCTCCCCGAACCAACCTAACGCACAGTCAGCCCTTCCATGTAGGCGGATACGGCGCTGATTTCTTCGTGAGACATGCGGAACGCTATATGACTCATGATGTTGTTGTCATTCTTGCGCGTACCGCGCTTGAAGGCCCGTAGCTGGGTAGCTGTATATTTTGCGTGCTGGCCGGTCACTGCCGGGTAATGTGGCGGGATACCGAGACCAGAAGGTCCGTGGCAAGCCATACAGGCGGCGACGCCGGTCTTGGAATTACCGCCCCGATAGAGCTTTTCACCCTTTTTTGCCAACTTGGCATTTTTTGCCATTGAACGAGGCGACTTCTGTGCAGCATAGTAGGCACCGAGGTCGGCCATCTGCGCCTTGGTTAAACCGGCTGCCTGGTCAGACATCAAGCGGTTCTTGCGCGCACCGGACTTGAAATCGGCCAGTTGCTTGGCAGTGTAGCCGGCACTTTGACCGCCAAGACTGGGCCAGTCGGGATTACTGCTAACACCTCCAACACCGTGGCAACCTACACAGCTGCCTGCCAGAATCTTGCCTTTGGACACGCTGCCAGAGGCCATTGCCGACGTCGCAACGGCAAATAATCCGGCGCTAACCAGAAGAATAATTACTTTTTTCATTAGGTTACCTCTAGAAATCTGTGTACTTGCCAAGTAGGGGTACCGCGCTCACGCGCTCGACGGTTACACTTCGGCCGGCGTACCCCTGACCACCCACGCTTAAGGGCCGCTTTATATACCAAGAGCCAGAATTAAGGTCAATTTACACCATGCAAATCGTCGAATTACTGCGAAAAATCGAATTTTCCCTCGGCGCGCCATCGCTATCGGATTTGCCACCCGACGAGGGCCTGGAGGTCGCCTTTGCGGGACGGTCAAATGCGGGTAAATCCAGTGCTATCAATGCCATCACCATGCGTAAGGGGCTGGCGCGTACCAGTGGCACCCCCGGGCGCACGCAGCATATTAACTTTTTTGATCTGCCGGTAGCGGGCGAAACTCGACGTTTGGTGGACCTGCCGGGATACGGTTACGCCAAAGTGGCAAAGTCGGTGCGCCTGAAATGGGAAAAGACCCTGCATCGTTATCTTGAAGTGCGCCAGAGCTTGCAGGGCCTGATTCTGTTGATGGACAGTCGCCACCCGCTGACAACGGGTGACCAGCAAATGCTGAATTGGTGCCTCGCAGCCAATATGCCAGTGCATGTCCTGCTGACCAAAATCGACAAACTTAAACGCGGCGAGGCTGCTTCCGCACTTGCTAGAGTGGAGAAGGCATTACAACAGCATTGGCCCATTGCCAGCGTGCAACGTTTTTCCGCTTCCAAGCGCATCGGAATTGAAAACGCCCACGCGCAAATCGCGCACTGGCTGGAACTGGAGGAATAGGCATAAAAACGCCCCGGACAAAAATAGTGCCCGGGGCAAAAACATCCTAGAAATAATCCAGGACTCGCCCGCTCAGGGAGGAGGAGCGGGTTAAGACGGTCGGGCGACCGCCTCATATCTATAGATGGTGGCGGAACGGAAAAGTTCAACAGACCGCAGCTAAAACAGGGGATATACTGCCGCGCGATTTAAGCGAGCAAATAATCATGGCAGACAGACTTCCGGTATTACGTCTCGGCAAATACAAAGACCGCCGCCTGCGCGCCGGCCACAGCTGGGTTTTCAGCAACGAGGTCGATAACAAGGCCACACCCCTGACCGGATTTGCAACTGGCGAAGCGGTGCTGATTCAGGGCGCCAGCGGTCACAATCTCGGTACCGGTTATATCAATCCACACGCCCTGATTTGCGCGCGCCTGGTATCGCGCAGTCCAAAATATATTCTCGACAAATCCCTGCTTATTCACCGACTCAATATCGCGCTGGCGCTACGCAAGCGCTTGTACGATAGGCCCTTTTATCGACTGGTCTACGGCGACAGCGATGGCCTGCCCGGCCTGGTGGTTGACCGCTACGACGACATATTGGTGGTGCAGCTCACCACGGCAGGCATGGAACGACTCAAAAACGATGTTGTCACGGCGCTGCGAAAAGTAGTCTCTCCCGGCGCCATCCTGCTACGCAACGACGCCAGTGTGCGCAAGCTGGAAGGATTGGAGAGTTATGTCGAGACAGTGCTGGGCAATATTCCGCAACGGGTAATAGTAGAAGAAAACCATGCGCGCTTTGAAATATCGGTTACCGAGGGCCAGAAAACCGGCTGGTTTTATGATCAGCGTAACAACCGCGCCAGCATGCAAAAATATGTCAAAGGTGCCCGCGTGCTGGACATCTTCAGTTATGTCGGCGCCTGGGGCATCCAGGCGGTATTGGCCGGCGCCGACTCCGCGATGTGCATCGATAGCTCGGCCCGCGCCATCGACGCCGTTGTGGCCAACGCTGAATTAAATGGTATTGGGCAAAAAATAACTGCGGAAAAAGAAGAGGCCTTCGAGATGTTGCGCCGGCTGCGGGCTGATCGGGAAAAATTCGATGTGGTGATTGTTGATCCACCGGCCTTCATTAAACGCAAGAAAGATGCGGCTGAAGGTCTCAAGGCCTACCACCGACTCAATCGCATGGCCATGCAAGTGCTGGCCAAAGACGGTATGCTGATTTCCTGTTCCTGTTCTTATCACCTGCAACGCGACAAATTGCGCGAGATTCTGCTTGGCGCCTCCCGCCACATCGATCGTTTTGCGCAAATCATTGAACACGGACAGCAAGGACCGGATCACCCGGTACACCCCGGTATCCCGGAAACCGAGTACCTGAAAGCGTTTTTTATGCGGGTGTTACCCAGTTAGCCTTTCCAGAATTCAGTTTAACTGTAACTGGCAATAGCACTGCAAGCATTAGTGTGCCTCATCCCAGTTATTGCCACTGCCCACATCCACCACCAGTGGCACTGCCAAATCGGTAACAGCAGTCATTAATTCGCGGATTTTATTTTCTGCTTCGTTCAGTAGATTTTCAGGTATCTCAAACACGAGTTCATCGTGTACCTGCATGATCATTTTGATATCAGGTGCCTGCATCTGAATCCAGTTATCGACGGCAATCATGGCCAGCTTGATGAGATCGGCCGCCGTTCCCTGCATCGGTGCATTAATGGCGGTGCGTTCGGCGTATTGCCTGCGATTGTGATTGCTGGCATTGATATCCGGCAGATAGAGCCGGCGACCGAACAGGGTTTCCACGTAACCGTTGTCGTGCGCCGCGGCGCGCGTTGTTTCCATGTATTCCTTCACACCGGGATAACGTGAGAAATAGAGATCTATATATTCCTGTGCAGCGTGGCGTTCTATCTTCAACTGCCGCGCCAGACCAAACGCAGACATGCCATAAATCAACCCAAAGTTAATGGCCTTGGCGTGACGACGTTGATCCTTGGTGACGTCTTCCAGTTTGGCCCCAAATACCTCCGCCGCCGTGGCGCTGTGAATGTCGGCACCACTGGCAAAAGCTTTGCATAAACTGTCATCCCCCGACAGGTGCGCCATAATGCGCAACTCTATTTGGGAATAATCCGCCGACAACATGATGCTGCCTTTCTCTGGCAAAAAGGCCTGACGTATGCGTCGGCCTTCTTTGCTTCTGACCGGAATGTTTTGCAGATTGGGATCAGATGACGACAGGCGTCCAGTGGCGGCTACGGCTTGATGATACGAGGTGTGTACGCGACCGGTTTTTGTGCTAATCATCACCGGCAGTTTGTCGGTATAGGTGGACTTGAGTTTGGACAGTCCGCGCCACTCCAGAATCAATGCCGGCAATGGATAATCCAGCGCCAGTTCCTGCAACACTTCTTCCGCCGTTGACGGCGCGCCTTTCGGTGTTTTCTTCAGTACTGGCAGTTCGAGCTTGTCATACAACACTTCCTGAATCTGTTTCGGTGAAGCCAGGTTAAACGGCTGGCCACCGGTATCATGGGCTTCTTGCTCGATTTCGAGCATGCGGTTTGCCAGCTCCTGACTCTGCTTGCGTAACATGTCGGCATCGATCCTGACACCGGTGTATTCCATGCGCTTTAATACGTCGATAAGGGGTAACTCGATTTCATTAAAGAGTTTTACCAAAGCCGGTGTCTTCTGCAATCGCGGCCACAGCTCTTCATGCAGGCGCAAGGTGATGTCGGCATCCTCGGCGGCATAAGGGGTCGCCTGCTCCAGCGGTACCTCGTTAAAGGTGATCTGGCTTTTGCCTTTACCGGCAACGTCCTCGAATTTGATGTTTTTATGGCCTAGGTATTTCAATGCCAGGCTGTCCATGTCGTGGCGCGAGGCAGTGGAATCGAGCACATAGGATTCGAGCATGGTGTCGTACTGTATGCCTTTAAGGTCGATACCATAGTTGGCCAACACCTCGGCGTCGTATTTGAGGTTTTGCCCGACCTTGAACTGCTGCGGGTCTTCCAGCAACGGTTTGAGCTTGTTCAGCACATAATCTCGGTCTAACTGGTCCGGCACACCGGCATAGTCATGCGCCACTGGCACATAGGCGCCATCGCCCACTTTATCGGTAAAGGATACGCCAACTATCTCGGCATCAATGGCGCTCAGGCTCGTGGTTTCAGTATCAAAGGCAAATAATTCCGATTTTTTTAACCGCGCAATCCAGCTATCGAGATCTATCTCCGTTAATACAGCGCTGTACTTTGCAGATGCTTCGTTTAGCTTGTTCGCATTTACACCGCCAAGCTCATCCAGCCAGGGGCGGAACTCCAGATGCGCAAACAGGTCGCGCAGGGTTTGCTCGTCCAACGGCCGGCGCGCCAGATCTTTCGGTTTTTGTTTAAGCTTGACATCGCGCTTGATGGTTACAAGCGCCCTGGAAAGCGGTATCTGGTCCAGTGAATTGCGCAGATTTTCTCCGACCTTGCCCTTGATCTTTTCGGCATGGGCGATGATGTCATCCAGTGCGCCAAATTGCTGCAGCCATTTGACCGCTGTCTTCGGCCCCACCCCAGGCACTCCCGGAATATTATCCGAGGTATCGCCCACGAGTGTGAGATAGTCGATCATTCTGTCCGGCGGTACACCGAATTTGGCAACGACGCCATCGTGATCGTAAATCACGTCTTTCATGGTATCGACCATATTGACGCGCTGGTTCACCAGTTGCATGAGGTCCTTGTCACCGGATGAAATGGTGACTTGACGCCCCTCATCGGCGGCCTGAGTGGCTAATGTGCCGATCACATCGTCTGCCTCAACGCCTTCGACCACCAGCAAATTGAGCCCCATGGCCTCGACAACTTTGTGCACCCACGCCACCTGGGGTCGTAAATCCTCGGGCATGGGCGGCCTATTGGCCTTGTATTGCGGATACAGGTCATTGCGGAAAGTCTTTCCTTTTGCGTCGAAAACTACCGCGATATACTGTGGGTCGTAATCGGTGAGCAGTTTGCGCAACATATTGGTCACGCCGTAAACGGCGCCAGTGGGTTCACCGCTGGAATTGCTCAAGTCGGCTTGTCGCATGGCGTGAAAGGCGCGGTAAAGATACGATGAACCGTCTACCAGTATCAGCGCATTGTTTTTCTTTTTACTGTTCATAAACACTCAAACGGAATTAACAAAATATAAAATATTATGCCGGAAAACGATTCATCATCATTTAATAAATCGGCCCTATCGACCTTGTCCTCAGGCACTATGTCACGGGAGTCCTGGAAGATTTTCCAGATTATGGCGGAGTTTGTTGACGGTTTTGAGCACCTGTCGCAAATTCAGCCTTCGGTCAGTATCTTTGGGTCGGCGAGGACGAATCCCGAACACCCATATTACCTGCTGACGGAGGAAATCGCGCGCAAATTATCGAATGCTGGTTTCTCGGTCATCAGCGGCGGCGGCCCCGGTATTATGGAAGCGGCCAACAAGGGTGCCTATTATGGCAAGTCGCCCAGCGTCGGTGTCAATATCAATTTGCCAATGGAGCAAAGCGCAAACGAATATCAAAACCTGTCTCTGAGTTTCCAGCATTTCTTTGCGCGCAAGGTCATGTTTATCAAGTATGCCAAGGCCTATGTAGTCATGCCCGGCGGTTTTGGCACCCTGGACGAAGTCATCGAGGCATTGACCCTGATTCAGACCGGCAAGAGTGTGCGTATGCCAATCGTCATGGTGGGTAAAAAATTCTGGACTGGTCTCATTGACTGGTTCAAGTCGACACTGATAAAGGAAGGCATGATAGGCCCGGAGGATCTGAATCTGTTCACGCTCGTCGATACATCTGACGAAGTAGTGGAACATATTTTCCGTTACTACGAAAAGAGCGGTTTTGAGCCCACCGAGGAAGAACAGAAAATAAAACTCAATCTTTGATTCCCTCGACTTACTGACAAGTAGAAGAACAATATGTCTGTCTACACCAGCATTACCGCTGACGAGCTAGAACAGTTTTTAACGGAATATAAGGCCGGTGATCTGGTGCGTTTTACTGGCATCGAATCCGGTATCGAAAACACAAACTATTTTGTCACCACCACGGGTGGCCAGTTTGTGTTAACTATCTTTGAGCAACACTCAAAAGAGGAACTGCCATTCTTCCTCGATCTCACCGCTTACCTGGCTGAACATGGCATCCCCAGCGCCCACCCCCTGGCAAACAAGTCAGGCCTCTTCCTGTGTAGCCTCAAGGACAAGCCGGCCGCATTGGTCGATCGACTCGATGGCTCCGCGGTCGGTTTGCCGTTACCGACACAATGTTCAGCCGTCGGCAATCTACTGGCACGCATGCACAATGCCGGCGAGACCTTTCCGCAACAGCGCCTGAACCCGCGTGGCCACGCCTGGCGGGTGGAAACGGCCACCGCACTGAAGCAAAAATTGTCTGCGCGTGAAAACGAGATTCTTGAAAACGAGATTTCTTATCAGTCGAAATACGATAGCCTCAATCTGACGAGTGGCATTATTCATGCCGACCTGTTCAGAGATAATGCCTTGTTTGATGGAGATCGTTTGTGCGGCGTCATTGATTTTTATTACGCATGTACGGATTACTACTTATACGATCTGGCTATCACGGTGAACGACTGGTGCAGTAACGGCGATGGCACTCTTGATCAAGAGCGGGTCAGCCACGCCATCAGGGCGTATTCGCAAACGCGTTCGGTGAATGGTGCCGAGAAAGAGGCCTGGCCACTGATGTTGCGCGCTGGCGCCCTGCGCTTTTGGTTATCAAGACTTTATGATATGCATTTTCCACGCCCTGGAGAAATGACGCACGTAAAAGACCCGGAGGCGTTCCGGCGCATTTTGCAAGACAGAGTTGATCGCGGGACGGATATGATCGCTCATTGGAAATAACTCCCCCGGTGGCCACACTCGATAGATAACTGGGAAAATGCATGAATGTTCGCAGATTCAATGTTCGTCAGGGGATACAGTGGTTTGGCTGTGGCTGGCGATTCTGGAAAAAAGATTTGCTGCTGTGGTGGCTGCTTGGGCTGGTCTATGTCGTCATCGCGATTGTGCTCACCCGCGTCCCTGTTATTGGCTTGCTGCTTGTCTATTTTATTACACCGATACTGGGCGCCAGCAGCATGTTGGCGATGCAAAAAATGCGTTCGGGCAATGTTGAGTCGTCCGCCAAACCACAAACGCTGGGTGCAAAACTGACCTTCGCTCTGTTTTCAATTTTTGGTGAAATCGACATGATTCTGATTATTCTGGGCCTGGGTGCCATGTGCCTGGCACTGGGCATGGTGATCCAGGTGGTTGGCCAGACTGTAGGCGGTTCTGCGTTATTGTCGCCGGACAATCTGCTGGTTATGGGCACCGAGGCAGCCATTCGTGTTATGGGTGCCCATGCCGTGATGGACGTGCTGATCATCCTGGTTGTTATTTTTCTGGCCCTGGCGTTGCCGTTATATGTGTCGGGCAAGGATGCCGGCAATGCGCTTACGGCTGCCATGGCCGGTTTTACCAAAAATTTTGTACCGATTCTTGTATTTTCTGCAGCTATATTGGTACCAGTCTTTGCGATCGTTCTGCTCATGCAGACGTCATTTTTCATCGGTGCCGCGCTTGCGTTGGTGGTGACTAGTGCGTGTCTCGCGCTGCTTCTCAATAGCACCTACTGTATTTTTAAACTGATGTTTCACTGACCGCGATGTCTGTCCGCGTTTATGTCGGGGAAGATCTTGCTCGCTACGGGTTTGGTGAAGGCCACCCCTTTGGCCCTGATCGACTCGACGCGTTCTGGGATGAATGCAAGCGCCGCGGACTCGATAAAAAAGTTGATATCGGCACTCCCGTGCAGTGCGAGGAAAAGGATCTCGTTCGATTTCATACCCAGCAATACATCGACAAAGTCAAAGTCCTGTCAAAGACAGGCAGCGGTTTTCTCGACCATGGTGATACACCTGCATTTAAGGGTATGTATGAAGCAGCAAGTTTCGTCGTTGGCACCGTGCTCGACGCGGCGAGGGAAGTAATTCAGGGCGAACACAAACGTTGCTTCATTCCAATCGCCGGACTGCATCATGCCCGACGTGACATCGCTGCTGGTTTTTGTGTCGTCAATGACGTTGGCGTCTGCATCGAAACCTTGCGCGCCAACTACGGCATCAAGCGGATTGGTTATGTTGATATCGATGCCCACCACGGTGACGGTGTATTCTATTCCTTCGCTGACGATCCCGATCTGATTTTTGCTGACATGCATGAAGACGGGCGTTATCTTTACCCTGGTACCGGCGCTGCCAGCGAAACCGGCCAAGGTAAGGCCGAGGACACCAAATTGAATATTCCCATGCCGCCGGGGGCAGATGACCAAGCCTTTCATCGCAAGTGGTCGCGGGTGGAGCAATTTGTGCGCGATGGCCAACCCGAAATTATCCTGCTGCAAGCTGGCGCCGATTCCATTAGCGGTGATCCCATTACCGACATGGCCTATAGCCCGGCAGCGCATTACCACGCCACTCGGCAGCTGTGCAAAATCGCCGATGAGGTCTGTCACGGGCGTATTATCGCCATGGGCGGTGGCGGTTATAACCGCGACAATCTTGCCCGGGCCTGGAACGCCGTTGTCGAGGCTATGCTTGAACAGTAGACTCTATGGTCTGACCGGCGGCACACCGCCAGCATTAACAGGCAACAAAACGGGAGGAGACCCATGGACAGGCGTAAACTGCTCAAGGCACTGGCGTTAGGTGGTGCCAGCGCGACACTGGCCGCGTGTGGCAAAAAAGATGATGACACGACCAAATTAAAAACTTCCGGAAAAACCTATAACTGGAAAATGGTCACCACCTGGCCGCCCAACTTCCCGGTATTCCAGAAAGGCGTCGAACGTTTTGCCAGCGACGTCAAGGTGATGAGTGCGGGGCGCCTCAATATCAAAGTCTACGCCGGCGGTGAACTGGTGCCGCCATTACAAAGCTTTGATGCTGTCTCCCAGGGCACGGTGGAGATGGGACACGGTGCCGCTTATTACTGGGCGGGCAAAATTCCGGCGGCGCAATTCTTTACCGCGGTGCCTTTCGGTATGAATGCGCAAGGAATGAACGCCTGGTTCTACGGCGGTGGTGGTATCGAACTGTGGCAGGAGATTTACAAACCTTATGGTGTTGTGCCCCTGCCCATGGGCAATACCGGCGTGCAAATGGGCGGCTGGTTTCGCAAGAAGATCAACACCATTGCTGATCTCAAAGGCCTGAAGATGCGTATCCCCGGTCTCGGTGGCAAAGTCATGGCCAAGGCCGGCGTCAATCCGGTATTGATGGCCGGTGGTGAAATTTACACGGCGCTGGAACGTGGCACCATCGATGCCACCGAATGGGTCGGGCCTTATCATGACCTGCGTCTGGGCCTGTATCGCGCCGCCAAGTATTACTACTACCCTGGTTGGCACGAGCCCGGTACTGCATTGGAGCTGACGATTAACAGCAAGGCCTGGGAGTCATTGCCGGACGATCTCAAGCTGATTGTCAGGGTTTCCGCTACCGCATCCAATTTGTGGATGTTATCTGAATTTGAGGCGAAGAATCTTGAGGCCCTGCGTGAATTACAAACCAAATACAAAGTAAAAACCTATGAGTATCCGGCTGACGTCATTCGCGCATTGCGCATACACGCGAAAACCGTGATGGAAGAAACCGCCGCCAAAGACAAGACCTTCAGGAAAGTTTATGAAGCCTACGAGAAATTCCGCGCTAATAACGACGCCTGGAATGAAATCTCGGAAGCTGCCTATGCCAGGGCACGCAAACTGTAGATGCAGCGTCGCGACTTTCTCAAAACTACGGTTGCCGGCTGGCTGCTGGCGGCGCCCGCGATCCATGCCGAAAAGATCTTTCGCTGGAAAATGGTTACCTCGTGGCCACCCAATTTCCCGATCTTTCAACAGGGTGCGGAACGCTTTGCTCTTGAAGTGGGCATCATGAGTCATGGGCGTTTGCATATCCAGACCTTCGCCGGCGGTCAGTTAGTACCTGCGCTACAGGTATTTGAC
>JAZFSZ010000119.1:0-4003 GCA_036446455.1 Acidiferrobacterales bacterium
GAAAGTCGACCTTTCTGGGTTCGGTCCAGCAGGACATTTCACGCCACCGACCGCGGCGTTTACTGCGCATGGTACCGCCAATCTTGCTCAGCAGTGAATACGCACTGGCGCGACCATTCGGTACTTGATTCCCGCCGACAGCAAAAACACGGACTTCATTTATTTTATCGAAATAGCCGGCCAGTGAATCCACCAGCACTGTGGCAATCGCCGGCATCGACGAGGCGCCGGTCACCAGCAGACTACCGCTCCGCTTTGCCTGCGCATTCAGGCGTAACACACCGTTCACAAAACTGCGGTCATCAGCAAGATCAATATAGTGTACTCCGGACTTTGCGCAGAACCGGGCGACGGTAAGGCTCTGTTTCTGAAATGGCGCCGCGGCATTAATCACCAGAAACGCATCCGCCAATTCCTGCTCCACCAGTTCGCGATTGTCTATATCAATACGAAGAGTACTGGCTGACATTGATTTGGCCAGACGGCGCGCACGTTTTGGGTTGCGTCCGGCGATAACACATTCAACATAGGGAATACGGGCAATCTCGGCGCAGATTCTGCTACCGACAGCGCCGTAACCTCCCAGTATGATGATTTTTTTTCGTTGTTCTTTCATTCAGTCAGCACCGACGCCGCACCCCGAAATTCATGGGGCATATAACGCACAAGCATAACAGCTTGATGGTCAATCCCTTAAGGTGCACGGGTAGAAAATAGCCAATGTGTGGCGCAAGCCCGCATTTCTCACCAGGCGGACAACCGTAATCGTATGAATATTATCTTTTTGACCTGATAACTTGTTCAAAGAAAGTTTATCGATATTTTGTCCGCCTGGTGAGAAATGGGGGCTAATCCCAGGTATCTTCCAGTACCGCAAGCACAGCGAGGGTGTCACACTTGGGACAGCTGAAGGAAGAATTTTTCGGTTCAAGCAGTGTAATCTCCTTGTTATAACATCCCCCGCAAAGTGGTTGCCGGTCAGCCTCGACCCATGCACTGCCCACAGTTTTGCACTGATCACAGCAATAAAGCCGCAAGCAAGACTCGGAACTCTTTCCCCGGCCAAACCCAATGCGTTCCTCAGCATATCCACAATTCATACAGCCAAACTTGACGAACCCACCCATTCTTTACTCCGGTAAACCATGCTGCCGTGATACAGCCCGGCACCTGTAATCATCGATTAAATTTCGGCCCGAACAATAATCGATGCCATAATCTGGCGCAATCCATATCAACTACGAGAGACCAGACCTTGATTCTGCGGTAGGGTGAGGGCGGGGTCCGGCTGAATATGGATGGTGCCTGCCTGTTTTTGGTCGATGGTCGATGCGGTATCTACCATAACCGACGGGCGCAATATCAGAGTTGTTTTTCCTGGCCGGAAATCATGGAATCCCAATCATGGAATCCCAAAGTGGTTGGCAGGCGGAGGTTCAACGCTGCGAGGGTATAGACCGGGGTTAACCTAACGAGCGCGGTTGCGACGGAATTGGCGCCAACGGCGACGTTGTTCCGGTGTCATGCGGCGTTTCGCCCGCTGGCGCCAGCGCTGGCGCTGAGCCGGCGTCATATCCTTCCAGTGCTGACGTAGTTCCTGACGCCTTTTCGGCGATAGTGACCGAAAATGTGCCCGCCGTTGACGAATACGTTTTTGTGCCTCCGGCGGCAATTCACGGAAACGACGATAAGTTTCGCGAACATGCTGACGCTGTTCCGGCGACAGCTTGCGCCACTTCTTCATCCTTGCCTTGGCGGTACGGCGTTGTTCCGGCGACATTTCCTGCCAACGCCTGGCACCACGTAATAAACGCTGTTGCCGCTCGGTCGAGAGGTCGCTCCACTTGCCTTTCAGCGGGCTCAACAGCGTTTGTTCCGCTGCCGCGAGTTCATCCCAGGATTTGGCCGACACCATCGGGCTCACCAGAACAAGGCCCAGCGTAACTATCAGTGCAACGACAAGTGATCGAATTGTGTGTTTTTCCATTGTCATTGCTCGTTTGATTTCCCTGATTCCCGTTGCAGGTCTTCTTCTTTCAGCTCCATCGGGTCGATATATTCTCCATTTGCCGTTTCCCAGTTACCGAGATATTCCAGCATCTCCATGTCGGGTGTCTCTTCTGCCTGACCGGGAACCGCGATTAATATTGCCAGTGCCATCATCAAACGCTTAACCGGCACGCGCGCGCTCCTCCAGCCACAGATAAAATTCCAGATTCTGATAAAACTCCGGGCTTTCCACTGACGCCAGAATTTCCATGTCTTCAATACCGTGCTTCGGCACCGATGGATTGGCCATCCACAATGAGGTGGCGATCCCGACTACCAGTGTCGCGGCCACCAGCCCACCTACGGGGTTGATCCAGGCCGGCCGCTTGTTCTTTCTAGCTGCAACCTCGGTGGCACGCAGCCGGCCAGCACGCAGCCGGGCGACAATATTATCGTCCAGTTGATCAGCACGCGCATCAAGTACGCGGCGTGTCTGGTCGATCAATTTGTCTTCACTACCATTCATATCATTGACCATATCACCGTTTTCTTTCACTGATCGTTATCCAGCTTACTACGCAAAAACTGTAATGCGCGCGAATAATGGGTTTTCACACTGCCGGTCGAGCAAGCCATGGCGTTCGCTGTTTGCGCGACGTCCAGGCCCTCCCAAGACCTCAATATGTAAGCCTGCTGCTGTCGGGCCGGCAGGCTGACGATGGCCTGTTCCAGTACATCCAGTTCCTGGCGTGTCGCCAATTCCTGTTCGGGCGACCGTACACCCGGATCGGGTACCTGCTCAATGGGATCCCCCTGCCCCTCTTCCTTGCCACTACCCAGCCAAACTCGCCACTTGTTACGCACCTTCGACCTTCTGTACCAATCCCGAATCTTGCTTTGCAGGATACGGTGAAACAGCGGAGCCCATTCAGTCTCATCCCGATTGCTGTAGCGTTGTGCCAACTTCAGCATCGCGTCCTGAACAATATCCAGCGCCTCGTCATCGCTGCCCACGGCCATGCGGGCAGTAACGAAGGCCCGGCGTTCGACGCCGACCAGAAAGCGATCCAGTGCCTGGGTGGAATCCAGTTTTTTCTCCTTGCTGTCATTCCAGTTCCATTAACCGGAACCGCGTTCTGGTACGTCATCATCAACTGTCTAGCGACGACCACCGGGTCCGCCCCGATGGGCCTGACGATGGGCTTTATGGGCCCGACGGTGAAGACGCTGCGGTCCCTGTTGACGACCGTTGTGAGCCTTTCGATGAAACCTATGGGCCGCGCGATCGGCCTTGTTCAGTTGGCGCCCGAAACCCTGTTGGCCACGGTCGATGCGACGATGGGCTTTTTTGCCCTTGCGGTCCAGTCTGCGGTCAATGCGGTCGCCTTTTCGATCCAGCCTATTGTTAATGCGATCACCCTTGCGGTCCAGTCTGCGATCAACGCGGTCACCTTTTCGATCCAGTCTGCGATCAATTCTGTCACCCTGGCGTTCCAGGCGGTTGGCCAAACGATCATTGCCTGCCTCACGAGCACGATCGGCACGGGCATCAAATCGGCCCTCAATGCGATCACCCCTGCGATCCAGGCGCTCATTGATGCGGTCTCCACGTCGATCCAGTCGGTTATCGATTCGATCGCCACGTCGATCCAGGCGATTGTCGATCTTGTCGCCAACGCGGTCGAGGTGGTTCTCAACACGCTGTCCAGGACCGGTTTCATCGGCAAATACGGGCGAAACCGCAAGGATTGCCGCAAATGCGCTACTGATTAAAAATTGCTTTTTCATGTTTTTCTCCAGGATTTCATAGTGTCTGTTGGAGTAAAAACGCGCCAAACTGTGATTGGTTGACACAGGTTCGGAAAAAATTCTTATTCTTTTTAGGGACTAGGAGGTCAAATCTTAGGCTCAGGGTCAAGGGTTAATCCATGCTAAGGGGTCAAAATAAACAACCCCGCCGAAAACGGACAGGGTATTAATTTAAAAGAATAAAACGAACCGCCAAGACACCAGG
>JAZFSZ010000120.1:0-3896 GCA_036446455.1 Acidiferrobacterales bacterium
TGGTTGGCAAGCGCCTTTATAATACTGCTACCGGCAGTTTTTGGGACATGGACAAAAATAAATTTTGGGTTATGTGAGATCATGCATGCACCAAACCAACTTCACTAATCACCTAGGGGAGGTCTGATTAATTCACGCTGACATCTATATTTACGTGTATTTGTGATATCGCAATTAAATATTTGGAAAATGCTCGATATTCGAGACGATTTATTCACTTATTTTGCCATTCATTCCGATTTCCGGGGTCAATGGCAACAACAGGCGCACGTTCCCTATGTTGGTCGCAACAGCAGTCTTCGCGCCAGGTACGGATTGACCAACCCGCACGCCACAAACAGCCGGTTTGCGTTCTTGTCCAAGCCCCGGTAACGGACCTTGTTGAAACCGAAAATCCGCTTGAGCACCAGAAACGGATGCTCGACTTTTGCCCGCACCCGCGACTTGGTTCTGTTCTTAGCCTGTTCCTCATCGCTCAACGAACGGCTTCGGCAGCCCTTCCGGTTGGTAAAATCTTTCGCGTTTGGGGCATGCTTACGAATCACATCGGCTTGCCCGGCATAGGCCGAGTCACCCCATACGCGGGTCTCCTCACCGTGCAGCAAGTCTCCGAGCAGTTGGCTGTCGTGCACGTTTGCCGCCGTGGCGGCCACCGAATGGATCAGCTTGGTCTGACTATCGACGCCAATATGCCCCTTCATGCCAAAATACCACTGCTTGCCTTTTCTCGTTTGATGCATCTCCGGGTCTCGTTCGCCGTCTTTGTTCTTGGTCGAGCTGGGCGCATCGATGATCGTGGCGTCCACAATCGTGCCGGTACTGACTTTCAGCCCGTTTTCCTGAAGATACGCATTGATCAATGCAAATAACTCATCGCCCAGGTTGTGCGCTTCAAGCAGATGGCGGAACTTGCACACCGTGGTCTCATCCGGTGCCGGTTCGCGCCCAAGATCGATGTCGACGAAACGGCGCATGGCACGCGAGTCATACAGGGCTTCTTCCACCGCCGGATCGGGCAGGTTGAACCAGTGTTGCAGGAAATGAATACGCAGCATCCGCTCCAGCCCAACCGGTGGTCGACCCGCGCCTTGCTGCTTGGGATAAAACGGCCGGATCACTTTGCACAGATCGCGCCACGGGATCACTTGTTCCATCTCGGCGAGAAACTGTTCCCGACGCGTGGTCTTGCGAAAACGTTCGAAGCTACTGACAACAAGGGTTTGTTGGCGCATTCTTGGTGACTCCAGGCGGCTCGAGGCAATAAACCGTATTATGAACCATTCAATGAATAAATCAGAGCTTCCTTAGCCATATATACTTGATTTTTGCATATTTGAACATATTAGAACCGATCTCAAAATGCATCTCAGCTGGTAATACGGTGTTAAGTACCGGGCTCTAATGCGGGGCCGCGAAGCAGCAGACTCCTTTGTAAAGTGCGATTCTCGCCCGGACCGTGCCTTGACGAGCGATTTCAATTTTTTGTCTGTTTTGATTTGCAGGTCGCTGACAATGTGATGGTAATGTTAATCCTTCGCTGGTTCATTAATCAGGCGCATTTCGATGGGTTTTAGTGAATCCAGGTGTACGTCACCATTTCCGCACGACCAGCCCATAGAAGGCTGATTTATTGATTAAATGGCGCTCCCTAGGGGATTCGAACCCCTATTGCCGGCGTGAGAGGCCAAAATAACCTGTATATTGTGTCCATGGTGTTTTATAAGTCCTTGAAACGACCATAACTAGTCGACCCTGAAATATTCATTTCAGGCATTTAAATGTACTGTGGACTTCGTTCAGCGAACAGAATTTGCAGTGTGGATTTTGAAGCGTTCTTTCTGGCTGGCTTTGGCGTGACGATCTGTGTGTCATTAACCCTGGATTTACCACGATAGCCCCGATCGGCAATGCCGATGCCAGGCACTCGATTGGTCAGACGCTTCACCTGCGCCAAGACGGCAGGGACGGTGTGGCCATCAAAGACATTCTTCTCAAAGGCCAAAGCGCCAATGATGATACTGGAGTCTCTGGTGGTGGTAATGGAGGCCTTGGTGCCAAATTCATAGCGTTGATGGGCCTTGCCTTCGCCTAAAGCGCCTACTGTTGGTGCTCATGCAGTAGATATGGGGTTCATGCAGGCTGTAGAGCTTGTGCTTATCGCCCCGCTTCTGGGACAGCATACGCTGATACAAGGCAAACCTGTCCGCATGGCGGGCCCGTTGCTCCGGCGTCATCTTGCGCTGTAATTCACGCAGCAAACGACTGCTGATGGTCTTTAACCGCTGGACGGCTTTGTGTGCCTTTTTACGATTCTTTGGGTGTGTCGCGAAGCGGGTCTGGAGCTTGAGCCGCTTAACTTCTTTTTCGTAGGTCCGGGTCAGGGCAATGCCTTCTTCTCGGGCGAGCTTGAGCAGATGGCCGTGTATCTTGCGATATTGTTTCGCGTCGGTGGGAAAGGTGATGTTTTTCTCCTGCACGGTGGTATCCATGCACATTTCATCTTCACAGGCTTTCTCCTCGTGCAAGACAATAGAGGCCGCCAGAATCTTTTCAAACCCTTCGCTGCCAATACGTTTTCGAAAGTAGCTCAGGTCCGATGGATCACAGGGCAGTTGCCATTGAAATTCAATCTCTCCGGTAAAGACCTGGTAGTAGGGATTCTGTACCCAGCGACGGATCAAGACTTCATCACTCAGGTCTTCTAAATACTTGAGGATGGAGAGCCCCACCAGTAAGCGAATCGGTTTTGATGGCTTGCCTCGATGGGAATAAAGGGTGGCAAACCCTTCTTCAAAAAACGACCAAAAGTCAGTCTGGGATTGGTCGAAGGGGTCAATAACAAAATCCGGGTTCTACAACGACGCGCCTATGGCTATCGTGACGAAAACTATCTCAAGCTGAAAATCGTAGCAGCATTTCTTCCACCACTACCCAGAAATGCCAATATCAACCCACATGAATCCGCGTAGACCCTTAAATCATCATTCACCTGTAAGCGCTATTCTGTTTCCGTCTATAAGGGTGGGCATATAGCCTGAATCAATGCCAAGAAAATTATACAGCAATATCAGATAATCCATTTTTAAGAACATAAAGGTCTCGTAGGACCAAATATAGTATTTTTGCCCGCTATTTATTAACTCGCAGATAATCTCATTGGCTCGTTTGGATTCTTTTTGTACTTGCTCTAATGTCTTTGAAAACCTTTTGATTCGAGAAACTTCCGATATCGTGATATCTCGCGTAGCAATCACAAAAAAAATATCGTAGTCATGTTGGTTTTTATGTATCCATTTATCGATATCTGGATATTGCGGCGGTATAAGATATGGCAGTGATCGATGACAGACCTTATGCATGCCTTTATCGCTCCAACCTGCCCCGTTCCACTCGCCGTATTGATCAATATTTAGGGCATGAGAAATAATTTTAGCGATTAGCATGCTTCCTGAACTTTCAGGTCCAACTACAAACACACACTTGTATTTCATTATAGCTCCAAAAAAATAGAGGTATGAAGGCGTATAAGACTTGATTTTACGCCGCCCCCGCTCGATGGGTTACTATTTTCTCCCAAGACACTTACACTTGCGTCTCAGCGGCATGCCTGCTGGGCTTCACGCCAAATATGCGCAGCTTCGAAAAAGTACCGACTGTTGATCTATATTATGCGTGCCTTCAGATTCTAACAAGGGGTCAAGAAAATTTAGCTTCGGAGTAACTAAGGAATGAAGGTTCTCATCGTTGGAAGTGGTGGGCGCGAACACGCACTAGCCTGGAAGGCAGCGCAGTCTAACGCAGTCGAAAAGGTGTATGTGGCCCCTGGTAATGCCGGCACCGCGTTGGAACCGAAGGCCGAAAATATTGCGGTCGCGGCCGATGATATAGAAGCGCTG
>JAZFSZ010000121.1:0-27453 GCA_036446455.1 Acidiferrobacterales bacterium
CGAATTTCCTTGTAAATGACTACTTAATTGCAGTAGCACTTTTCGCAAATCGTCACGATGAATTCTTCTCCGCCATTCACGCGGTGAAGCACTGATTTCCCAGTCCTGAAATCCGAGCATGGTTTTCCACATTGGTGAAAAATAGGCAGAGTGACCCCGAATATCCCAATCCCACAACCCATCATTCGCGCCTTGCATCGCAAGATCAAACCTCTCCTCGCTTTCTGTTAGCGCCTGCGTCTTTTCTATGACCCTCTGCTCAAGATTTTCGTTTAGCTGTCTTACCTCATTTGCTAAATCATCCTTTTCAAAACGTAGTCTGAGCATGCCGACAAGACTCTGATTCAGACGCCTACCGGCAGAGGCAAGTAGAAAGAAAAACAATATTCCTAATCCAGCAATTCCATTCAGCATCCTTTCAGGTTGAACTATTAACCAAATTACGACCGGCAATATCGTAACCGATAAGAATATGAAATATGCATACAGATTTTGGATAGTGAATACGAGTGCGGAAGACGCAACGCCTACAACAAAGATTATTATGAAAATTTGAGACAGAGGCTGAAGATTAAACTCCAGGAATATAGCCACACTGCCCCAAAAAAGAGCAACTGTAGCTATTATTATCAGGTAGCGCCGAAACCAGAAATAATGATCGTCGTCTGTCCTGCACTCTTTCCGGTAACTTACTGCGAGCACATAACCTGCCAGCAACGCGATGTTTTGCAGAACAAGCCACCCAAGCAGTATGGGCCGGGGAACGTGCTCCCAAATTACAAACACTACTAACAACGACACTAGTGAGCCGGTGAGAGCTGCCGTTGGGTATTGCTTGAACAACATACTAACTTGTTCAGTAAATATCCGGTTTTCCAGATCTTTTGCGTCTTTCACGCTCAAGTTCCCTCATTCAGCTGTATTCAATATTTGTCCAGCGCGAATGGCCAATAATAGCTGGCACCCTCCCACCGGTGTTCGGAATATTAGACTTTTCTTATTCTCTTTTTATTGTTTGGACTAAAAGTGTAGCCGCCTCGTACTAGTTGCCAAGGCATTACGAGGACTTTTTAATAATTTACTTTACTAAACAGCGACAAACTATTAACGCATTGGGACAAAATAGATAATCAACTTCATATAGTGTGTGAATAAGAAAATCAAGAGGGGCAATTTCAGGAGCGTGACTTAGGAGTCGACCAATACAAGTTCATCTGGCTTTCCGTTCGAGCACGTATTCAGATTAAGAAACCTGTCGCTATAGCAAAATATGACCACATTATTCGCCGCATTATCCGAATTTAGGCGTATAAAACGGGACCTGGAGGGGAAAATGAAAAGCCAGGCAAAGAAGACACCAATGCGTTGCCGATGGCAGAAACCAGACGATAGGCAATATTAAATACACCAAAATTCCCGGGATAGAAGGGATGCCGGCATCACTGAATTACTCTCCCAAATTCCGCGATACGATTTCATAGACGGCCTTGGACAATCCCGGTCGAGTCAGAATCTTTTCCAGCTGGCGTCGGGCGAGCGTCTGTCGATTGATATCATATTTTTTCCAGCGATTGAAAGCGCCCACCAGCCGGGCAGCAATCTGCGGGTTGCTGTCATCCAACCGCATTACCTGATCGGCCAAAAACTGATAACCCCTGCCACGGGCATCATGGAAACACACGAGGTTACGATGACAAAAAGTACCAATGACCGAGCGCACTTTATTGGGGTTATTGATATCAAACTCTGGTTGCTCCATAAGGGAATAAATTGTATCCAGCGTATCAGGAAGACTGGACGCTGCCTGCACTGAAAACCATTTATCCTGAATCAACGCGTTATCGCCGGCAAAATCGTGGAATGCCTGCAGAATTTGCTGGCGCTCGGAACAGTTTATGTTTGCCAGCGCATTTACCGCTGCCAGCCTGTCGGTCATATTGTTGGCTTCATGATACTGCATGACAGCCATATCGATGGCGTCCTGGGTCTCTACCGTTGCCAGTATTTGCAGCACCTGGTTGCGTAGACGTCTCCGCCCGGATGCCTGGGCGTTATACTGGTACGGTCCTTCTGTTTTATTCCTGCGATAACACTCCACCAGTTGCTGTTTTAACTCAATCGCCAGCGCCCTCAAAACCATCTGCCGTGCCTGATGAATGGCATCGGGATCAGCAAATGCCACCCGTTCCGTGAGAACCCCCTCCGCCGGCAGGATCAGAGATTCGGCAAGCAGGGCCTTATCCAGCGATGGATCCGCCAATATATGGCCAATCGCTTTAATGTATAGCGGCTCAACTTTAGCGTGACGACCGTTAACAATGTCGTCAATTATCTTCAGCAACAAACGAGAAGCGAGTTCTTGGCCGGCCTCCCAACGATTAAAGCTGTCTGTATCATTGGCAACGAGATACGCCAACTCTTCATTCGACAGATTCAACTGCAGGGTTACGGGTGCTGAAAATCCCCGTAAAAATGATGGCACCGGTTTCTGCTTGATACCGGTAAATTTGTAAGTGGCCGAGTCTTCCCTGAAGTGGATAGGTTCGCCTGCAACAATCCCGGTGCCGTCATCAAGCACCAGCGGCAGATCGTTGCCGTTGCTATCCAGCAAGCCCATACGAAACGGGATGTGCAGCACCTTTTTGGTATTCTGACCAGCTGTCGATGGAGTCTGCTGATGCAATGTCACAGTATAGGTTTGACTTGATTGATCGTATTCGGTTTCTATCGTGATTTCCGGTGTACCGGCCTGGCGGTACCAGAGCCGAAACTGGTCAAGATCGACCTCGTTGGCATCTTCCATTGCCTGGACAAAGTCGTCGGTGGTAACGGCCTGCCCATCAAAGCGCTTAAAATAAAGATCCATACCCCTTCTGAAGCCGTCGGCACTGACAAGAGTGTGAATCATGCGCACTACTTCGGCGCCTTTTTCGTAAACCGTCGCGGTGTAAAAATTGTTTACTTCTACGTAAGAGTCTGGCCGTACAGGATGCGCCATGGGTCCGGCATCTTCCGGGAACTGTCGCGCCCGCAGCGCCCGAACATCGCTGATGCGCTTGACCGCGCGCGAGCCCATGTCGGCGCTGAATTCCTGGTCACGAAAAACCGTCAGCCCCTCTTTCAGACTCAGCTGAAACCAGTCACGACAGGTGACGCGATTACCGGTCCAGTTGTGGAAATATTCGTGTCCAATAACACCTTCAATATTTGCATAATCCACATCGGTGGCAGAGTCAGGACTGGCCAACACGTACGCAGTATTGAAAATATTCAGGCCCTTGTTTTCCATTGCGCCCATATTGAAATCCCCCACTGCAACGATCATGTAAATATCCAGATCGTACGCCAGCCCAAACACGTCTTCGTCCCACTTCATGGCCTTTTTGAGCGCAGCCATCGCGTGATCACACTTGTCAATATTGCCGGGTTCAACATAAAGCTGCAAAGCAATGGCCTTTCCTTCCCGGGTCGTGTACGTGTCCCGCAGACATTCAAGATTGCCGGCAACCAGCGCAAACAGGTAGGAAGGCTTGGGGAAAGGGTCCTCCCACAAAACCCAGTGACGTCCATTTTCGAGCTCACCCTTATTCAGCAAATTGCCATTGGATAACAACACCGGGTATTTCGATTTATCGGCAACAATCCGGGTAGTGAATCTGGCCATCACATCAGAGCGATCGAGATAATAGGTAATGCGACGAAAACCCTCGGCCTCACACTGCGTGCAGAACATACCGCCGGATACATAAAGCCCTTCCAGCGCCTTATTGGCGCCAGGATTGATAATAGTCACGATTTCAAGCTCAAAACTATCCGGTACACTGCTGATAGTTAGCGATTCATCATCCCTTTTGTATACATCCTTGCTCAACAGGATGCCGTCAAGTCGAACAGAAACAAACTCCAACGCCTCACCATTCAACACCAGCGATTTATCCTTCGAGGGCTGAGAGCCGGTGCGCCTGATGCTCAATCGCGACGTTACCTTGGTTTGCGATTCATCAAGATCAAATCCGAGATCGATCTTGTTTATCCAATAATTCGGCGGTGTGTAATCGTTCAGGTAAGTAACAGTCGGGGTATCTTTAAGCATGACAATGAATCAGTAATATATTTAATGTTCTGGTTTAATAATTCTGGTTTAATAATTCTCGAGGAGTTTTTGGCGATAGGACTGGACCAGATCATTGTCATCACCCAGCACGTCAAAGATGGTCAACATGCCACGCCTAGCGCGGGCCTCCTTGTACTCGGGGTCCTGTTGGTGCATTTTGAACAGCTCGTCCAACGCGGCCTCATAATTATCGGATAACAGTGTTTTCGCGGCCAGTTGGAAGCGTTGTTCCAGTGCACCGGGGTCATCCTGCACGGCTTTATACAGCGCTTTGGTATCTTCTGTCGTGTTTGCGGCAACAATAAAGTCCAGGTGCCCAAGCAAGCTGGTGACGTCTTGTTGCTTGCGGAGTTCCTCTGGCAGCGATGTCAACAGATCGAATGCCTGTTCATGGCGACCCTCGCGCATTAGTAATTTGGCCAAATCGAGCGGGATCTCGATATCGTGAGGATTCTCCATGGCCGCTTGCGCCAGCATGGTTAATGCCTTTTCTACCTCGCCGGCTTCGTAGGCTCTATGCGCCTTTACCCGGGCGGGAGCGGCAATTTTTGACAGGTACTTGTCCAGCACCTGCTTGAAACTTGCCACCGATTCGGCGCCACGCACTGTTTCCACCCGCTCACCGGCAATATAGAGCTGGGTGGTGGGCACGCTCTGAACATCACACTGCCTTGCCAGCACGGTCTGTGCGTCGGTATTGGCATGAACCAGCAAAAACCGGCCACCATACTCTGTCACCAGGCCAGTCAGCCGGTCCAGGGCAATGCGACAAGGCGCTGCCGTCGGCGTGCCAAAATTAACCACAACCAGCCCTTTACGGGAATTTTCGATCACCAAAACGGGGAAATTGTCGGCCGTGACCTCATAGATGTCTGTTTTCTGAGTCATGACGGCCTACCTTACCGGAGCACGAGATCGCTTTATATACGGCATTTTATACGCCTGGGAAGTGGTTATGAAGAACGGCTGAAAATGGGTTGGTCGTTGGGCAAATAGTTGACTATATTTATCGGGTATTATAATGTTGGCTGCAATTAGTCAGCTATTTCACTGAAATCAGCTTGGCACGTTATTTTTCAGGAGGCAGAGAGCCATGAAAATCTCCAGAAAGGCCCGATTCGCAGTATCGGCAATGATTCGACTGGGTTTGCGCGGTGATCAGGGAACAAAAACCCTCACCGAATTATCTATGGATCAGGGCATTTCCCTTTCCTATCTCGAGCAGTTGTTCGCCCAGCTGCGTCGCAAGAATATTGTGGTCGGCGTGCGCGGTCCGGGTGGTGGTTATCGCCTTGCCAAGCCCCGCCGAGAGATCGACATCGCCAGCATAATCAGCGCAGTAGAAAACCAGCAACTGAAAAATGACGCCACTAACGAAGCAAGTGGCGAAGTCAGTGTTAGCAATACGCAGTCGATGTGGAATGGTCTCAGCCGCCAGTTACATGCGTATCTAAGCACCGTAACGCTTGCCGACGTTATCAATTCCGATATCGGCGAATCTGATCGTCGCAAGGTTGCCTGATTGATTTAACAGCGGAATCCCAACCTGACCAGCAAATCCGGTATCCCATGAATACCGGCCGCGAAAGTGGCCGGTGGCCTATTGGTAGGGTACTGCCTCTACCGGCAAACATAACGTAAATTCTGATCCCTCGCCCAGCTGACTTTTGGCGCTAATCTCTCCGCCCATCATGTGGCTGAACTGTTGTGAGATTGCAAGTCCCAGGCCACTGCCACCATATTTGCGTGTCGCAGAGACATCGGCCTGGGTGAAATACTGAAAGAGATTCTTTTGTTGTTCCTGCGCCATACCGATTCCGGTATCGGTAACCCTGAAGACTATCGTATCCTGCTCGCCCCTGTTCTCACGATATACGTCGAACGTTATCTTGCCGCCTTCTGTGAATTTCAGCGCATTCGACAGCAGATTATTCAGCACCTGCAGCAGGCGCATGCGATCAGTTACCATATCGCCAATGTCAGCAGGGCAATGAGTTATCAGCACGTTGTTATTTGAGTCCACTTTTTCTCTTATCGTGGACTCAACTTCATTAACAAGTTGGTTGATTCTGAATTCCTCAATAAATAATTCCATTTTACCGGCCTCTATCTTGCTTAGATCAAGAATGTCATTGATCAAGGTCAGTAGATGATGGCCGGCGTTATTAATACGATCCAGATCAGGGATGCAATTGATTTTGTTGGCTAGACCGGCCTCTTCCCTCAACATATCTGAATAGCCAATAATGGCATTCAAGGGGGTTCTTAGCTCGTGGGACATATTGGCAAGAAAAGCTGACTTTGTACGGTTAGCCTGTAATGCCTGATCACGCGCGTCACCCAGCTCCCGGTTGGAGGCAACAATAAGTTCCTCTGCTTTCTTCTGGGCAGTAATGTCATTAATAAAGAGCAGTGTTCCAATCTGCTGCCTGGAATAGTTAATTGGATTACTGCTCACACTGACATATTTCTTACCGGACTCGTTTTGGACAACAACATCGCCGTCATCTCCTTTTTCGTTCTGGCGCGTCATTTGAGTGATATCATGTACTTTTTCCTCGAATGTCCCTCCTGAGCTATCCGACAGCAAATCACGGGCTGCATTGTTGTATTGCACGATCTTGTCATTCATATTCAGAATCACAACTCCAATGCGGGTATCTGAAAACAACTCACTGGCGGCATCACCGATGCTAATGGACAGGAATCGATACTTGGTAATAGCAATGTAAACCGCAATCAGGAAAACAATCAGGCTCAGCGGGTGTATTGGCAAGGCATCGACACCAAGCACATGTGGCAACAGCACAAAAGACGGATATCCGGTAGTGAGCCCAATAACCGTTCCAGTCAGAAACAGCACAAGCCTTTTGCGTTCCACCGCCGACTTCCTGTATTTCAGGTGCCGAACCAGCAAGACAATCGCATAGGCAATCGGAATCACCCCGTTTATTATGGAAAACGGTAAGTACCAGGGCCCGCCCACTATCGCATTACCCCAGAATACCGGAGTGTAGCCCACAATAATCTGATTCGTACTCATGATCACGATCATGGAAATAAAGGGCATCACGCCAAAGAAATAATATTTCGCGTCCCGACTGCGATTGATAAAAGTGTAGGCAAAATTGACAAATGCGATGCCGGCAAAATTGTAAACGACGGCATGTGTCTTCATTAGCGGAACGATCCACTGCGGCTCGATCGGTGACCAGATTACGACGTCAAACCCCACCCAAAACAAAAACACCAACGAAAGCCAGATAAATGCCCGATTAACCGGCGCGCGGTGATCTTGCGCATAAACAAATGTTGTAATGACAATATTTATGAAAAATGCGGTAAGTGGTATTGCAGTGTATGGATTCAAATCTCCCCTCGCCCCGGCACTCCAGTCTGACCGGAATAACCTGTCTCCAAATCAGTTACGCAACTGCGATCACAATATCATGGTAGCCAATAGTTAATGTTAGCAACTGCATCTCTTATATGGGGGAAGATGCGCATCCCCTGTCGTATCTGCAGTGTTGAATTATTCGACAATTAACACTGGCAGTCGCATGCGAAATATTGATCCCTTATCAGGAGTGCTATCCACGGTGATTTCACCGCCCATCATCTGGCAGTATCGCTGGGAGATCGCAAGTCCCAGCCCGGTGCCACCAAATTTTCGCGTAGTTGATGGATCGGCCTGAGCAAAGTACTGAAACAGTTTCAGCTGTTGTTCGGTCGTCATGCCAATTCCTGAATCCTTGACGCTAAACAATACGCTTTCGGGTTCGGTCGCTGCACGCTGGACGGAAAGAACGATATCACCCTTCTCGGTGAACTTGCTGGCGTTCGATAGCAAATTAAACAGCGTTTGCCTCACCTTGGTCAGATCCGAGGTCATTTCGCCGATAGTGTCAGGGCATTCTACGGTCAACGTATTGCTGTTTTTTTCCACCAGCGGTTGTACAAAAGCGGCTGTATCACGAACAATGGCCGAAATATCAAATGTCTCCAGGTAGAGTTCGGTTTTTCCTGCCTCAATTTTTGAAAGATCAAGAATATCGTTGATGAGTGCCAGCAAATGTTTTGCCGATACATTGATTTTCTCAAGGTCCGGCACCACGGCAGTTTCACCCAGATCTTCCATTTCTTCGGCAACCATTTCACTGTAACCAATAATCGCATTCAACGGCGTACGCAACTCATGGGACATATTTGCCAGAAACTGGCTCTTTGAATGGCTGGCCGCCATTGCCTCATCACGCGCCTGAACCAGATCTTCATTCATCTGCTTGATTTCTGCTTCGGCCTGCTTTTGCCTGGTGATGTCACGCACAATAACAATTTTTCCGATATCCTTCCTGAGACCGATCACGGGGGCCTGGGATATCGAAACTATTCGCTCACCTGCCGACTTTGCTAATCGGGCTTCATAATGATCATCGTTGGCATGACGGGGGAAGTCGTCAATCAGCATGGACGCAACTATTCCTGCCGGTGGCATTTCCCTGATATTGAATAACTCCTTTGCCACCGCATTCATCTGCAGTACCGATGATTTTTTGTCCAGTATTAACACCGCATCCTGTATTCGCGCGAACAGGTCATTGGCCACAGCCTCGACATCGATTGAAAGAAATTTGTAGCGCATGATCGCCACAAACATAAATAGATTGTAGACCAGCAGACTAGGTGTAATCAGCTCCATCACCGGGATACCGAACCAATGGGGCAATATTATTACCGTCACATAGCTCAGGATCAGTGGCACAAAAGTCGCACTGATTATTATTGCCAACTGGATGCGATACTCCCTTCCCGTTGAGGCGCGATATTTTGCGATCAACAGGTAAAGGGAGAAAACAAATGGAAAGGCAATTGCCACCAGCGTGACGGGGACGTATAACGGCCCGCCCACGATTCGAATGCCCCAGTACTCATGAACAAATCCTGAAATAACCAGATTGCCCAGTAGCGTCGGCAAGATCAAAACAATGCTGGCAGCAAGAATAAAGTAATAGACCTTGTCTTTATTGCGACGAATAAAGATATAGGTAAATCGTGTAAACCAGAAACCCAGTGTCAACCAGGCAAGCGACTCGGCCTTCAGTACCGTGATCACCCATGAGTCCGGCACCCGAACCCACAACAGAAAGTCACCGAAAATCCACAGCGTTACAACAAACGAGAGCATGAGATAGGCGCGATTGACCGGCTGGGTTCTATTGTAGGCAAATACGTACACCGTCAGCATGGCGCTGGCAAAAAGAGAAACAAACGGAATCGTTGCCCAGGGGTTCATTACGTTACCAGTGAGATATGCGATCAGGGATGACTGTGCTTCTTGTAATAGTCGATCAGGCCGCTCGTGGAAGAGTCGTGCACGATACCGGTATCGGCTGCAGAAAGCCGATCATAGATATTTCGCGCCAGTTCCTTGCCTAACTCAACGCCCATCTGGTCGAAAGAATTAACATTCCAGATAATGCCCTGTGCAAAAATCTTGTGCTCATACATTGCCATAATGCTGCCAAGCGCTCGTGGCGTCAGCTTCTGGTACACAATGGTATTGCTTGGACTGTTTCCGGGAAACGTCTTAAACGGAAGCAGGCGCTTGATGGTTTCCACATCCGTGCCATTGGACTTCATTGTTTCTTCTGCCTCCTCAGCCGTCTTGCCACGCATCAAGGCCTCAGTCTGGGCGAAACAATTTGCCACCATTATCTGATGATGCCTGGTAAGCGGATGGTAGCTTTCAATCGGCAGCAGAAAATCTGCCGGTACCAGTCGCGCGCCCTGGTGCAATAGCTGAAAAAAAGCGTGCTGGCCCTTACCGCCCAACTCACCCCATAAAATGGGTCCAACTTTATAGTCAACGGTATGCCCATCCCGATCGATGCGCTTGCCGTTGCTCTCCATATCAAGTTGCTGCAGATAGGCTGGTAATTTTTTTAGATGTTCTTCGTAGGGAAGAATGGCGTAGGTCGACGCGCCAAAAAAATTGTTATACCAGATCCCCAGCATAGCGAGAACGACGGGGATATTCTCGCGGGTAGGTGCCGTAAGGAAATGTTGGTCCATTTCGTACGCACCGGCCAGTATCTCCCTAAACGTGTCCATTCCGAAATAAAGTACAGCAGACAGACTGATTGCCGACCAGACTGAATAACGACCGCCCACCCAGTCCCAGAACTCAAACATATTGGCGGGATCAATTCCGAATGCCTGTACCGCCTCCCTGTTTGCCGATATCGCAATGAAGTGTTTCGCCATTGCCGTTTCATCACCGGCAGCGTAGAAGATCCACTCTTTGGCGGTTTGTGCATTGGTCATCGTTTCCCAGGTATCAAATCCCTTCGATGCCACCAGAAACAACGTGGTCTCCGGGTTCAGGTCCTCCAGCGTCTCAGCAATATCACTGCCTTCAACATTGGAAACAAAGTGAACATTTAACTTGTTTTGCTTGAATGGCTGCAGCGCATCTGTAATCAGTCCAGGGCCAAGATCGGAGCCACCAATACCAATATTGACGACATCGCTTATGGGTTTGCCGGAGAAACCCGACCATTCCCCATCGTGGACCGACCGGGAGAACTTCTCCATTCTCTCAAGCACATGCCGAATGCGCGGCACGATGTCTTCACCATCGACGTAAACTGGTTTGTCTCCGGAGCTGCGCAAGGCGGTATGTAAAACCGTGCGCTGTTCGGTCGTGTTGATCTTGTCACCGGAGAACATTCGGTGTGCCCATCCGGCAACATCTGCCTGCTCCGCCAGGTTGGCAAGTAGTGACATAGTTTCATCTGTGACTCTGTTCTTGGAGTAATCAAGCAACAAACCATTATGTTCAAGCGAGAATTTTTCGAAGCGCCCCCGGTCCTGATCAAACAGATTGCGCATACGCACATCGCGAACTGACTGGTAATGTTGTTGCAGGGCCTTCCAGGCCGGTGATTTCGTTAGACTCACTAAATGGTCCTGTTATTGGTATAGGGGATCATGTTGTAGTTTATTATAGAGGCATCTTCTCGCTGGCACATCTTGCATGACGTACAAAATGTTAATCTCAGACCGTAATGCACGTGTCCAATCAGAACACACCGGTAAGGTAAACATCGTAACGCACCAGATTGCCGGAAATCGCAAAATCGGGGGCAGGAGCGAGCGGCTTGGCGTGCTGTGGCCGTTTAACCACCACGCGATTGCGCGAATGGGCATGCGCCACCTGGAATAGCTGACTGGCGTCGACATCTTCACCAACAAGATCACGCAATATCCTCATCTCCTTTCTGGGCAGTGCCGATTTACGGCGTTTGGGAGGAAACATGGGATCGAGATAAATCACGTCCACCGGGGCCAGCTCGGAAATAAGCTTTCGGGCATCGCCGCAGATAATGGACAATCGCCCCGCCAATGCCCGTTTCACAGTTGAGTCTTTTTCTGCACGTGACAGTGCATCTTGCAGCAAGGCGACGAGCACTGCATGGCGCTCAACGGCGTTTACCTGGAAGCCAAGGGCAGCCAATAAGAACGCATCCTGACCCAAACCGGCCGTGGCATCGATAAGGGTTGTATTTTTCTTGCCCATGGCCCGTGCCAACGGCTGACGGCGCGAGAGATTAGCGCTATTGGGCCGAACATCCACTTTCGTGAAATCAATACACATTGGGCGGGTGCGGCGGTCACGTAGATCGCGCAATTCGAGCCCTCCCTCTCCATAGGCGAGCACCAGATCGGCATCAGCCACCGACTCGATGTTGAAGTCCAACCCAAGCGCTTGCGCCAGCGTCTTAGCCTGCAGTTCAAGAACAGGATTTGTCTTGTTACCCGTCACAACAATATGGATATTCGCTTTGGTGTCCTCAGTGATCGACGTCATAATTAGATAGCATAATTAGCGGTTCACGGAACAAGAATAATATGGAATATCGTCGTCTGGGAAATACCGACATCGAGGTCAGTGTAATCTGCCTCGGGTCCATGACCTGGGGCCAGCAAAACACGGAGGCAGACGCACATACGCAGTTGGACGCCGCGCTCGAGGCCGGCATCAATTTTGTTGACACAGCCGAGATGTATCCCATCCCCACAAAGGGCGAAACTTACGGCCGCACCGAGCAATATATCGGCAGCTGGATCAAAGGGAGAAACAATCGGGACAAGGTTATTCTCGCCACCAAGACAGTCGGACCCGGCGACTGGTTACCCCATATTCGTGGTGGCACGGCACGACTCAACAAACAGGACATTGAAACTGCGGTCAACGACAGTCTCAGGCGATTACAGACCGACTACATCGATCTTTACCAGCTGCACTGGCCGGAACGTAATACCAATTTTTTCGGCAAACTGGGGTATGTCCACGACAAAACCGAAAATCCCGTCGCCATTGAAGAAACGCTACGCGCGCTTGCCGATATCGTTGCTAGCGGAAAGGTCCGTCATATCGGCCTGTCCAACGAAACACCATGGGGCATTATGCAATTTCTGCAACTGGCGCAACAGGTTGATTTACCCAGAGTGGTCAGTGTGCAAAACCCGTATAGCCTGCTCAATCGCAGTTTTGAAGTGGGCAACGCAGAGATTGCCCACCGTGAACAGGTGGGGTTGCTGGCCTATTCCCCTCTGGGTTTCGGTGTATTGAGCGGAAAATATCTAAACAATGCAAAACCGGAAGGCGCCAGGCTGACACTATTTACAGGCTACAAGCGATACACCAGATCGGTGGCTACCCGGGCCACCGCGGCCTACATCGCGCTGGCAGGCGAAGCGGGTATCAATCCGGCACAAATGGCGCTGGCCTACGTCCACAGCCGGCCATTTCTCACCAGCACCCTCATTGGCGCCACCAGTCTGGAGCAGCTGAAGAGCGACATCGAAAGTATCAACATAAAATTACCCGGTGACGTGACCGAACGTATCGAGGAAATTCACCGGCAGTACCCCAACCCGGCGCCGTAGTAGAGATAGTCAGTCTTCGGCTGCAGGCAGTTGGCGCGGACGATGGTTTTCGTCCAGCGCCACATAAGTCAACAGAGCCTCAGTTACTTTGTCGCTGTGGCCAAACTTACCGCTGTGCAAACCTCGCTCGGCGTAAACTGTGACATCGATGGTAATTGATGTTGTTCCTACCTTTTTAATTTCAGCGTAGAAACTCACCACGTCACCGATAAAAACGGGTTTCTTGAACTGAAACTCGTTTACCGCCACTGTAACCACACGTCCTCTGGCCCGTTGCGTCGCCACAACCGCGCCGGCGAGATCGACTTGGGACATGATCCAGCCACCGAATATATCACCGGCCGTATTGGTATCCCGGGGTCGCGGCATCACGCGCAGAACGGGCTGAATGTTTTCTGGCAGGGAAGTCACAAAAATTTAAGTATAATGTTTGGACTCACGGCGACGACCAGGTGTTGCCCGTTGAACAACGACTCCATGAATATGGCTTGGTCCGGTGATTTCAACCGTTTCATAGGCATTATTAAGCGGTTTTAGCTGTCGGTGCGCGCCATCGATCTTGATCTGACGCAAAGTGGTATCGCCATCATAATCAATTACCACAAAGGCACCGTCTAGCGCCGGCATGCCCGGATCGACAATGATAATATGGCCGTCACTAAATTCTGGCTCCATACTATCGCCAATGACCCGCAGGGCATAAGGTTCCGCAGCTGAGCAACCTGTTTGATTCATAAATATTCTGCTTCAGGAATTGAATGCGTATAGATGATATGAGAATTTACTGTTGCTGTCATGATAAAACCCTTACGGAAAACCTGAGATGTTGGCCAACGTAGACAATTAATTTACCGACACTCCTTACCGTGACGATTCACCCTGAGGCGATATGACTGGCAATCCCGCTGGGATTACACAGGCACAGCGGTCGCCAGATAGTCTATACGATAGCGGTACGACGAATTACTGCTTCTACCATCGCTGCATCGACGCGCTCCTTATTCACCACTTCGGGTAATAAATGACGTACGTCGTAAAGTCGTTCAGCCTGGTGGCAGGCCGCTAATTCCAGTCGCGCACGCGTGTTTATTGCCAGATCACTATGTGTCAGGAGATACGGCGCCTGCCAATCATGATAATCATGCACAAGTTGTTCGTGCGATTCGACGCGCCAGGCCTCGCGCACCAACAGTTCTGTAAACTGACTGGCGTCGAGTAACCGGCCCTGCAGACCGGCTGACAGATTCAGGCCATCAAGACCGCTACCCCTACCGTCCGGCTCACGTCGGAACCATTGCGCCCGCGGAATGGACCCGGCCGCCGCGCGAACACAGCGACTCAAAACCTCCGCGTGTGCAATATGAGTCTTGTTGTCAGGAGTGAGCAATCCTGTCGCTGCCAGGCTGGGCGCGTAAAAACTCTCGTCATTGCGGTAGCCTGCCAGCCACACCGCCTCTGTCACCCTTGTCGGCTCCTGCTCCGGCACCAGTGAACGTAATAACGCCAGCGGTAATAAAGTTTCTGCATCCAGCAACCACAATTCAACGGTATCGCGCCGCGGAAACGGAGTTTTCGGTCGATTGCGCAGCATCTCGAAACCGTGTTGCGCATGCTCAATCTCAAACAGATCACCATCCTGTTCACGCCAGCTACCATGCACCGCCCGCCGACCCTTGCTGCCGCGCACGCGAATACGCCAGGTTTCGCCATCCCGGGAAAGCGCACGGAAGCCATCTGTTTCAACGACCTGAATCGTGCCTTGATAGGGCGACAAGCTGCGGAGACTGTAATAAATAATGGAACCCATAAGTCGCTACGTGATTGCGACGGGTTGGAAGTGTGGTACATCCTGCGCAGTCTGACAACAGGAAAAGCGCGCGCAGCAGGAGCTGCAGCCGACGGGGTGCCGAAATTAACTCAAATATACCGGTTGTACGTAGGGAATGGGCGCCGGTTGCTCGTCAGTAAAGGTCACGAATTCCCATGCCTCGGCGTCATCGAGTAATGCCCGTAATAACCGGTTGTTGAGGCTATGACCGGACCTGTACCCACTGAAAGCACCGATCAAGCTATGCCCCAGAAGATAAAGGTCACCAATGGCATCAAGTATCTTGTGCTTCACAAACTCATCGTCATAACGAAGACCGTCGGCGTTGATAATACGATAGTCATCGACAACAACGGCATTATCAACACTACCCCCCAACGCAAGATTACGCTTTCGCAGAGCTTCCACATCGCGCATGAATCCGAATGTCCTTGCGCGACTGACTTCTTTCACGAAAGAGGTGGAAGAGAAGTCCAGCTCTGCTTTTTGCTTACAGGACCGGAACACCGGATGATCAAAATCAATGGTAAAGGATATCTTGAAACCTTCGTAGGGTTCGAAGCGAACCCACTTGTCACCGTCTTCCACCATTATAGTCTTTTTGATGCGAATGAACTTCTTCGCGGCGTTCTGTTCGCTGATACCAGCAGACAGGATCAGAAAAACAAATGGTGACGCGCTGCCGTCCATGATGGGCACTTCCGGTGCCGACACATCCACATAGGCGTTATCGATACCAAGGCCGGCAAACGCCGAAAGAAGATGCTCCACCGTCGAGATGCGTATATCACCTCTGGAAAGCGTGGTTGAAAGACTGGTATCGCCAACACAACGTGGACAGGCACGAATCTCAACCGGTTCATCCAGATCCACACGACGAAAAACAATGCCGGTATTCGGCGCCGCAGGGCGCAAGGTCAGATAAACTTTCTCCCCCGTATGAAGTCCGACGCCAGTAGCAGAAATCAGATTCTTGAGTGTGCGTTGTTTGTAATTAACCAGAGGCTCCATCAACTCATATTCTTTTTTTTGGTTTGGTGACACCAACATTTGCGATGGCGTCAGTCAATAACTGCGACCCGTTGAAGAGCGCGAATTCTACCCGATTTTTTATCGTAACGGCAGGTGTATTTTTCTTTAAAGGTTTCCAGATTTATATAGCACATGTCGCGTAATGTGCCAGTGAGTGCCGGGCCATCGGTCAGGCCCTCCGCTGCCAGCTATCGGATGGCCGATCTGGTCCGACAACATCAGGTCTCGTCATCTTCCTGTTTGCGTCGTGCCCGTGGGTGGGCCGCATCATAGACCCGCGCCAATTGCTGAAAATCCACGTGGGTATATATCTGGGTGGTAGAAATATCGCTGTGGCCCAGTAATTCCTGTACCGCCCGCAAGTCGGCACTGGATTCCAGCAAATGGCTGGCAAAAGAATGACGCAACATATGGGGATGGACCGGCGTACCTGGGAGCTGTCGTTTAGCCCAGTATTCCAGACGTTTTTGTATTGCCCGCGGCCCCAGGCGGCGGCCCTGCTGTCCCATGAACAGCGCCATTTCACTGCCCCTCAGCCATCCGCAACGCAAATCCAGCCATGCTCGCAGTGCAATACAGGCCTTACTGCCCACCGGCACAACCCGTGTCTTCGCGCCCTTGCCGGTAACTCTGACCAGGCCATCATGGAAATCAATGTCGTTGACATCGAGGGCCACCAGCTCTGCCAGGCGCAGGCCGGAAGAATACAGCAGCTCCAGAATGGCGCGATCACGAATGGCCAGCTTACTGTCTTTGTTTGGGATAGAAACCATGTTTTCGGCCTGTTCGGCGGATAAGACCCTGGGGAGCCGTCGGGTGCTCTTCGGTGCGGGAATACCAATAAAGGGGTTGGCCGATACCTGTGCCTGCCTCAACAGGTAGCGGTAGAGCGAACGTGCCGCCGACAAATAGCGCTGGATACTGCTGCCGGATGCGCCGCTGCGATGGGCGTCGGCAACAAAGCGCCTTGCCATCGCCGAATCGAGCTCACCCCAGTTGTCGATCAGATTACGGTCACAAAATTTCTTCAGTCTCACCAGGTCTCGCTGGTAGTTCTGAACCGTATGGGGTGAAAGACGGCGCCCGCGGGCAAGGTGTTCCAGGTAGTCTGCAATTTGATCCAGGGCAGACGCGCGCATTACAAAATAATCAGGTGTCGCTCAATGGAACACGCAACGAGGTCACCAAGGCGGGCCAGGTAGTCCGTTGCCATGTTATTCTCAAACCGGTGGGGATCCTGACTGCCCAGACAGAAGATACCTTTTACTTTTTCTGTTTTAACGGGCACCAGTGCACAGGACCTGATGTCGGCCTCGCTGTGACCAAACAGGAATTCTTTTTGTGGCGGGTCAAGAAAGGCACCGCAGACCGGTTCGCCATCAGCTACCAATAGCGCGAGTTGTATAAACTGCTTATCGTCCTCTGCGACGAGTTCCGGGCGCGCCTCGCCCGATAGATTGTTTGGAGCGATGCGGATGCTGGTGGCATCGAGATGGAATGCCTCCTGCAAGGTGGTAAGCACAGAACCCAGCACGACATCGAGATTGTCGGCATTAAGTAACTGCTTGGCAAAATCATGTAGCCGCCCCGATAACACTTCGTTTTCACCTGCGTTGCTTACCAGCTCGCGCAATTGACGTTCCAATTGGCGATTCTGGTCACGCAAGACGCTCACCTGGCGTTCGATTAGTGAAACGGCACTACCAGTATCGGGATGGGACAGTGTAATGTCAGCCAGTAGCTCTGGATGATTAATAAAGAAGTCGGGGTTATCACTTAAAAAACGTGATACCGCCACTTCCCAGGAAACTTCTCCCTGCTGTTCCTTCTTTGGCATGGTCCCTACAACCTGTCGAGATCGATCTCGCCTTCAAATACACTAACTGCGGGGCCGGTCATGAACACCGGCTTGTCGTCTCCCGCCCAGGCGATCTCCAGCCTTCCGCCGGGCAGGTCTACCGCTACCCTATCATCAACCCTCCCCATTTGGCGACCCACGACCATGGCAGCGCAGGCGCCGGTACCGCAGGCGCGCGTTTCTCCGGCGCCGCGCTCATACACGCGTAATCGAATATGTTCGCGACCCACAATTTGCATGAAACCAGCGTTTACACGTTGCGGAAATCGCCGGTGGTTTTCGATCAGGGGCCCCAGGGTGGAAACCGGCGCGGCTTCCACATCATCAACAACCTGTACCGCATGGGGATTGCCCAAGGATACCGTACTTATAGTAATTGATTCACCGGCCACATCGAGTTCGTACGTGGTTTGCAATTCATCGGCTGTGAAGGGAATCTCCTTGGGATCAAACCGCGGTGTCCCCATATTGACTTCGACCTGGTTACTGGAAAGCACACGAGGAGTGATGATACCGGAAAAGGTTTCGACCGCGATTTCGTCTTTGTCAGTCAAACCCTTGTCACGGACGAAAAGAGCAAGACAGCGAATACCATTCCCGCATTGCTCAACTTCAGCCCCGTCGGCATTATAAATGCGGTAGCGAAAATCGATGCCTGGCCGATCTGAAGACTCAACGAGCAGCACCTGGTCGCAACCAATTCCGGTATGCCGATCGGCAATCTGACGGATCATTCCGGAGGACAATGTGACCGTTTGCCGTATACCGTCAAAAACGACAAAATCGTTCCCGAGGCCATGCATTTTTGTAAAGATGAGCGACATTAACCAAGACTACCTTTAACCGACCGGTAATAAAACCAGATGAACCTGTACAAAAAATTTGGACTAAAGAAGCGATTATCGCGCTGGCTGCATCGGATGAAGAATCATCCGAACCAGGTATTGCGAGTGACGATCGCCATCCTGTTTATTATTGGTGGCCTGTTGTGGTTTCTGCCCATCCTCGGATTGTGGATGTTGCCAGTGGGATTGGTGATCCTGTTCTCCCGGTCCCCTGTCTACTGGCGACTGCGCAGACGATTTGTTGCCTGGCGTCGCCAGCGCAGATTAGATTAAACACAAATCAAATCCTGACCGCAGATCGAACGACTGCTCCGCTTAATAAGTTTTGTCGCAATGGCGCGAAGACGCAAAGAAAAGCACGGTGGATAAAAAAGATAACACCTGCCGCAGAGACGCGGAGGCGCTGAGGAGAATAAAAGTCGGCCTTCAGGCCGTAAAAATTGGAGTGACTTATCTTAGGGCCGACTATGAAAGTCGGCATTTATAATAAATATTCCTCATTCAGCGGTCTTTCAGACAGCTCTTAAGGTTTTCTCTGCGCCTCCGCGTCTCTGCGGCAGATATTATTTTTTCAATAATTACGCCTGTTCCGGCAGTAGGGATTCCGCCGCCAACAGTTCATCAACGGTTTCCCGGCGGCGAACAACATGATAATGATCGCCATCCACCAGCACTTCTGCCGCACGGGGCCGGGTGTTGTAGTTGGAGCTCATTGACGCACCGTAGGCACCGGAAGACATGATCGCCAGCAAGTCGCCACCGGCCACTGGCAGCTTGCGATCGCGACCAAGAAAATCGCCGCTTTCGCAAATCGGCCCAACAATGTCATAGACCTGCGGGTCACGCTGCAGACTCTTGTTCACGGGAACGATATCCATCCAGGCATCATACAAGGCGGGACGCATCATATCGTTCATTGCCGCATCCACCACTGCAAAGTTGCGTGCCTCGCTGTGCTTGAGATAAAGCGTCCGCGTTAGCAACACACCGGCGTTGGCGACGATAGAACGGCCAGGTTCAATTATGACGCGCATGCGCTGGTAACGGGAGCCCATTTCCTGCAACCGGTTCATCAGGGCAAATACCAGGTTATCCGGTGTCGGCGGTCGTTCATCGTAGTAGCGCACACCCAGGCCGCCACCGAGATCCAGCCACGCCAGATCGATACCCGCATCCGACAGATCACCTACCAGCGATAGCACACGCTCGAGCGCATCAACAAAGGGTTCCACCTCGGTCAGCTGCGACCCGATATGACAGGCCACCCCCTTTAGCTCGATATTCGACAGTTCATTGGCGTTTTCGTACAGCGTGCCGGCCTGATGGATGGCGATGCCGAATTTGCTCTCTTTCATCCCGGTTGAAATATAGGGGTGGGTATTAGGATCCACATCGGGATTTACCCTGAATGATACCGGCGCACTGACACCCATGCTGGCAGCGACTTCATTTAAACTGTAAAGCTCGGCTTCTGATTCGACGTTGAAACAACCGATGCCCGCTTCCAGTGCGCGACGCATCTCGGTTTCGCCCTTGCCGACACCCGAAAAGACAATATTTTCTGCCTGGCCACCAGCGCGAAGGACGCGCTCCAGTTCACCGCCAGACACAATGTCGAACCCGGAACCCAGGCGTGCCAGCAAGTTTAATATTGCAATATTGGAATTGGCCTTAACGGCATAACACACCAGGTGATCTCTGCCACCAAAGGCCTCATCATAGGCCTTCCATGTCGCCTCAATCATGGCGCGCGAGTAGACATAGCACGGTGTATCCACCGCGTCGGCAATGTCTCTTAGCGATACGCCTTCTGCGAACAGCTCACCATCCTGATAGTAAAAAGCTTCCGTCAGGCCCTGCTCGGTGCTGTCTGGGTCCACGAAGTTCATGGTGTCTTTTGCTTTATTAGTTTCTCAGTTGATTCTTTCTCGGCCGCCGGTGCCTGCGGCAAAACCAGCGGGCCCTTGTAACCACAAGCGGCCACAAATACAACCACCGCCAGTCCTAACCCCAGAATTCGATTCATTTTCGAACCATTCAAATTTTACTCAGGTGCCTAGCTTACCCCGCCTGTGCAAGCTGCTTCCACCAAATTAAAACCGAAACTGGTAAGAGCATGGTCAGACGTGGAAAGTCTCAGGCCCGCACCAGCTTGACATTGTGCTCGATGAGTTCCGGTTTGATGTCGTCAAGGCCCACCAGGCCCATTGCCGTAACCGCACCGGTTTCTTCGACATCGTTCTCCAACCACTGCTTTACCAGGGTAATCACAATACTGGTGGTAATTCCCATGCCATTGCTGTCGGCTTCGACCAGCGTCGCGGCGTGGTTCACCTCCTGATTACCCTTGGTACCCAGCACCTGCACCTGGATGGCATAACTGGCATTACCCATTCGGCGGAACTGGCGAGTTAGCGCATGTAATAACCGGGTATAACGCATTGGTTTCTTCAGCCAACCGATGCGGCGCAACCAGGCGAGAAAGCCCAGTGCGCGATTAACCAAACCCGGTTGCAAACCCATTCGGAAGGTGGCAGTTTGCACCTCGTAGGCACGTGAAAATTGCTCCACTGCCGGGACATCATACAAATAAGCGCGACGCCGACCCACCGGGGCCGGAAAGCTGACATTTTGCGGTTCGGTCCAGCAAGACGACTCGGTCCATCGCCCGCGTCGCTTGCTGCGCAACGTACCGCCGATTTTGCTCAGCAACGAATACACGCTGGCGCGACCAAACGGCACTTTATTGCCACCAACAGTGAAAGCACGTATCTCGCCAATCTTGTCAAAATAATCGCTCAGGGAATCGACCAGCACCGCTGCCATGGCTGGCATGGACGACGCGCCTGTCACCAGCAGGCTGCCACTGCGCCTGGCTTGTGCATGCAGGCGCAACACGCCGTTGACGTAACTGCGATCGTCAGCAAGATCAATATAATGCACGCCGGACCTGGCACAAAACCGGGCCACGGTCAGGCTCTGCTTTTGAAACGGTGCGGCTGCATTCACAACTAAAAAAACATTCGCCAATTCACGATCCACCTGTTCCTCATCATCGACATCAATGCGAAGAGTACTGGCGGAAATTGACTTGGCCAAGCGGCGAGCGCGCTTGGGGTTGCGTCCAGCAATCACACATTCCGCATAGGGAATGCGGGCAATTGCGGCGCAAATTCTGCTGCCGACAGCGCCGTAACCTCCCAATACAATAATTTTTTTTCGTTGTTTATTCATTCAGTCAACGATGGCGCTATTTCCACTTACCACGTGGAAATGCTTGAGAATCTATCATATCAGTCTGTCCACGAAACCCTTAAAGAAAGCGGAAACCGGGCAGGATACAGCCGACGCGTGACACTAATCCCAAGTGTCTTCCAGAATGGCAAGCACCGCGAGGGTGTCGCACCTGGGGCAGTTGAGAGAGGTGTTTTTGGGCTCAAGCGGTGTGATTTCCTCCTCATAACAAATCCCGCACAGTGGTTGCTCATCACCGTTAACCCAGGTGCTGCCCACGGTTTTACACCGATTGCAACAATATATCTGCAGGTGAGGTTCGGCATGTTTTCCATGGCCAAAGCCGATTTTCTCCTCGGTATATCCACAGTTCAAACAGTTAAACTTCGCGATTCCGCCCATTCCTGACTCCCTGCAAGCCGTGTTGCCGTGATCTATCCCGACAGCCTCCGACCTTCGATAAAATTTCGGCCCGAACAATAATCGATGCCATAATCTGGCGCAAATGATAGTGACTGCCCGAGACCAAACCTTGAAGCTATCCCATAGAAAACCATTTTATAAAAAACAGTATTGCAATTTCGCTGTACAGGCTGCGGCAAATGCTGTTATGGAAATCCGCAATCACACTGCATCGCCATCACCAACGAGGAGGCAGAACAAAATCAGCACCACTTACGGCTCTCGCGTAACTGGTTTCTGCAACGCTATACCCGGGTTCTGCCATGGGGAGATCGAGGGATCCGGCTCAACGCGGATGGCGCCTGTCTTTTTTTGGATAATACGCAATGTCTTGTTTGCCACCTGAGACCCGCTCAGTGTCGAAGTTATCCTTTCTGGCCGCAAGTGGAAGCAACCCGCCGTGGCTGGCAAGCGGAGGCTCGACGTTGTTAGGGTATCAACCGGGGTGCAATCGTGCCGCTGGAGGAAATTTAACGATGCCTCAGGCAAGGCAGTGATTAGCGCGCACGGTGGTGACGGAAACGTCGCCGATGCTGTTTTGGCGCTTTGTTGCGCAACACGCGCTTGCGCCAGTGCTGACGCTGCTCCGGCGACATTTTTTGCCAGCGTTGACGCAATTGCTGACGTTGCTCAGCCGACAAGGAGCGAAAATAGGCGTGCCGCTGGCGAATCCTCTCCTGCGCCGCCGGTGGCAGTTCACGAAAACGGTGATAACGCTCACGGATACGCTGACGCTTTTCCAGTGGCATCTTGCGCCATTTTTTGATGCGGGCCCTGGCAGTGCGCCGCTGATCCGGCGACATTTCATGCCATCGTTTGGCGCCGCGCAATAATCGCTGTTGACGCTCGGTTGACAGATCACTCCACTGGTTTTTCAGCGGCCGCAACAGTTTTTGTTCCGCCGTACCGAGCTCATCCCACGACGCTGCCAAGGCGTGCGGAGTTGTCAGAACCAGGCCCAATGCAACAATCACTAATTGAATTGTCCGATGAATCGCTCTCATGGCTCTCCCGAATCCTTTGGCTCCTCTTTCAGGTCTTCAGCCCCCAGCTCCATGGGATCGATGTATTCTCCGTTCGCTGTTTCCCAGTCACCAAGGTATTCCAGCATCTCCATATCTGGCGCCTCATCTGCCTGAACGGGAACCGCGATTAAAATTGCCAGTGCCATAATCATGCGCTTAACTGGCACGCGTTTGCTCCTCCAGCCACAGATAAAAATCCAGATCCTGATAAAACTCCGGGCTTTCAGTTGATGCCAGAAGTTCCATGTCTTCAATACCCAGTTCGGGAAGTGACGGATTTGCCACCCACAAGATCGTTGCCACCGCCACCACCAGGGTCGCGGTCACCAGCCCACCGACAGGTTTAATCCAGGCGGGGCGTTCATTTTTCCCGGTTACAGCCCCGGTGGCGCGCAGCCGGGCCATGCGCAGCCGGGCAACAACCTTGTCGTCCAGTTTACCGGCACGTTCATCAAGAACGCGGCGTGTCTGGTTAACCAGCTTGTCTTCACTGCTATTCATCTCACCGGCATCCATATCATTGATCATCACCCAGTCTACTACGCAAAAAGTGCAGCGCGCGCGAGTAATGAGTTTTCACGCTACCCGTTGAACAGCCCATGGCGCTTGCCGTTTGTGCGACATCCAGACCCTCCCACGACCTCAACATGAAGGCCTGTTGCTGCCGGGCCGGCAAATTGGCGATGGCTTCTTCCAGCACGTTCAAATCCTGTCGCGTTGCCAGTATCTGCTCCGGCGCTCTGGCACTGAAATCCTGCACCTGTTCAATGGAATCCTTTTCCGCACTCCCTTCTTCGTTGTTACCGCCTCCAAACCAGGCTCGCCACTTATTGCGAACTTTTGAGCGTCGATACCAGTCCCGAATCTTGCTTTGTAGTATGCGATGAAACAGCGGCCCCCATTCATCCTTGTCCCGATTGACGTAGCGCTGTGCCAGTTTCAGCATCGCGTCCTGCACAATATCCAGGGCCTCGTCGTCATTACCCACGGCCATGCGGGCAGTAACGAAGGCCCGACGTTCGACGCCAGCCAGAAAGCGATCCAGTGCCAGAGTGGAATCCAGTGGTTTCTCCTTTCTGTCATTCCAGTTCCAGTGACCGGATACGCAATCTGCCTAAACACCATCAGTGTCCTAGCGCCGGCCGCCTCTTCCACCGCGATGCGCCTGACGATGCGCTCTGTGGGCCTGACGATGGCCGCGTTGCTGACCTGGTTCACCTCTTTCATGGGCCTTTCGATGAAACCCATGGGCCTTTCGATGGGCCATGCGTCCCCGACCCTCGACAGCCTGCTGACCGCGGTCAATGCGACGATGGGCCATTCTACCCGTGCGATCCAATCTATTGTTAACGCGATCGCCTCTGCGGTCCAGCCGGTCATTGATGCGGTCACCGCGTCGATCAAGACGATCGTTGATTTGGTCACCCTTGCGTTCCAGTCGATCAGCCAACACATCGCGGCCGGCCTCGCGGGCCCGATCGGCGTTGGTATCAAGCCGGTCCTCAATACGATCGCCACGTTGGTCCAGCCGGTCATTGATGCGGTCACCGCGTCGATCAAGGCGAGCCTCAAGGCGGTCACCAATGTAATCCAGACGATTCTCGACACGCTGGCCGACGCCGGATTCATCGGCAAATACGGGTAAACCCGCAAAAATTGCGGCCAGGGTGGTGCTGACTAAGAATTGCTTATTCATGTATTTCTCCCAGTTTTTAATGTCTGTGAGAGAAATAACGCACGGGACCGGGGTTGGTTGACACAGATTCTGCGAAAAGACATCGATTTTTCCAACGATGCAGTTGTGATGTCGTCACGGGCGAAGCGGGTCGCCCAATTAAGAACTGATTTTTTTTGTTGGGCCTACCTGAAGCTGAGTTTATATCGGCAGGCCGCCGGGGAGATTATTCCTTCAATAGCAGGTCAACTCACCCTAAGGTATCAATTTGGTCGAGTAAGCCTTGAAAACATCCGGTGGTGCTTTGGGGTTTATCTCGGAAAATAATAAGCCACCAGCGACATTTTTTTCGTGATAGTCACTTAGCCCCCCGGAATGGAATACCGGTTTGATTCGTTTGCTGATTAACAATTTACCTGTTGCGTCGCGTTGCAGTGTGGCGCGGCGAATATCGGCAAATTCAACAACAAACATGCCATCGTGGGCCCGGTTTTTTTTGCCAAATCCTGTCGCCCCGGATGGGGTAACCAGTAAAAACAGTCGATTGCCCCGTTTCACCAGACTGGACCCGGTAAAGGTGAGGTAGCCGAAGGCCTTGGCATCTTTGAAGTTGGTCAATGTACCGACAAAGCGCCAGTTTTTGCCATGATCATTTGAGGCAATTAAAACAACTTTGCGTTTACACCACTTCCCCAGACCAGAGGGTGTCGCGCTGGCATCCAGACTCAGATAAATCACACCTTCGTGATAAAGCGAACCAATCTCGTTGTAGAAAGATGTTGTCCGCAAGTCGGCATGCAGTGAATTGATATTGAGATCACAGTGTTTGGCTATCTTGCCAAACAGGCACTTTGGCTTGGACCAGCGCCCGGCCGGATTGGACGCAAATCTCATTTCAATCCAGCCCGCACCAAACAGACTATTTTTAGATTTATGAGGCGTTGTATTGAAATAGCGCTGAACAAACAGCTTCCAGCGGCGAGCCGGGATATCGTCTGGATCATAAAGCAGACTGGGCGTTTCATAGCGCCAAACACCTGGCACGTTGCGTCTGCGTACCTTGAGGTTGTGATCGAATGATTTATTTACTGTTTTGACGTAATGCCAGGTCTTGCCTTGGTCCATACTGCGCGCCAGATGCGTTGACACATACTTGGGTAATTCTACCCGTGAGTAGGCAAGCCAGCCCACGCCGTCCTTACCGTATTCTACGGATACATCAAAAATGCCATTCTTCAGTGGATCGCCAATTATCCTGATTTGCCGGAATGGTGAACCACCACCGATACCGGCCGCGACGTTAACTGGACTGGCAATGACTAATGCAAGCACCGCACATATTTCTGGAATTCCCAATTTCATAGTTATTATGATCGCCCCGCCTTGCCCTTGGAGCTCTCAACCGGATAGCGATCATCGTTAATCGCTATCTTTTTACTGGTTGTTTCAGACAAATCAATATTCAATCTCTCGGCAATGCGCAGGAGATAGATAAAGATATCCGCCATTTCCAGCGCCACTTCTTCGCGCTGCTTTTCGCTTAATTCGTGACTCGGGTCTTCCTTTATCCACTGGAAATGCTCCACCAGTTCGGCGGCCTCGACGATGAGCGCCATGGCGAGGTTGTTAGGGGAATGGGCCGCTCCCGGCGTCCTGCCTCCCGCGGCATTTGTACGTCCATGTACTTCAACTGCTCCCAGTCTCGCGCCTGTGCAAATTCACGCAGGCGCTGGCTGATAGAAGCGATCTCGTTCATGTTGAGCTAACGGGTTATACACTTACGGGCGTTGGCCACGGCACGTTTGACCTGCGCCGGTGCCGTGCCACCGATATGGTCGCGGGATGCAACTGAGTTCTCAAGTTTCAGAACATCGAAGACCGAATTGTCGATAACATCGGAAAACTGTTGCAAGTCATCCAACGCCAGTTCACCAAGATCCTTGCCGGCATCCAGCGCAAAGCGCACAGCCTTGCCAACAATTTCATGGGCATTGCGAAAGGCCACACCCTTGCGAACCAGCGCATCGGCAAGATCGGTTGCCGTGGTGTAACCCCTGATAGCGGCGTTATGCATATTGTCGCGCTTGACCTCCATGCTCGCCAGCATGTCGGCGTATACCTTGAGACAATCCAGAACCGTATCAAGCGCGTCAAACAAAGGTTCTTTGTCTTCCTGATTGTCCTTGTTGTACGCAAGCGGTTGGCCCTTCATTAACGTTAACAGACTGACAAGGCTTCCGTTGACACGACCGGTCTTGCCGCGAACGAGTTCCGGCACATCCGGATTTTTCTTTTGCGGCATAATACTGGAACCGGTACAAAAACTGTCGCCCAGTTCAATAAAATCGAATTGGGCGGATGACCACAGAATCAGCTCTTCCGACATCCTCGACAGGTGCATCATGATTAATGACGCAGCGGATACAAA
>JAZFSZ010000122.1:0-44344 GCA_036446455.1 Acidiferrobacterales bacterium
CAAACACTTTTTTAGTGGTGCGGCACTGTATGCGGAGGAAAGAATATGTATATCTTTAACTCCGGTTGGGTTGGCTATCAAGCTGCCAGAGAAAACGAAAGAGAAGCTGCTAAAAAACAATAAAGCTGTACCACTGAGATATTTTCCGAGAAGCCCGATTAAAAAAGATTATGTTTTGTTTCCCGGAGGCGTAGCAACAGGCGGCAAGATATTGCACAAATATGTGAAGGAGAGCATAGAGTATGTGCTCACGTTACCGAGACCAAAAAGAAAGCAGAAATCGCCAAAGAGCCAAATTACAAGGTAAATCCTCCCGAGCGCCATAAAACGCCGCTAGTGCGTGAGAGGATAAAAGGCGTAGCCTGATTTATGTGATCGAAAAAGCTGGAATAGTGCAGAGAGCAATATTCTCCAAGTCTAGAAATAGACAATAGAACCCAAGATAACTACTCTGTGCTCTAACTACGGTCATTGCTACAGTCTTGTATACCACTGGGCCAGGGCCTCTCCAATGGCGTGTGGATTGTCTTCCTGTACAAAGTGAAGGCCCTTTCCGATATCTGCTGTCGTCAGGTTTTTCATGTGTTGCTCACACCAGGCCACATCTTTCGCAGTTATAAGCCCCCCTGGTGTAGCATGAAGCAGCATTTTTGGCAGCTCGGTTTTTTGTAGCCATTCACTATAGGTTGTAACTGCATCGTGTACGTCGCCCGGTGTGCCCTCGATGGGGATTTCTCGTGGCCACTGGCGTACCGGCCGGCGGCTGAAAACAGAGGGGTAGGGTTCGGCGTAGTGGCGTTTTTCTGCAGCAGTTAACTTGCGCACTATGGCCTGCGGTAATATTTGTTTTACGAACATATTCATGACGCTGATCATCAGCCAGCCGATGAAAGGCGTACGCATGAGCTTAAAGCCCATCCTGAAATCCTTGGGAAAGTCGGACCACTTCATCGGGCGTAATATCGCCTCCATGAAGGCGATGGCTTTGATGTTGGCTTCAAAGCGATGGGCATAATGAAAGCCCAGCCCCGAACCCCAGTCATGAATGACCAGGGTAATATTCTTCAATTCCAGCGCATCGATAAAACTATCGACATAACGCGCGTGATCAAGAAATCGATATTGCAGTCGGGGTTTGTCAGATTTCCCCATGCCAATCAGGTCCAGTGCAATGCAGCGCCCGTGGGGGACAAGATAGGGAATGATATTTCGCCAGAGATAGCTTGATGTGGGATTGCCGTGCAAAAACAGGATCGGATCGCCTTCTCCCTCATCAATGTAGTGCATTTGTGAACCGTGCACGTCAACGTAGTGCGAGGCAAAGGGAAAATCAGCAGAGATGGTTTTGTTATCCAAGTGTTACTCCGGATACTGGTCGGTATTGCCACCGGCCAGTGTTCAACGACAGGCTTGAAATTACAGGCTTACGCTGTTCCAGGGACGGGCCCTGAATGTTTGCCGGGAGGGTCAATAATTTCTCCGGTAGCAAGGTGGCGGTCGAGTCCCTCCAGCATCTGCTTGAGAATTTTAGCCATCATCGGCTGCAGCATTACTCGATCCATTACCCAGCCCAAGGGTCCAAATTTTGGTGTGTAACTCATGGTAAAATCAACAATGCAAGACTGGTCATCAATGGCCTGAAAACGAATAGTCGCTTTAATGTCATTTAACGGCATCGCCGCGTTGGTAAGCGCAATGCGCACTTCCTTTTCTTTTTCCCAGCCAACGATCTCTTCATCAACCGTGGAGCTGTCATGAAATTCGCAACGCCGAGCTGTTCCAAGCCCTGACGATATGCTCGAGATTAATGGCGAATGTTTTACACGCGGGTGGTATTTGTAGATGCCGCCAAAATCTTCCGCAACTGCTGCCCACGTGGTTTTTAGCGGGCTGTGGATGGTATGGCTAATCGCTAATACTGTCATGGTCGTTCTCCTGTGGGTCAATAGAGCTAATAAAAGTTAGATAACTGACTAATAAGAAAGTTAACAAAAACCTTTAGTTACAGACTGTCGATCCAAGCCTGCAATTGTCCTATTTCAGCCGCAATAATGGCTGAGTCTTTTAGCGCATGGGCGACCAATACTGCCCCTTGCAAGCGACTGACAAGCTGCACCCCTAATACTTCGCCATCTGCATGTCCCATTTGTAGAAATTGACCCGCAGCCCAGTCAATTTGTTCTTTGAGTACCACATCCACCTCATCGGAGATCGCCGACGGGGACTTGTCGAGTTCCTGGCAAAGGCTGCCTACCGGGCACCCATGTGCCGTCATCATGTCACTGAAATCGCTGGTATCACGCAGTAATTGCGCTAGTCGGGCCTTGGGCGAGGGCAGGGTATCGAGCTGGGCGTACCACTGGCGGTTGGCGTCCCGTTGCTGGGTTATCGCTGCCGATACCAGGTCATCCTTGGTTTTGAAGTAATAATAGATATTACCCAGCGGCACGCCGGAGGCCTCGGCAATGTCGGCAATAGACGTATCCCGGTAGCCGTTCTGGTGGATCAAAGACCTTGCGGCTTCCACAAGTTTTGTCCTTTTATCGCTGATTCTTAGCATACATCTAATATTGGTCGAACAACTAACTATACAATACAGCCGATAGACCATCTGTCAACGGGGTTGCAGCGCTTATTTGTAATTTAATCTCGGCTGGAGGAAACGGACCCGTTCTAGATAGTCGCCTCCACCATTATGGCTGCGATTGCTGCAGCAGCTTCAAATCGGCAATAATCTCCATACTGTGCAGGACTGGATTGACCTGGCGATAAATTCGGGCGACCTTGCCTTCGGGATCAATAATAAAGGTATGTCGGCGTGCGATGTGGAACGGACCCAGTGACCATAGCGCGCCGTAGGACCTGGCCACGGCGCCGTCAGTATCCGGCAGGAGCGGAAATGGCAGGCCGTATTTGGCTGCAAACTCTTTATGCGACGATTTGCTATCGATGCTGACGCCCATGACTACGGTGTCCAGTTTCTGCAGGGCGAAGAAATCGTCGCGGAATTTACAGGCCTCCTTGATGCAGCCCGGGGTGTTGTTCTTCGGGTAGAAATACAGAACCACCCATCGACCTCGGTGATGGCCCAGAGTTTGCAGCTTGCCATTTTGGTCTACTAGCGAGAAATCCGGTGCGACCATGCCTGTATTCATATTCACCTCTTCAGCATCGGCCGCAGCCAACACCAATGCCGTAAATAACAGGCACAATACAGCGAGAAGGTGCCGTAGGGATCGGATCGGTTTCATACATCGCCATCTTACACTGACGACCAGGTTTTGCTCGTCTGTGGTTTATCCAAACACCTGCAGAAATTAGTGGTATTGGCGATCATACCTGGCGTACCTGGCACTCTCTCGGTGGGAAGCGGGCAGAACACACACCTGTTCCTGACCGCAGCAGGAGAAAAAGCAGTCAGCACCCATTAAACCAATACAAACAGCTAGACTGATGGATTAACGGGAGCTGACCTTATTTTCTTTGCAGCTGCAGATCGCAGGGCTGGTCACCCTGATTTTATTTCGTCATGTTCTATTCGCAGCAGGTTAACGATTTTATCATAGGTGACTGGTTTGCTGAAAAAGAAACCCTGCATCAGATCGCATTTATGTAGCTTAAGAAAGTCTAGTTGTTCTTGAGTTTCGACGCCTTCTGCAACGGTTTTAATGCCCAGGCCTTTGGCCATACTGATCACAGCTTGCGTGATTGCCATATCATCCTGGTCGTCTGGAATGTCAAGTATAAATGTCCGATCGATCTTCAGTGCCGAGATTGGAAAACGCTTGAGATAGGAAAGCGATGAGTAGCCCGTACCAAAATCATCGACGTAAATTGTGACCCCAAGCGCTGATAATTCCTCTAGCATTCTGGTGACGCGCTTCGTGTCGGACATCAGCATACTTTCAGTAATTTCCACTCCGAGTTGTGCTGGGTCGAGACCAGTGTCTTTCAAGGCTTGATCGATTGTTTCCACCAGATCAGGTTCACGAAACTGACGGGCCGACAAATTCACTGATACCCGTATCGGCGGCAAACCAGAAGACACAAGAGCCTGATTTTGCTTGCACGCCTCTCGCAATACCCATTTGCCGATCGGTACGATAAGACCGGACTCCTCTGCCACGCTAATGAATCGATCCGGTGTTATGAGCCCGTGTTGCGGATGCTGCCAGCGAATAAGTGCTTCCATCCCGACAATGCTGCTATCGCTTATATTTACCTGTGGCTGGTAATATAATTCAAATTCATTGCGTGCCAACGCCTGTCGCAGGTCATTCTCCACCCTCAGGCGTTCTTCCACCTTTGCTGTCATTTCGGCACTATAAAGCTGGAAATTGTTACGACCGGCGTCCTTTGCATGATACATGGCGGCGTCGGCATTCTTTAGCAGACCATCGACATCATTATCGTCCAGTGGATAAAGAGTAATGCCAATACTCGTCGTAACATAAAGGAGCATTTTATTGATATTGAATGGTTTTGAAAAACTGTCAATAATCTTGTTGGCCACGTTTATTGCGTTGTTCACATGTCTCAAGTCTGATAGCACCAGAATGAATTCATCACCTCCAAATCTGGCTACCGTATCATTTGCGCGAATGCAGTCCTTAAGCCGTTCTGCTGCCTCTTTCAGGAGAATATCGCCCGTGTCATGGCCGAGGCTGTCATTGATATTCTTGAACCGGTCCAGATCAATAAACAGGACAGCGACCAGTCGTTCCTTGCGATCCGCATTTTTCATGGCTTGCTGCAACCGATCACTAAACAGGTGCCGATTCGGGAGACCCGTGAGATTATCGTAGTAAGCAAGATAGTTCAGCTGACTTTCGGTCTCTTTCTGGCTAGTAATGTCCTGCTGAATTAGGATGTAATGCGTTATCTTGCCATTCTCATCACGGATAGCCGAATTGGATTCGGCAGCCCAGTAGTAACTGCCATCCTTCTTTTTATTTAATATTTCCCCATGCCATTCTTCACCACCCTTGATGTTGCCCCATAGCTCATCATATATCGCGTTAGATGTTTCGTTTGACTGCCAGAGACTGGGTGTTTTTCCCAGAACGTCATCGGCAGAATAACCGGTTAATTCGGAAAATTTTGGATTGACATACTCGATCCTGCCATCGGTATCGGTAATGACAACTGTATTGGGGCTTTGTTCAATCGCTCGGGAAAGCTTGCGGAATTCGTCTTCGGTCTTTCTGCGCTCGCTGATATCCAGAATCATGGCCACGTACACAGGCGGGTCTTCTGCCTGGGATAGTTGCAGTCGCACATCGACCAAGTATGTGGAGCCATTGTTTCTTTTATGGATAGTCTCGAAATTTAATTGCTTAACATCACCATCGCGCAGGGGTTTGATGTGCGCCAGAAATTTCTCGCGTGTATATTCGGGCTTCAGATCCCAGGGAGTCATCACACGCAATTCGTCCATGGTATAACCGAGATTGTCCCGCGCTCCCTGGTTGACCTGGGTAAACTTGCAACCATCGGCCGCAAAAATAAATATTTCGTTTAACGTGCTGTCCAGCAGGCGACCCAAGCGACTGGAAAGCTCAGTGGCCTGGAGATAGTCATTGCGTTGCCTTGCCAAAATCTTGTCGGCGCGGGAAATGAATGCATAGAGACAAATATACAAAAGGCCAAGAATTGCCAACACATACCCAATTACTTCAAATTGCTTTCGTTCAATCTCGGCAAGTGCCGGGGTAATATCCGTGTATATCTCTATTACACCGGTAACCTTGTTTCCGGCAGCCGCTATTACGGGTAAATAGCTGGAGAGTACCTGTCGATCATAAACATGATTGCCATCAATAGTTCGGAATTTTTCCCTGTGCGAGATCTTGCTGATTATCTTCCCGGTGCGCGCAACGATGCTACCAGGGTAGCTCGACGGATTAATCGTTCCAGTCTGCGATGAATCGGTGGAAAATATGGTCTTGCCGTTGACGCCAAACATTTTTATTTTTAGCACAGTCAGACCATGCACCATTGCTGCAACATCCTTGTGCAGCGCTGCTGATAAATGGTGCTTCAATATAGATGATTTCGGTAGCAATTCGACGTTCTTCAGAAAACCTTGATACTGTTGCCATAGCGTGTTGGCAACGATTTGTGTCAGAGCCAGGTTGCTCCGCTCTTCCTGCACTATTAGATTTTCGATCGCAACGTGCCGGTAGTAAAAACTAAGCGTCGCGGCGGTGACGACTATGGCAACAAAACTGACAATGGAAAAATGGCGCTTCAGTCTAAACATGGAATTCATACTTCATCGTCAGCAAGGTTCTATTTGATGTTTGTTATTGCGAGTGCTGGTACTCCATTATTACCATTTACCCTCGTGATCGTATAGCTCGCAGGGGCAAGGTGACGGTCACGATAGCCCCATTACTTAAATATCAGCTTTAGGAGCAAGAATTATGCCTTATGGTGAAATTTTACAATAAAACATCGAAATTCATTGATTAACAGCTATATCAGGTATTGTTGACAGACCCACTGATTCTTGGCGCCGCGTATCTGGGTTATGTCTAACGGTAGTATTTCTATGGTTTATGCCCAATTCCGGCACAGTTGGCCACTTTCATTGGCGATTCGTTGTTGGTCCTGGGCTGTCAAGTTTTGTGCGTCAGATGAAATTAGAATTGTGGTATCGGATTTTGCACAAACACAATCGTGCAGGAGCAATTGTAGAGAACGACGCAGGATGCTGAAGCCGGGGATATCGAGGCGATGGAATCGTTCCTGCCCGTAGCGGTACGTATGGCGTTACCATGCCTTATCGTGCCCTATGTACCACATTGTTTATTGGTTTCCCCTGCTTCTTTTGCGGCACCAATGCGCGCTGACGCCCGCAGGGCGGAGACGAAATCACAGAGACCTTTCTGGACACATTGCCGATATAGCGAGATACGCTAACATCATCCTATGGATGTAGATTATTCTGTCATTGTTCCTGCCTACAATGAGGCAGCATGGCTACCGGCAACCCTGGCTGCACTGAAAGCGGCCATGGTGGTATTACCGTTGCGCGGCGAAATTATTGTAACCGACAATAATTCCACCGATACGACCGCAGAAATAGCAGAACGGTCCGGAGTTCGAGTGGTATTCGAACCGGTGAACCAGATCTCGCGCGCCAGAAATGCCGGCGCGCGCGTGGCGCGAGGGCGTTACCTGGTGTTTGTGGATGCCGATACGATTATTCCGCCGGCCTTGCTCGAGCGCGCACTCGACAATCTTGAAAGTGGACGCTGTGTCGGTGGTGGTTCGGTGGTGCGGTTTGAGAAAGAGGTCAAACGCTCTGTTCATTACGTGGTCGCATTGTGGAATCTGTTATCCCGGGCCTTGCACCTTGCCGCAGGCTGTTTTTTCTATTGCACCCGGCGCGACTTTGTGGAAGCCGGTGGATTCAGTGAAGCGGTATATGCCACCGAAGAAATCTGGTTATCCCGAACGTTGTTGAAACTGGGACGCCAACAAGGAAAACGATTCTGCATTATTCATCGGGTGGCGGCACAATCATCTGCAAGAAAGATCGGCTGGTACAGCACCTGGCAACACGTTGGGCTGATTCTGATGCTGGTATTTGCCCCTTTCTTTGTACGTTACCGGCGGTTCTGTAACTACTGGTATGATCGGCCTCAATAACGCTGAGCACGCGGGTGCAAGAGATTCCATGTTCCAGATCGACATTGACGCGGTTAGAGAACCGCAAAGATTAACCCCGGCGGTGTTGCAGGTGGCAGAAATGCTTGGCATGTATCGCGCCGAGCTGGCCTGCGTATTGCACCTGCAGTGCGGTGATATTGGGGAGCTGACGTCGACGCGAAAGACCCTGCAACCGGAAACTGACGCTTGGCAGAAGGCAATACTGTTTGTTCAGTTTTTTAACGAGTTGTGCGACAAGCAAAAAGGAGATGCTTCGGCGATGTGCCACTGGCTGCGATGCACCAATCTTGAACTGGAGACTACGCCCCTGTTGAGTATGGTAGATAACGACGATCTGGAGCGGGTAATGCAGGCGCTCTAGACTCTTCCAGTCGTCTTGTTTATGTAATGGTTTAGAGTTGATTTCCTGTGCGCGCATACAGGCATTTTGATATTGATCATAATATGGGGAGTCCGGCAGGACGGGGGACGAAAAATCTGTCCCGCAAATAACCTCGATCGTTTCAAAACCATCTTCAACGATGTCGGTCGCCCTGCCTACTTTGGCGAAATCAGTAGCGTTATTTCGATACAAAATAAACTGATTCGGTAATGCTCGCTTACTCATGATTCAAGTGTAACGAATACTGGCTTTCGTCGTCAGCGCAATGAGTAGTACATCGACACTCAAGTGCATAGGCACTCTATTTGTAATTCGTGTCTTAATCCAGACTGACAGTGTAGTACACTAATATCCCCAAATAGATATTCACCACTCATGAGCCCGGTCGATTTCACGATTATACTTTCTATTGTTGTTGCGCTGTTATATTGGCTGAACGCGGCGAAGGCCAGGGAAATCGCCCGCTGGGTGGGTAAAGAAGCATGCCGGGAGTTGGGAGTCGGTTTTCTTGATGATACCGTGGCGTTAAACCGGGTATGGCTTGCCAGGAATGACAAAGGCGAGCGCAGGCTCTTTCGGCGTTACCGGTTTGAATTCACCTCCGACGGTAGTCAACGATACAAAGGGGAGATAGTGATATGTGACAAAAAGCTTGAACATCTGGAACTGGAACCTTACCGTATCCCGCCACAGGAAGATCGACTTCACTAGCGAGAAGCCGAAATGCTTCCACATGTTGTTATCCTGGTCCGTTTTTGAAATCTTTTGATGTCATTATTCTGGGCGCCGGCGCCGCGGGATTGATGTGTGGATTTACCGCCGCAAATCGGGGCCGGTCAGTGCTGGTGCTGGAGCGTACCAACAAGGTGGGCAAGAAGATTCTCATGTCCGGGGGCGGGCGCTGCAGATTCACCAACCTCTATACTACTCACGAGAATTTCCTGTCACAAAATCCGCACTATTGTAAGTCTGCGCTCAGCCGCTATACACCAGAAGACATTATAAAGTTGGTTGAATCTCATCGTGGTCTGAGTGGTCCTGCGGCGCTTCAACTTAGCAATTACTGGCAACCCGGCCAGAGCATCGAAGTCGATTTGATGCCGGATCATGATGTGTGCGAATTGACCGCAAAGTTTAAACAGGAGAACCTGAAATTTCTTCTGCGCACGTTTTTTAATCACTACATGCCGAAAAAGCTGGTTGCGTCGCTGGAATGGTTGTGGGGGCAGAATCTGGCAGAAATACCTATGGCCAATGTGCCCGATAAACGTTTGCAGGAAGTTGTGAAGCGGATCAAAGCGTGGTCGATCAAGCCGTCCGGTACTGAGGGTTACCGTACTGCGGAAGTAACATCAGGCGGAGTTGATACGCGCGATCTCGAGTCAGGATCAATGGAGAGCAAGACCCGGCCTGGATTGTATTTTATCGGCGATTTGGTGGATGTGACCGGGGAGCTTGATGGTTACCATTTTCAATGGGCGTGGACCTCTGGTGCAGTTGCTGAAAATCAGTTTAGGTGAATCGGCAACTCGCAGTAAACCTTCGTGCACTCGCTCTACAGTGCTTGCTCCACAGGCGTGACAGTGCCCGTTTGTTGGCTAACCGACACCAAAATACACGTCGCAGCAGCAAACTTGGACTTCCGCCGCGCAACGTTCTTCCTGTAAAGCGCGTTATTTATTAAATGGCTTGATCAGACGACGAACGATATTGTATTCGGCGTCACTGGTTTTAGCGAATCCGTCATACCTGACATCCAAAGCCTTGATCACTTTCATATGTTTGGGGTTTTTCGCATTGAGTGACAAAAACGCGTTTCGTAGCTCGAGTAAAGTTTTCCTGTCAACATTCTTGCTCGCGGTAATATTATAAGGAGGAAGGTTGTCAGTCGCGTAAAGAATGCGAATCCCTTTTCCCTGCCACTTGTAGGCCATGGTGTCTTTCAGTATGCCGGCATCAAAATCACCGTTCATTACGGCGCGTACAATATTGTCGTAGTGTCCGATAAACTTGTATTCCTTGAATTTATTCAGTGGCATGCCTGCGCCAACGACAGCGGCCCGCTGCAGAAGTGCGCGTTTGTCGCCAAAGGCAAAACTTTTTCCGACGAGTTGACTTACTTTCGTGATAGAGCTGTTTTCTCTAACGACAATCATCAGCTTGAAAGAAGCCTTACCCTTCGTTACGGTCTTGACGATGAGTTGGGCATTGCCCATTTTATGTGCTTTGAGATAGGCCACCGGTGTCAGATACGAGAGATCCACAATGCCGTTGGCAGTATCTTCTATGGCAGCGCCCATGTTGGGAGAGAGCTTGAGTGTAACCGGGCGTTTTAGTGTCTCGGACAAGTATGCGGTCAGCGGCGTTAATCGTTTGTGCATCACCGCCGGTATATCCATTGCGACAGATCCAAACTGCAGCCCCCTTTTATTGCCTTCTGCATTGGTGCCGGTAACGACCAGTGACAGTCCCAGCAAGAGACCTACTCGAATGGAATTGAACGGCTGTTTTTTCATCGTGGATTCCTTTATATTATATGGATGGTAGCGCATGTATATTTTGTGTTTCAGAGTCAGACAAATCCAGAAAATGGGCCACCTTATTACGACCGCTTTCCTTACAGTAATACAGCGCAACATCGGCACATTTTATAATATCGTCAATATTGTCCAGGTTCCCATAGGGAAAAGTGACGATGCCGATACTGGTAGTGATTCGTAGTGAACGGCCACTCAAGTCGAATACTTGCTTGTCTATAGTAGATCGAATATTTTCGGCTGCAACTATTGAATCACGCTTGCCCGATCGTCGGCAAAATACGACGAATTCCTCTCCACCGATGCGGCAGAGGATATCCGTCTGGCGAATATTCCTCTTAAGGATATTGGCAAAGAATACCAGCACCGAGTCTCCTTCTACATGACCAAAGGTATCATTGATCTTCTTGAAGTGATCGATGTCAATCAGCAAAATACTGTTGGTATCGCCATGGCGACGCGATAAAACGATCTCTTTTTCCATCAGATCACAGAAATGACGTCGATTATAAAGACCAGTGAGGTGATCGGTTACTGCCACGCGTTTTAATTCTTTATTCATGCGCTGCAGCTCTTTTGACTGAGCCTGCAGTTGTCGATTGTTTTCAATCAGTTTTTTGTCCGACATATCTATTTTTGATTGTAGCGCTTTATTGGCCGTGTTCAGTTGTTGGCGCAAGCCATTGAACTGACTGGCCAGCAGGCCAAATTCATCCTGTGAATGAATCGCAATTTCACCAGAGATCTTTCCCTGGCTATCAATACTCTGGTTCAGGGCGTCCGTCATAATGTTAACGGGACGGATAATGATGAAGGAAAGCGTCAGAAACTCACCCAGCGCAATCAGCAAAATAATAATGACTTCACGTTTTACCAGGTCATATTTCTGCGAATTCAGTCGTTCGATGGTAGCCCGGTTACTCAGGCCGATGTGGAGTTGCCCCACCACATGCCCATCATTTTTTATCTGTTCGTGAAACATCACCAGCTTCTGGTTACCTTCGGCCAGGGCGTCCAGATTTCCGGACTGGGCCATAAGAGTGCTTTTGGCGCTCAACACTCTGGCATAGCCAATATCCTTGAAAGAGACGATCTCGTTCAGCAATAACTGAATCGTGTGGTAGTCATAACCCTCGACACTGTAGGCAAGTGACTTGGCGACAAAACGGCTGATGTCGGATCCCCGTCGGTCGATTTCCCTGAGAATGTTTTCTTTTTCTTTCTGCAGCGCTAACCAGCCGCTCACGGTCAGCGCCGTCAGAAGCACCGTGATGAGGACCAGTACGACTTTTTGGCGGATGCCGAACCGGAATATAAGGGAAAGTTTCTTCAGATCCATCTAAGTTAAACCAATCCTTGTATTGATCCGTCAGCTGCGCTGTTATGTGGGCTAGTGGGTGACGTAGTTGCGCACTACTGACAAGTATTATTTTTTGCGAATTCTTATCTCGTCACTTTTCAAGCCTGAAAATGGCTATTTTCCCGCTATTTTTATTCATTCTCGCCAGCGAGTTGCCGGCTGGCATATGGTCAATCTACACAACAGCAAGATATATGCCGGAATCGTGTTATATAGCATGCTTGTCTAGAGATTCAGGGTAAAGGCGAAATGAGCGGGAATCTGGAAAACCGAATTACGGATCTGGAAATAAGACTGACACACCAGGAATCGAGCCTGGACAATCTTACCAAGGCCAGTGTTCGTCAGGAGCGTGCCTTTGAAGAGATTCTGGCACAGCTGGAGCAGATAAAGTCAGTACTGCATCAGATGGGTGAACCGGTGGCGACAGCGCCCGGTGACGATCCACCCCCACCGCACTATTAACCCAGCGCTGAACATTGTTCTTCAGAATTACAATATGTCCAGAAAAACGCTTTTTTCGATAATCGAATCGCCAAGCCATCCCAATCTCTCCGATCTATATTCGCGATTGAACATTGATGAGGTGAAATTGCTGTCGATGCGAGAGGCAATCAAGGCCCTGAAAACTGAAACTCCCGATTTTGTCATCGCCGAGTTTTTCTTCGGTTACGGTAACAACTACGCAGGAGTAAACTTGAGCAATCTTGATGTCTTTCTTTCCAGTCTGCAAAAATATGCCCCGCAGGCCTGCGTACTGGTAATCGCCGACAAGGCGGATAAGGAACACGTCGCCCGGCTTGGTAAATTATTTGATATCAATACGGTACTGCTGCGCCCGGTATCTGAGCAGCAACTGTTCGACGTGCTGAACCAGTAAGGGGGAGTATTGGCCAAGATACATCCACAATTGTTGCTGGACTGTGTTTTGCTGGGACGGTTTGAGCTCAACCATCTGTTACTGATGCAGGATGCAAACTATCCCTGGTTTATTCTTGTGCCGGACCGGGATGGCATATCTGAAATTTATCAGCTGTCAGAAATCGATCAACAGCTGTTGACCAGAGAATCGGCATTGCTTTCCAGCGTGTTGTCGCAGCAGCTTGGCGCCGATAAACTAAATATCGCCGCACTGGGCAACATTGTCCCCCAGTTACACATACACCATGTGGTACGTTATCAGCATGACGCTGCATGGCCGGCACCGGTGTGGGGTAAAGTGCCCGCGCGGCCCTATGAGGATCATCATCTGCAGGCTATGGTTGAAAAGATCAAGCCTTTACTGGAAGGTAACGTTGAATTTTTTGACTAGATAACGTGGGCGCCGGACGATTCACGTCCGGCGCCGATGGTATCAACGGATGGTCAATGTCGGCGCGAGTGCCTGCCCTGTCGCGCCTTTTTCATCACACCAAGATCAAAACTGACTCGCTGTTCACGGGTCAGGATTTTGCGCACCGCGATCAAGTGGGCATATTTGTTTCGCAGGATTTTATTTTTTAGTTTGATGAACTGATCAATCTTTTTATTGATCTCCGTGGTGCCGGGATTGTCTTTGGTGGCGAGCAGGGAAAGTTCAACCTTGATCACTTTTTTGTGGGCCTTGAGGGCCAACTTTTTCTTCACGTACTCCAGCTTCAATTTGTCAATCTTTGCACGTTGCTGGTCGGACAGAGTCTGGCGCCAGCGCGCTCCATGCATATGGCCTTCAACATGGCGATAGTATCCCATGCGATGATCTTGATGGCGCATGTCAGGCCGGTCTTTCCGCGAATCGGGGTTTGCGACCGACAGCGGTATCACGGCGAAACTTATCAGCAAGGCCAGAAGGCGGGGAATGATGGTGTCGGACAATTTCATGATTTCGCCCTCCTGAGTAACAGAGACGAGGATGTTTGGTTGCTCCCGGCCGGGAGCAGAAGGCGGATTCTACGCGCGGTTCAGGGGCGAATAAAGTGGCTTCGAAACTCCAGATGCCGGAATCCTGGTGAAAAATACAGCAAAAAGTCCTGCCAAATGTCAATATTAGCTAGTTCTAATATGGTACTGGCAAAAAATACCTGATAGAATTAGTCAACAATTATTTTAGATACTGGAGTTCTCAACAATGCAGGCAGTAGTGAATGGAGCCGAAATCGCCCTGAGCGAGGCTGGTTGGCTGGAAAACCTCGACGAGTGGAGTGATGAGCTTGCCGTTGAGATTTCGAAAAACGAGAAAATCGACACATTGACCGAAGAACATTGGGACATCATTCGCGAAGCACGCCAGTTTTTTGAAGAAAATGGAGTGGTGGCGGAGCCGAGAATATTTTCCAAGCTCATGAAACAGAAGTTCGGTACTGATCGCAGCAGTCAGAAGTATATTTACTCACTGTTTCCTACCGGGCTGATAAAGTGCGCCAACAAAATTGCAGGATTGCCGCGCCCCAAGGGTTGTAGCTGATAAGCATCCCATCACGGTGAATCCAAAGGGCAGCTTTCGCTGCCCTTTTTTATTCAGTTTTGAATTGGGATAGTATATTTGCGGCCATTTTGAAATTGAACTATCAGGACAGGGTTATAATGCCCTGGCTATTTGTTATGCCACAATTACGATTGGAAAAAGTTTCCCTGGCCTATGGCCATCACGCGCTACTCGACGAAATAAATCTGGAGTTGCGTCGTGGTGAGCGCGTGTGCCTGGTGGGACGCAATGGCGAAGGCAAATCTTCACTGTTTAAAGTGATTAGCGGTGAAGTGGAGCCCGATGATGGCAACATCTGGCGGCGAGAGCCCGTGCGCATCTCCCATCTAGCGCAGGAGGTCGAGACAGAAAGTGAAGACGACGTGTTTGAAGTTGTTGCTTCCGGATTACTACGGTTGGGAAGACTGTTAGCCGATTATCACCATCTGGCCCATGAACTTGCAGAGCAGCAATCGCAAGACAATGTGAATCGGCTTGCGGAGCTGCAACACGAAATTGAAGTTGCCGATGGCTGGCAAATCGACCAGCGCGTCAGCACGGTACTTTCGCGGCTCGGGCTGGACGGGTCGGAGAAATTCAGCAGCCTTTCCGGGGGCTGGCGTCGGCGTACGATGCTGGCCCGCGCGTTGGTGAGTGAGCCCGATATTCTGCTGTTGGATGAACCCACTAACCATCTCGATATTGAGGCCATTACCTGGCTTGAAGAGTTTATGGCCAATTTTCAGGGCGCACTGCTTTTTGTCAGCCATGATCGTGCCTTTGTTCGACGACTGGCGCAGAAGGTTATCGAGCTTGATCGTGGGCAACTGACTAGCTGGCCCGGAACCTATGACGATTATGTTCGCCGTAAAGCGGCGCAGCTGGCGGTTGAGGCAGATCATAATGCCAAGTTCGACAAGAGGCTGTCACAGGAAGAGGCCTGGATTCGCCAAGGCATTAAAGCGCGTCGCACCCGCAACGAAGGCCGTGTTCGTGCGCTTGAAGCCATGCGAGAGCAGTATCGCCTACGCCGTCATCGTACCAGCAATGTGCGCATGAAGTTGGATGAAGCAGAAAACGCGGGCAAACGGGTGTTCGAGGCAGAAGATGTCGATTTCGCGTTTGATGGCAAGCCGGTGATCAGCGGTTTTTCCACGACTATTATGCGTGGTGACCGGGTGGGTATTATTGGCCCCAACGGTGTCGGCAAGTCCACTTTGATCAGAGTATTGCTTGGCGAGCTGACGCAGCAGGCCGGCCGGATACAACGCGGTACCAAACTGCAAGTTGCTTACTTCGATCAGCAGCGGCAGCAGCTTAATCTCGATGTTTCAGTTATGGACAATGTCGCCGGCGGCAGTCAGTTCGTTACTATTGGCGGAAAAAACCGGCATGTGGCTAGTTACTTGCGTGATTTTTTATTCCCACCCCAACGCCTGCAATCTCCCGTCAGTACGCTTTCTGGCGGTGAGCGCAACCGCTTGATGCTGGCACGTTTGTTTGCGCAACCCGCCAATTTACTGGTGATGGATGAGCCAACTAATGATCTCGATGTCGAAACACTGGAATTGCTGGAAGAACTGATTATGGATTTCAAAGGTACGTTGCTGCTTGTCAGTCATGACCGCGCCTTTCTGGATAATGTTGTCACCAGCACCCTGGTGTTCGAGGGCGGGGGCAAGATCGGTGAATATATTGGTGGCTACAGTGATTGGTTGCGTTATAAAAAAGAGCAAGAAAAAACGCGCAAGCCCGATAAGCCAGAGTCCGCCGGGTCTAAATCCGGGCGCATAAAATCCGGGTTATCAAAAAAAAGCAAAGCCGGAAAACTGACCTTCAACGACCAGCGGGAACTTGATGCGCTGCCCGACAAAATTGAGGCGCTGGAGCTGAAGCAATCGAGCCTGCAGGCCACTGTCGGTGTTGCAGGTTTCTATCAGCAGGAAGAGGCACAAATTACCGAGACCCTGGAGAAGTTGGATGCGATCAGCAAGGAGCTGGAATCGTGTTATCAGCGTTGGGGCGTGCTGGAGGTCTAATGGTATTGATTGAGCCGATCGGAATTGGTCAGCAAAAGGTGGTGGTAAAGGCCACGGCTGATTATGTCGAGCAGGCGCAATCCTTTTTTAAAGCCGACTTTAGCCAAATCACAGTGTGCTTTGATTTGAAAGGCAAGGCTGCGGGTATGTATCGCGTGCAAAAGGGTGAGTCTGTGATTCGCTACAACCCGCATCTCTTTGCTAAATATTTTGACCACAATCTGGCTGTCACCGTTCCGCACGAGGTTGCGCACTATATTACTGATCGGGTCTATGGCCTGCGCAAAGTCCGCCCTCATGGCAAGGAGTGGAAGGCCCTGATGGCGGAGTTCGGCGCTGATTGCAGCCGCACCTGCGACTATGACCTGGCGGGCATTCCCCAGCGAGTGTTTCAGCGATTTCCTTATCGCTGTGACTGTACTCGTCATGACCTCACCGCCCGCCGGCACAATCAGATTCAGCGGGGAAAGATGCGGTATTTTTGTCGCCAGTGTGGGTCGCCGCTGGCCCCTCGAGAACAAGAAAATAATTGAAATAGTGCTGGTTTTTGGCAGAAAGGGCCGGTATAGTCGCGCCACCTCTGAACAGAGGCCGAGCGTTCTGACCTTCCTCGAGTTTTTCTCATCACTTGTAATCTGGTTAGCAGCGTCATGCGGGTGCCAAGGCTACGGCCAATTCCGCATATTAGTGAACCGGATTCGGTGATGTCACAAGGCATCCCGCCAAAGTTCGTTTTTTATTAAATTATTGTCTACCCGAATCAGGTAGGCAGGGGTGTTATTGTGCTTTTTAAAGAACTAAATCTTGATACCAGGCTGCTGAAAGCAGTCGAAGTTAGCGGTTTTTCCGAGCCTACCGAAATTCAACGCCAGGCAATTCCTGTCGTGTTGGCGGGTCGCGACCTGATGGCATCGGCCCAGACCGGTACCGGCAAAACCGCGGCTTTCGTGTTGCCAGCACTGCAAAAATTACTATCACCTGCCGCAAAGCAAGGCAAAGGCCCGCGTGTACTGGTGCTAACGCCGACGCGTGAGTTGGCGATGCAGGTGAATGACAACATTCGTCAGTTCAGCAAGTTCATGAAATTTACCAACGGAACCATCGTAGGCGGTATGCCTTACCCGCCACAGATGAAGATGTTGCGCAATCCGTTGGATCTGCTGGTGGCGACACCAGGTCGATTAATGGATCACATGGAACAGGGCCGCATAGATTTCTCACGCCTGGAAGTGCTGGTACTGGACGAAGCCGATCGCATGCTGGACATGGGTTTTGTTGATGCGGTAAACAAAATTGCCGCTGCAACGCCTGATAATCGGCAAACCTTGTTATTCTCTGCCACGCTGGAAGGTCGCGTATTGAAGATTGCCCAGCAATTGCTGAAGAATCCGGAGCGCATAACACTGGCCACAAACAACGAGAGAAACAAGGCGATCCAGCAGCATGTGCATCACGCCGATAGTGTGTCGCATAAACATCAGTTGCTGGACCATCACTTGAGCAATGTCGACCTGAATCAGGCGGTAATCTTTACTGCGACCAAGCGCGCGGCTGATCGTTTGTCCAGGAGTTTAGCGGCCCAGGGCCACAAGAGTGCGGCACTGCATGGCGACATGAACCAGAACAAGCGTAAGCGTACGGTCGATGATATGCGTCGCGGCAAGTTCCGTGTGCTGGTGGCGACCGATGTTGCCGCACGTGGCCTCGACATCCGAGGCATCACTCATGTCATTAACTTTGATATGCCAATGGTGGCGGAAGATTACATCCATCGCATTGGCCGTACCGGCCGTGCCGGTGATAAAGGCAACGCAATTTCCCTGATTGGTCCGGGCGACTGGGACAAACTTTTCAGTATCGAACGCCTGACAGGACGAAAAATTAAACGCGAAGTGGTCGAAGGCCTGGAGCCATCGACATCGGAACCGCGCCCAGGCCGTGGTGGTGGCACGGGTTTCAGTCGCAAACCGAAGGGCAAGTCCTACGGCAAGCCCCGCAATGGCGGTCAGCGTCGTAGCGCACCACAAGACAACCGCGGCAATCACCGGGGCAATGAACAACGTCGTGCCGCACCGAAGAATGGAAAGCGCGGCAGCAGCGCGACGAAGGCGGGCAGCAATAACAGAAAACGTTCTGGCAATAACCAGTCTCGCCAGACCTTCCCGTCAGGTCCCATGCTTGGCTAGTTCATATCTGTTCCGGCGTGTCGATTGTTATCGACGCGCCGGGATTTCTCTTGCTGGTTTACCAGCGAGCACACCAATATTGACAAGAAATCCAAGTAGGGTGGGCATCGCCCACCATCAACTCTCACCGAACTCTCCTTCTATCTGCTTTAGGGCGCCACACCAATCTTTGGTGTAAACACCTTCTTTCACATAACGATGAAACGTTGAATAGGGCCAATCAATAACGCGCCTCACCAATCGATGTTTTACCGGGTTGTAATGTAAATAATCCATGTGTCGTCGATAATCGTCTTTGTTTTTTATCTGGTGCTCCCAGCACCGTTTTTGCCAAATGGTGTTTTCTCTTCGCTGGGCTTTCCGGTTCGATTAATATCTCGCGGCGTCGATAGGTTACCGCCGTGAAAAAATAGGTGCCTCCCGGGGCGTATGCTCTGCGATATCTCTCGAAATTTGTTGCTAGACGTTTTCTCTGTTGCTCATTCTGGCGTGTTGGTGGGCGGTGCCCACCCTACTTGGCTTTTATGTTTATTAAGGAGAGCATACATTTCAGCAGCAGCTGCCAAATGACTTGTTATTAGCGGCCTCTCATTTGCCTCATTTGTAGTATCTAATGCCTCTTTCGCAATAGGGGTCCGCAATAGGGGTCAGTTCTTTACTTCGCAATAGGGGTCAGTTCTTTACTTTATAGGAACCGACGTTTCGAGTTGCTCTGTGACACGCCTCCTCCAGCTCCTATAAAGTAAAGAACTGACCCCAGTATCATTCTCGGATTAGCCCCAATCCTGCGAGCAGCTTGTCGAACAAGGCAAACGCGACTCCTGGCTCCATCATAATTTTCCTCCGAGTTCTAACAGTTGATTATGAAGCCATGGCTTCGTTTATTTGTGCCTTCTCTCGTATAATAAAACATCAAGTCTCTGATTCAAAAGAGACATGACCTTCAATATAAGCATTATCTAATGTGTGATACGGAGCCATGGTTTTGCCTTGGGTCGAAAATGGTCATTCTGTAGCCCCTCAAACTATAGCGAATAAACTTAGTGCCAGAAATTGAATCCCGTTGACGCAGCCGAGCCCGACGAAGAAAACCGGAAATTAGCGAGCCCCCTGTTGAGCCCGAGCAAGAACAAACGATAAGTGCCGTTCTTGCCGGCGAGTTGGGCTCGCGTCGCCGGTTTTTGAGGAAGGGTGAGGGAATCCCGAAGGGACAAGTCCCCGGGTGTCATTCTCTTTTGGATACTTTTCTCTTGGACAAGCAAGAGAAAAGTATCTGGGCTATCGGGACCAGCCCCGATTAATAGCTTTTAAAGATCGCCGGAGGCGAAACAATATACTACCCACCCGTCGCACCCATCTCGGTATAAAACGCCGAGAGGACTTCGTCTCTGGTGTCGCTGGTGGGTTGGTCTTTTCTCAACATGGCCTCCACTCTGGCGGTCTGTATTGCTGTCTTATCTATAATACGTGGATACAGGCGATGTTGTTGTTCGACAACCCCGGCTCGAGATCTGGCGCAAACTTCGAAGTGGGCCCTTTCTTCGTCATCCAGTGATTGCAGTGACAGTAACCACGGCGCCTGCCAGGTAAAGAAATCATGGATCAGTTTCTGGTGAGCGGCGTCGTGGTTTTCACAATCGAGCATGAGCGCCGGTAGTTCATTGGCGGTAAGGCATCTTCCAGAAAGCCCGGAACGATTGTCTAGTTCAAGTGCTTCGCCAGAACCGTCGTTGCGTCGGCGAATCCATTGGGCATAGGGGGATCTACCCGCACACTGGTTGATGTAGTTGGTCAGGTATTCACCGCTGCAGAGATCGTTATTGCCCTGATCGATTTCCTTCATGGCATCCGAGTTAAAGCTTTTGCGACAGGCGTTGCCGGCGCGCCAGTCAATGGCAATGTCCGGCTCGATATCCTGCTCATCGGACACGCTGTGTATCAGCGCCAGCGGGCGGTCATCCGGGTCGAGTAACCACAGCTCCAGGCGATCAGTAAATGGAAATGGAATTTTCTCGCGCAGGTCTAGCAGCGACTCGTAAACCACCGCACCCATATTTTCCAGATACTGAAAGTCATCGGAGGGGCAGATGGGCCCGCGCTTGAGGCCGTGTTCCGCAGACCATTTGCCATAGCGCACATCGCTGGTCATTACGCGCTTGTTGGTGTCCAGCCCTTTGCGCAGCGCCTCGTTGGCAACATAGATGTCCCAGGTGACGCCATCCAGAGTAACCGCTTCGGCGGATTTAAAGCGGATATAATTCACCGAACCCCGAAACGGGTTCAGAAGACGATGGGCGTAACATTGCACATCCATATAACTACTTTAAGGTAGATACCGAAATAAGTCATTCGGCCCGGCGGAAATCATCGATCACTCTTTTTTTACCTATAATGTGCTGAATATATAAGTATATTTGGGCGGCGGTGTGTAGGGGCAGAAAATCGGGTCAGAAAGTAATATTCTCTGATAATAGCAATAATCGCCCCCTGGCCCGGTTTGTTTCCAGCAGGATCGACCAGCAGCATATCGAGCAAACGGCGAACCGTCTCCAACAGATCGGCGAGGAACTGGAAACTTGTTATGGTCGGTGGGAAAAATTGGAGGCCATCGGCTGCTGACACCATGTGCACACTTGTCCTGTTGCGAAGACCTGATCATGAGTGGCCGCTTTTGCTTGCGGCCAATCGTGACGAGATGAGCAATCGTCCATGGTCATCACCGGAGCGGCACTGGCCGGATCGACCCAATGTGGTCGCGGGCAGGGATGAGCTGGCCGAGGGTAGTTGGCTGGGCATCAACGACGAAGGCATGGTGGCAGGCATCATGAACCGTGAAGGTGCCCTGGGGCCTTCCGTCAACGCCAGATCGCGCGGTGAACTGGTGCTAGAGGCACTGGATCATGCCGACGCCCGTGTGGCGGCCGACGCCCTGTCGTATCTCGATCCCGCCGCCTATCGCGCGTTCAACCTTGTTGTCGCTGACGCAATTGACGCCTTCTGGATTTGCCATCGCGGCGGACCCGATGCCATGGTGGTAGAGAAGATACCGACAGGTCTTTCGATGTTTACCGCGCGCGATCGTAACGATATGAAAGCGCCGCGGATCAAACGTTATCTGTCGCGCTTTGAAGCAAGCGCCGTACCGACTCCCGAAAAACAGGATTGGTCGTCATGGAAAGAAATTATGGCGAGCCGGGGGTACGACGACAGCGCCGGTCCTGTCGGTGCGATGACGGTTGTTACTGACCGCGGTTTCGGGACAATGTCGAGTTCGCTCATTGCCATGCCGCGAGCCGGTAGCGAGGAAAAACCGATCTGGTTGTTTGCGGACGGGTCGCCGGACAAGACAGCTTACAAGCCCGTCACCGTTTGATTTCACCACAAGACCAATCGAACTCCTGTATACCAAAATATATAAGGCTTGATTTAGGCGGTACCCTTTGGGCACAATGCGCGCCTTTGTGGTCGGGGGCCCAAACCGGGCGGTCGGACAGCAAGAATTCTCAAATTATCTAAATTAGCTAAAGAAATAGAGGAAAACCATGAAATTAATTCTGTTGGGTGCCCCGGGTGCGGGCAAGGGCACCGTCGCCAAGATGTTGACCGAGCTGGACGGTTCAATCCAGATTTCCACTGGTGATATTTTGCGTGGTGCTGTGCAAGCTGGCACCGAACTTGGCAAGCAAGCGGAAGCCTTTATGAAGGCCGGTGACCTGGTACCGGACGAGCTGATCATGGGTATCATGGAAACCCGCCTGCAGGAGCCTGATTGCGACAACGGTTTCCTGCTCGACGGTTTCCCGCGTACCATCCCCCAGGCCGAGGCCCTGAAAGATCTGCTGACCAGGATTGGCATCGAGCTGGACATGGCGGTGGAGATCGATGTTCCGCGCGACGTGATTCTCGATCGCCTTACTACCCGCCGCACCTGTTCCAACACCGATTGCCAGACCATCTATAACGTCAAGAGTAACCCGCCGAAAGTCGAAGGTGTGTGTGACAAGTGTGGCAGCCCGGTGATTCAGCGCGACGATGAAACCGAAGAAGCCATCAGCAACCGTCTGGATACCTACAACGAGAAAACGGCACCGCTGGTCGGTTTCTATAAGAAAGAGGGTCTGCTGATTACTGTCAGCGCTACTTCCAGTGATGCCGTGATCGACGCCATCAAGAAAAAGCTAGGTATGTAAGTCCGGTTTGACGCGGTTGTTTGTGAAAAGGCCCGGCTCTACCGGGCCTTTTTATTTTGCATAATTACCCCGGCGGCGCGGCAAATGGTATCGTGTAAATAGCGTTCCGCGAACCGGATGGTTTCCGGAGTCGATAGGGTGCACTACAAAAAAAGAACAAGATCATGGAATCAATCATCACCACGATAATCAACGGCTTCAAGGCACTGGCAACCCCAGCCGGTATTTGGCAGTTGCTGGTCATTGCCATGGCGATTTTCCTTGCCTTGGTGGCTCACCGGCGCTGGCAACAATTTATTGTCACTCGTATCGGCCACGATGAGGCGCGCGGCTTCGGGCGTATTGCCCTGCGCGGTACCGGGCTCGTTGTTTTTCCGCTTGTGGCGGCAATGGTTGCTGTGACCGCCAGCGGGGTATTGTCGAAAATCGGGATTAAAACACCCTTCATTGATTTGCTGGTGCCACTGGTTTTTTCACTCGCGGTTATTCGTGTCGCAGTTTATACCTTGCGTCGAGTCTATAGCCCTAGCCCAGCCTTGCGCGCCATGGAGGGGGTGATTGCCGCTTTGGTTTGGGGTGTGGTCGCGCTTTATCTGCTGGGCTGGCTGCCCGATGTGCTCGCGGCACTGGACAAGCCCGGCATCAGCCTTGGGACTGTGCGTTTCTCTTTGCTGTCCGTTACCAAGTTTGTACTTGCAGCTGGCGCATTTGTTGTTTTGGCGCGATGGATATCTCGCCTGATCGAAAAAAGGGTCACGCGTTCCTCGGTGCTGAGTGCCGCCATGCAGGTGGGCCTGGTCAAATTCAGCAAGGTGGTCCTGTACACGGTTGCGTTATTGATCGCGCTCGATACCGTTGGCATCGATCTCACCACACTTGCGGTATTCGGTGGTGCGTTTGGTGTTGGCCTGGGTTTTGGTCTGCAACGTATCGCCAGTAATTTTATCAGCGGGTTTATTCTGCTGTTTGATCGCTCGATCAAACCCGGTGATGTGATCTCGGTAGGGTCACGGTTTGGATGGGTGGTGGCGCTGCATGCGCGTTACATTGTGGTGAGAGATCGTGACGGCGTGGAAACGCTGATTCCCAATGAAAATCTGATTACCTCGGAAGTCACAAACTGGAGCTACACGGACCGTCATATCCGCATCAAGATACCGGTACAAATCAGTTATGACGATGATCCGGAAAAAGCCATGCAACTGATTGTTGATGCCGCTAACGTGAACGACCGCATTCTTAAGGACCCGGCGCCACAGGCGCGCCTGCTGGAGTTCGGCGACAATGGAATCAATCTTGAATTGCGTATCTGGCTTGATGATCCGGAGCAGGGTGTCGGCAGCGTGAAATCGGATGTTAATCTGGCCATTTGGCGCAGCTTTAAGGAAAATGGAGTAACCATTCCATTCCCGCAGCGGGACGTACGCATAATAGGCAGTAGCGCCACTATTGCGCCAGGCGATAATAAGAATTAGCCTAGTTGCGTATCGATTATATAAATTTATAAATTGACCGAAAAAATTAATGGAATGGGAGTCTCAATGCTGATTACCAATATAGAACTTGTACCGGGCAAAAAAATTACCAAGCATTATGGCCTGGTGCAGGGAAGCTCGGTTCGCGCCAAGCACGTTGGCCGCGACATCATGGCGAGCTTCAAGAATATCTTCGGTGGTGAGTTAAAGGGCTACACCGAATTGCTGCAAGAGTCGCGTGAAGAAGCGGTTAACCGAATGGTTGAACAAGCCAATGCCTTGGGCGCGAATGCCGTGCTGAATGTACGCTTCTCGACATCCAGCATAGCCGCCGGTGCCGCCGAAATTTTTGCTTATGGCACCGCAGTGGTACTGGAGTAGTCGCCAATGATCGATTTGATCATATTTATCACTCTGTTGGCTCTGGGGTACGGCTTTGGTCGTTATGCAGAAAATCGGCACTACAAATCCATTATCAGACGCGAAAAAGAACTGAGCCGTATACCGGCAGTAGCGCAGCGGTTCCCGCCACTGGCAGCGACACCTTACAAGGTGGAACTGGTAACTGGTAGCGTCGTTATTTCGGTCGACTATTTCAAGCGCTTTCTCGCCAGCCTGCGCAACCTGATCGGTGGCCGAGTGAAATCTTATGAATCCCTGCTTGATCGTGCCCGGCGCGAGGCTATATTGCGAATGAAGGAGAAAGCGGATCAACTGGGCGCAGAAATGATATTCAACATCAAGCTGGAAACATCCAGCATTTACAAGGGTCGTAAAAATCGTGTCGGCTCGGTTGAAGTGCTGGCCTACGGAACCGCTCTTATTCCCTGACGCAATCCCTTCCGATGGAATACTCCAATCCACAGATTCCCGAGGGGATCAATACCAGCCAGGAACACCCGCTAAAGGAATTTGTGATTCTGACGGGCGGGATTCTGGCGATCGTGTTTGCGGTTCTGCTGGTCCTTGGTGTGATGGCCGACAAGCTGGCACATCATATTCCTTTTTCTGTTGAGCTTAGCGTGACCGAGGGTCGTTTTGACGACGACAAATCGGACGTGCCCATGAAGCGGTATCTTAATAAACTGGCTCAGCGAATTGTGGTCGCGCAGCAGCTGCCGGATGAGATCAGCATCAAGGTGCATTATATCGATTCCGATACCGTGAACGCCTTTGCCACGTTGGGTGGCAATATCCTGATGTTCCGGGGCCTGCTGGAGCAGCTGGAGAATGAAAATGCGTTAGCGATGGTATTGGCGCATGAGGTGGCCCATATCAAACATCGGCACCCGATTCGCAGTATGGGGCGTGGCATCGCGATCGGGCTGGCCCTGTCTGTGGTCAGTAGCTCCCTGGGTAATTCCGTGACCGAAGCGGTACTCGGCAGCGCCGGGCAAGTAACGGTATTAAAGTTCAGCCGCGATCACGAGCGCGAGGCCGATGAGACGGCGCTACTGACACTTAGGAACATGTATGGCCATATTGCAGGGGCCACAGATTTGTTTGAGGTTTTCCGCAAACTTGAGAATCAAAGATTCGCTTCACCCGAGTTTTTTAATAGCCATCCGCTTACCGACAAGCGATTGCAACGCATACAGCAATTCAAATCGGAAATCGGTCAATCAGGTGACGCCAAAAAGACCCCGCTACCCAAGGTCTACTCCGCCTGGTTACGCAGTGGCGATGGCAAATAAGCAGCGTAACGCAATCCTGCTTTATGGCCAATAGACTACGCCATGCACAACGTTTCACTGTCACAAGATCTGCCACTCAAGGACTATCAAGAGGCCATGGGGTTAGCTGATGAAGAAGCTAAATCCCAGTTAGGTGAGTATCTGTTGTTGTCGTGGTATGACCGGGACCGGGACTTTGAATCCCCGCAGCATGCCAGCGAATGCCATCTGGACAGTGCCACACCCGGTTATGTCGACTATGGTATAAACCATGGTGCGACTTTGAAAATTGACATTGAAGATGGACGATTTGTTTTTTTCTACCACACTGTCAATCTTTAGGCGAAACTGCTGGAATACTGGAAACGTAACTAGCCAGAAATTAGCAGTTTCCTGACAAGCAAACCGATTGCCACAATGATAATCGCGCCAAGGATTTTTTCCATTATTTTTGGCGAAAGTTTCCGCGCACCAAAATAAGAACCAATCAGACCCCCTGTAAGTACGGCTATCACAATCGGAATGTAGTCGGACAAATTAATCGGATTATGCTGGGCGCGAGCAACAAGACCGGAGGCAGAGTTCAGCCAGATGAATATTACCCCGCAGGCAGCCGCTTGTTTGGCGGTGCCCAGTCCCAGAATAATGATGAGTGGTACCAGATAAATACCACCACCAATACCGGCTATGCCCGCGATTAGCCCGAGTACACCGCCACTTGCGATAGAAACGACCAGCCTTTCTCGCTCGCTCAGGTTTAATTGTAGCGACATGTTCTCCCACAGGTAGATACGCGCAACAACAAACAACAGTGATGCAAGCAAAATCCAGTAAAACACTTCCTTCGGCAGCTGTAGTGAACCACCCAGATATGCCATGGGGATGGATGCCACGAGAAATGGCAAAATCAGTTTTAGTTTCGCGTGTTTGTTGCGAATAAAATTGAAACTTCCGACTGACGTTACGAACAGATTAAGGGTGAGGGAAACGGTAGGAATCACCAGTGTGCTGAATCCCAGAATGAACATCAGCGCGGTATAGGAAGAACCGCCGCCAAGACCAACAGCGGAATAAGCCAGCGCGATAAGGAAAAAGAGAAACGCGATCAGGTAGGGGGATGCGATAGTTTCCATAAGTAAGAAAATTGTAAAAAATCGGGTTAGAAAACAATATTCTCTAATATTGGAAACAATTGTTCTTTGACCCTATTTATTCTTGTTAGCCCCTAACAGTTGATTATGAAGCCATGGTTTCGTTTATTTATGACCTGGCGCGTATATTAGCACTGGGCTATCCGGACGCCCGAACTAAGTGACAAAGGTCGCTCCTGCGCATCCTTGCGCCCGCCAATTTGTATTTCCTGTACATCATGCCCTCGGGGTGCCAGCCCCGATTAATAGCTCTTAAGGAACCGCCAAAGGCGCAACAAGTTGCACATTTAACTTACTATTGACAAAATATCGCCCGCTATGCAGTGTGAAATTTATCGATCCAGCAAGAAGGCAGGTGCGTATCTCTATATCGCGGTAGAGAATGATTTCTCTCACGTGCCGGAATCGCTGCTCAAGTTGCTTGGGCGTCTCGAACACGTCATGCATCTGGAACTAACCGCAGGGCGCACCCTGGCGCTGGTGGATCCCGGTGAAGTTTGCCGTAATCTTGAGGAAAAAGGATTTTTTCTGCAGCTGCCGCCATCGACATACCACCAGACCTGAAACTGCGACGGGTAACGGCGGGTATTCTTTCTTTCGCGAGCGCTACAGGTAGTGCAGGCGAGTGCCGATATTATTCTTCAACAAGATACCCGTTAACCGGTGCTACCAGCCTTTGGGCGGGTCTTTCTTGATAGTGATTATTTTCTTATCGATCTGGATGTAGCCACCGATAGTAAGGTCTTTCAGTATCTTGCTCACCATTTCACGTGATGCGCCTACGCGGTTAGCCAGTTCCTGCTGTGTAATTCTTTCCTTGATGATCTTCTCGCCATGTTCTTCCACGGCCAGGTCGAGTAATAATTTGCGCAGTCGCCCGTAGACATCCAGCAGTGCCAGGCTGCGTACATTGTCGCTCAGCGCGCGGATTCTGCCGATCAGCTGGCGAATAATCGCCAGTGCTACGTTTGGATTCTGGTGCAGGTATTTTTCCAGATCGTGCTTCTGGATAATGGAGAATTTAGATGGCTCGACTGTTATCACCGATGCCGAGCGCCGTCCACCATCCAGCACCATCTCACCGAAATAGTCGCCTGGTCCCTCGATACCCAAGGTAATTTCCTTGCCGTCTTCGCCGCTGAGATAGATTTTGACCTTACCGGACAGGATGATGTACATGGAGTCGGTCTGATCACCCTCATTAACAACGACAGAATTCGCTGGTAATGACCGGGTAGTGGCCATCGCGGCGATAGCCTGCCGCTCGTCTTCTGAAAGCGACTCAAAAAGTGGAACATTGCTTAGATCGACCAGCATATTTCCCCGTGCCTGGTTTTACTTGATTTTTGATTACCGGGTGGCCGTATTCTGGCAGTGACTGAAGTTTAATCAAAACCAGGGTCTGGCGTCACCTGTCTGGGCCCGGCAACAGGCAAAAAAAGGGCCGAACCCAATCTTATGGGCCCGGCCTTCAGGAGGAGAATGCGTCGAATCAGTACTTTAAGACACGAGCTACAATACGAGCCTGAACGGAAGCACTGTTATGGCCCTGCTTTGCAGCCAGTTGGTACCATTTGAAAGCCTCGGCAGAACTCTGGACAACGCCGGTGCCGGTCTGGTACATGTAGCCCAGGTGATACTGAGCGTCCTTGTTGCCACGGTCGGCAAGCGGACGAAATACTTGCAGTGCAGTGCTATTGTCACCTTGCAGAAAGGCCAGGATGCCACGATCCATCGGATCGGCCATGGCCGCGGTGGAAGCAAAACCAAGAGTGATTGCTAGAATAAGTGCCCGAAATTTCATTGTTGTCTCCTTAGTAAAAGAGTGCGTATAAACTTGTTCCCCAATATCTGAGCCAAGCTTAGCGTTGGGTGCAAAATATAAATGTTGAGTAGTTCACAAAATTCCTGTCAATATTCCCGTATTTCATAACTATTTGAATTAGAAGGTAAGATACGGGGGAAATGCGCTTTTTGGCCCAAAAAAATCTGTTGGCGAACAGAAACTGGTCGTTTCTGGCGTAATTCTTCATCGATCCATCCGCTGTTCTGGTCCGGACTGGTAGCTGATAAGATGACCGCAGCTAATTAGTGATCACCCATGACCCGCAGAATCCCCATCGACCCCGGCAGTAATATTGTCAAAGAGCACTTCGCCATCGTATATGCGCCGCGGCGGAATCGTGATCGTTTCCCCGAGGCCTCGGTAGAGATAGTCATTTCTGAGGCACATGCAAGAGCAGGTGCCAATCCGGACACCAATCGCTATGCGGCCAGACTCGTTGGGCCATCGCGTTCGTCGGAAGGCTTGCGCCTTTATTACCTTGAGGCCTGGCTGGACTAGGGGCTGGATAACGTGATCTCACGCATGCAGATGACTGACGCCATGCCAGGGTGTTCATTCTACCCGAGAATCATTTGCAACCAGCCAGTGCCGTTACTCCCGGCAACGTGAGATCGCCATTTAAAGGCAATTAACACAATGGCAGAAATTATAAAATTTCGGATGGATTGGATCAGTTGCTGTCTGCAGCAGAATGAGAAAATGAAACCAAAGGTTCAATTATCAAAAATATTGGTTTTTTTCATTGTTGCGGCGTTTACCACACTGATTGCAGTACCAGCCAACGCGACAGAGTTGACTGTCTACAAGAGTCCAACATGTGACTGTTGCAAAAAATGGGTGAAGCATTTGCGCGCCAACGGTTTTAAGGTAAAGGCATACGATGTAAAAAATGTCGTGCCCTACAAAATAAAACATGGTGTCACGAAGGCACTGGCTTCCTGCCATACTGCCCTGGTTGATGGTTATACCATTGAGGGGCATGTCCCCGCAGTGGACATCAAGCGGCTATTGGAGGAAAAACCAAACGTAAATGGACTGGCGGTGCCGGGTATGCCGATTGGGACGCCGGGTATGGAGGGTCGCCGTAAAGAGGCCTACGATGTGTTAACTTTTGATGCCAGTGGGAAAACGGCAGTATTTTCCCGCCACTGAAAATAGAAAAACAGGGAAATCGAAAAACGCGGGCCCGGAGTCTTTCCGGTATGCTCTAACGTTTCGGGCAAGAAAAGGGGGGGCGAGTGGCAATACGCTATCTAAACGGAAATCGGGTGCAACGGGCACTGCAAGCGGGCATCGCCCGTGTTGTTGTTCGTCGTGAATATACCAATCGCATCAATGTGTTTCCGGTACCGGATGGTGATACCGGTACTGCCATGGTGTTTACCCTGATCGCCATCCAGCCCGGAGGGAGGCATCAATACGCTTGTAGTTTCCCTCCAATAACCAGTTAGGATTTTACTGATTTTTTGTTTGAGAAACTTGTGTGCTATGAGCATGGCAACAGGTGTGAGAAAAAGTATGCTGGCAACAACCGGCCTTGCAATACAGTAATCGGTTAGAATAATTCCGGTACTCGATAACCACTCCGCCAAGATGGTGTTTTGCAAGTCATTTCAGGATTGTCGGCGAACTGCGTAAAGCGTAAACTGCGCCGCTCGAGATCAGTTTTCCGAATATCAACTATGAATTCCCCCGAGCTTCTGGCGCCTGCCGGCACGTTGTACAAGCTGAAGTATGCGCTCGCCTACGGTGCGGATGCAGTGTATGCCGGTATGCCTCGCTATAGTTTACGTGTCCGCGAAAATGATTTTTCGCATCTGGAGCAATTGGAGCAGGGTATTCACGCCACCCATGAGGCAGGCAAGCGTTTCTTTCTTGCGACTAATCTCACGCCGCACAATAGTAAGTTGTCGACCTTTATGAATGATATGACGCCCATCATGGCGCTTGGGCCCGACGCGCTGATCATGGCGGATCCGGGTTTGATCATGATGGTGCGGGAACATTGGCCGGAAACCTCGATCCACCTGTCGGTACAGGCCAATACAGTAAATTATGCCAGTGTGCGTTTCTGGCAAAGCGTAGGCATTAAACGTGTCATCCTGTCTCGTGAATTGTCACTCGAAGAGATCGAGGAAATCCGGCAACAGTGTCCGGATATCGAGATCGAGGTGTTTATTCATGGTGCGTTGTGTATTGCTTATTCAGGTCGCTGCATGCTGTCGGGTTATTTCAATCATCGCGACGCCAATCAGGGGTCCTGCACCAATTCCTGTCGCTGGCAATACAACGTAAAAAATACACGCACCGATATTACCGGTGACGTCACTGTGGTTTCCCCATCTCAAACCGGCGATGGTCAGCGGCATCCGCTCGCTAATGAAACATATGTACTGGAAGAAAGTAAGCGACCGGGCGAGTACCTGCCGATTGAGGAAGACGAAAACGGAACCTACATAATGAATTCGCGCGATTTACGCGCGATAGAACATGTCGAACGTCTTGTGAAAATTGGCGTCGATAGCTTCAAGATAGAGGGGCGAACCAAGTCACACTATTATGTCGCGCGTTCCACACAGGTCTATCGTCGCGCAATTGGAGCTGCTGTTGCCGGGCGGCCATTTGATGCAAGTCTGTTGGGAAAATTAGAGCACCTGGCGAACCGCGGTTATACCGACGGCTTTTTAAAACGTCATCCCAGCCAGGACTATCAGAATTATCTTGAGCAACAATCAATGATGAATATCAGCCGCTTTGTCGGTGAATTCCGCGATTATGATGCCACCAGCGGAATGGTTGAAGTGGAAGTGAAGAATAAATTTGCAGTGGGAGATACCATGGAGCTGGTGTTGCCGAAGGGGAACCGTGATTTCACGCTGGAGCATATGGAGGACCTTAAAGGCAATTCGATGCGCGAAGTGCCAGGTGGTGGATACCGTGTTCGCATCCCATTGCAATCGGATGATTATGCCATGGGTCTATTGGCTCGCTACATTCCATAACGATGTGTGTCATAAAATCACGGATGCATCAGAAGCTGCAGGAATTGTGTGGCTAGTTGCAGTGATATCCATGCGGCGGTGTGTTACGGTATTGCAACTCCCGCCAGCCGTTCGGCTAATACTTCTTTTCCTCAATAGATAATTCTGACAATGGCTGCATACAACGAACAAGACCAAATACGCATTTCCATTGTGATAATGGAAATCCTTGACCGCTGGGGTGTTGGAGATAAGGATAAAGTCAACTTGCTGTGCTTGCCAGCCGAGACCCGCCCGCGCTCATTGCGAAAATATCGTGAAGGCACGCCCTTTCCGGATGAACCGGAAATCTGGGAACGGTTGCAGCACTTTGCCGGAATTGACGATTCACTGCACACGTCTTACCCGCGCAATCCCCATATGGCCTCGATTTGGATACAACGCAAGAATTCCCGTTTCGGTGGTCGCACACCACTAAACTTTATGCTCGAAGATGGATTGATTGGTATCAATACGATTCACATGCATCTGGATTGTTCATACGACTGGCACGTTGACAACAAGAAAAACGCAAGCCGGGAAAGCTAGGTGTTTTGCTGGCAATTCATATTGGGCCATTGCCATTGTATATAAATATTATCGGCCGCTCTGGCGCACGAACATTTCTGGTTGAAATATTTTAATGGCAAGATTGTAGTAAATATTTTACAAGAATATTGACTTGGTGCGAGAGTAGCCATGTTACTGCTGACCCGAAAATCTGGTATGAGATAACACAACAAGAACACCAGGGAGAATAGTGTAATGACTACAGTGGTTGTGGTTGGTGCCGGGCTCGCCGGCATGGTTGCGGCAAAAAGTTTGGCGCAGCAAGGTTACGAAGTCACCATACTGGAGGCGGAAAAGCGTGCTGGGGGTAAAGCTGGAGCCGTTAGTGAAGATAACCATTGGCGGGAGCATGGCTACCATATTTTTCCATCCTGGTACCTCAATACGCGCCAACTAATCAAGGAAATACAGGGTAAGCATCAACCAACGCTTGTCGATTTTGATCGCTTCTACTATTTGCTATCAAAGGAAGACAGAAAGAAACCGCAGTTTCGCCGTCGCAAACTGGAATTCGGTGCCATGATCCCGATGTACAGTTTTGACTCCATCGGCAAGATAGTAAAAAACGTCTTCAGTGGGATCGCCCCCTGGACGGAGATGTTTTTACAGGCATATTTTGTCATCGATGCGCTTGCGGAAAGGATGTCGCGCAAGCATTTCCTTGATCGAATTTCACGAACTGGTCTGTTACGTAGCCGTTGGTACGCAAATGATACCGTCGCTGAACTGGAAGGTGAGAGCACACTAAAAGCCAGTGCAATCCCCGCCTATGAGATGTCAGCGATGACCGCCAAGCTGGTGACAGGCTACTGGCTCAGGAACCGGTCGCCCTTTCTTTCCATTCTCAAACAGAATATGCAAACCGCGTTTGTCGAACCGCTCCTGGAACGGGTGAAGAAGGCAGGGGTGGACGTGCGCTTTGAGTCCAGGGTAAAAAGTCTGGATATGGATGGCAACCGGATGGTAGCGGTTACTTTACACAGTGGCGAGCAAATTAATGCCGATAATTTTATTGTCACGACTCCACTGGAGGTAACGCGCAAACTGGTACAATCAGATGTATTCAGTCAAAGCCATAAGTTAGGGAACTTGCAACACCTTGAAGCTGCACCGATGGCGGCATTGCACCTGAGTTTGAATAAAAAACTCGAGGATATTCCCCGGCAGCACGTCTTTTTCAAGGGCGGGGAATTCGGGCTATCTTTCATAGATCTCAGCAACCATTGGCCAGACATGGAAAACAGCGAGCTCTCGTTTATCTGTTCCAATTTTGCGCCTCTGCAACAGCTTGGCGAAAGCGCCCAAATAGATTTTATTTTCGAAGAGATCAATAGGTATATAACCATCAGGAAGGAAGATATCGTTTCACAAAAATTCCATTCCAACAGCAACGTTCCCCTGTTTATTAATACCGTTGCTGCCTGGTCTAACCGGCCTGATGTAAAGAATGCCGGGATAGAGAATCTGTACTTCGCAGGCGACTGGGTCAAAAGCCGGATTGATCTAGCTTGCATGGAAGGGGCGGTTTCAACTGGAATGCTGGCCGCACGAGCGCTGGATGAAGCAGTAAGTGGTTCCCGCCGGATTGAGGAGCCATTAGTACCATTGAGACATTCGATCGTTACCATGAAGCTGTTCAAGGCGGTTCTGTTTCCGTTAGTGGTACTGGTGTGGTTTATTTCCAGGTTGCGGTAGTCGCAAGTGGATGCGCGTGTCACAATAAAATGAATTACCGGATTCAATGCAGTTCAGACAGCGGTTGTTCGGCAGGAAGAAGGCTATCTTGCTTTAATATGAGATTGGCGCGAGCGGCACTATCACCGTCGCGCTTGACCAAACCAGCGTCGGGTGTGTTTCCCGCATCAATGCCCTGCAAGCACAGGCAATGTCGCTGGCCGCACAAGAAAGGCGCGTGGTCGAGCCAGGGAGAATAGCGGCGGCGTTACCGAGAGTTGACGAGGGTGAATACGGGTACTGTCTGGACTGTGGCGATTTGATTTCGTGCGAACGGCTTAAGATTGATTTGTCGGCAGAGTACTGCATGAAATGTGTGTCAACGCTGGAAAGATAGGATGGGTGACAGGGTAGGGCTTATTGTTTTGGCAACTGAACTCTCACGCCTTTTTCGGCTCCAAAAAGATATCCAACCTGCTGCTTGAGCGAACAAGGAGGAAATAAGTGAGAAAATCATTACCCAAATACCTGTCGGTAGTAGTTTCCCTGTTGTTCGTATTTCCCTTTCTTGCCGGTGCGGTCGAGTTTGGCGTATTCAACGGCTCGCCCGACGCGCTGGATGCCTATGTCGGCAAAGGGCAATGGGTGGTCGTCAAGATTTGGGCACACGATTGTAATGTTTGTAATGAAGAAGCCCATGAATACGTTGCTTTTCATAACAAGCACAAGGCAACAGATGCCGTGATGCTGGGGATTAGTGTTGACGGGAAAGCCAAGCTCGAGAAGGCACGAGATTTTTTGCGCAGACACAAGATTCCGTATACAAGTCTGCTCGGAGAACCGGAAGCTGTCGCCCGATTCTATCAGCAGAAAACGGGAAGTCCCTGGATTGGAACACCGACGTTTATTATATACGACCCCACGGGTAAGCTGGTTGCAGAAACAGCAGGTGCCGTTCCGACGACAATTGTCGAGCAGTTTATCACTGGATACACCGCCACTAAGAAGGTGAAAAAATAAATCCAGCATCGTGTTATCGCTACCAACACCGCCCCACATAGTGCCGAGGCGGAATTAGCATTACACGTAACCACCGCTTCAAGAAGTCGATATCGCCCTGCTTGACGTATTGGCGATAAATCGTTCCCAAGTCGGCACGCCCTTCCAGAGATGATTAATCGCACCCGGGATTATGATTTTTACCAGTGCCGGGCAAGGGGTGGTTAACAGCGGATAGTTAGTAGCCGTCAATATATTGTGCCTTTTACTGTTTTGTATACAGCAGACACAAAGCAAATGGTAAGCTCGCTCTTTGGGGATAGACGACGCATGCTTTGGATAGATAACAAAATCACACTACCGACACCGGAAGAAGCATTGCCTGGTCGTAGCGATCCTATGCCGGTTCCGGTGAAACATTTTGTGAATAGTACTGATATGCAGCCGCCGTTCCCTGCCGGAACGGAGATCATTTTCTTTGGTATGGGTTGTTTCTGGGGTGCCGAGCGCAGTTTCTGGCAACTCGACGGTGTGTATTCAACGGCGGTGGGTTATGCTGCCGGCTACACGCCGAACCCGAGTTACGAGGAAATCTGCAGTGGTCAAACCGGCCACAACGAGGTGGTACAAGTGGTTTTTGATCCGCGATCAATCAGTTTGCAGACAATGCTCAAGGTATTCTGGGAAGGCCATGATCCAACGCAAGGGATGCGTCAGGGTAATGACGCGGGCACCCAGTACCGATCCGGCATCTACACCACCACTGCGGCACAAAGAAAAGCGGCGGAGGAGAGCCTGCGGCATTATGCGGCGGCCTTGCAGGCATCCAGTCTCCCCGAGATCACCACGGAGATCTTCGACGCTCCTGAGTTTTACTATGCCGAGGAATACCATCAGCAGTATCTCGCCAAGCACCCTAATGGATATTGTGGCCACGGTGGCACCGGCGTTTTGTTCCTTGAATAAATAGGGGTTGCCTCTCCCCGGCGGCAGCCAATCTGGCTGCACGCTGCCCCTGACCGTCACTTAGGCTGTTTTTGCACTCACCGCATTTCGAGATATTTGGGCGGGCTGTCATTGGTACAGCTCTGTATCTTATTGAGATTCCAGCAGATTTATCATGTAGCATTCGAATTTTCCTCGATCGACAATAATGGTACGTTTTTTGCATGGCTATCTAGGTTAAGCATTTGTTTTTTATGGTAAAGCAGTGAAAAAAAGGCTGGATATCAGAGATCTCAAACTAGGCATGTACGTATCTGCACTGGATCGTCCCTGGCTAGAGACACCTTTTATGTTTCAGGGTTTCAGGCTCAGCACCGAAGAGCAACTGGAAACCTTGAAGCAGTATTGTGATTTTGTGGACATTGATACCGAGCTGACGAGTGAACTGCCCACCGAAAAAAATATCGCCCGCCCGACAGCAGAATCCACTCTTCCGCTTGAAAATGAACAAGACCGCCAGCGCCTCGAGTTTGAAGTACTGCGCGCGCAGGCCAATCCCCTGGCGCAGATCCAGATTTATCCGGATCAGGTCGATGTCAATGAAGAGATTTCTATTATTCGCGGTGTGTATCAGGATTCTGTCGACCTGATACACGAGGTATTTGATGATGCGCAATACAAACGGAACATTGATACTGCAGGGGTAAAGATATCAGTGGGGGATCTTGCCGAAAGCGTTATTCGCAATCCCGACGCCCTGATGCTGTTTTCGCAAATACGGGACAAGGACGACTACATTGCGCAGCACAGTCTGCGCGTTTGTATTCTCGCATTAACACTGGGGCGCCAACTGGGTATGGAGCCAGGTGCGATCAAGGCATTGGGTGTGGGTGCCCTGCTTCATGATATTGGCAAAGTGCGCATTTCAGACGAGATCCTGAAGAAACCGAATCCGTTGACCAAGGCAGAGGAAGAATTAATGAAGTTGCATATTCCTCATGGATTGCAGATTCTTCGCAGCCAGGCCCCGGGGTTGCCGACCGTCGCGCTGGACTTCGCCGGCTGGCACCATGAGCGTTATGACGGCAGTGGCTACATGAGTGGCGCTAAAGGAAATGAAATCAGTCAATTTGGACATATTGGCGCAATAACGGATCACTTCGATGCTGTTACCAGCGAACGCCCCTGGCGCGAGGGGGTGGCACACCATACAACTTTGATGAATATGTATGATCAGCGCGGTAAGGCGTTTCATCCCGAGTTGGTAGAACAGTTTATTCGTTCCATGGGTGTTTATCCCATTGGCAGCGTTGTACAGCTGAACACGGGCGAGTCTGGTGTGGTAATTACCCGCAATCGGGAACGGCACCTGCGTCCACAGGTCGTGATCGCGGCCAAGGCAGACGGCAAACTGTATAAGGCGGGGCGCATGGTTGACCTGACTAGCGGCCGGTCTGCGGACGGACGTCTGTATGAAATTGTAAGAGTGCTGGACCCCAGTGAGCACGTGATTAATGCGGTCGATTACCTGCCGGTACTGGCTGCCTGATCAGCACCCAGCCTCTCGACTACTATCGATTCCCCTGGTTCGATCACATATAGTTGAGTGACATCATTGTGCGTATTGGCGCAGAGGTTGGTTTTTGCTGCAAGCCTGATTTCCGTCCCACGGCATTTCGGTGTGGGCCCGAAACCAATGGCGATGCAACACCCCTCTACCCGGAATGCCAGCTCCCCCGGTTCGACAATATCACGCGCATCGGATTCCAGTGTGGCACTGACCGGAACGGAAAAGTAGACCTCATCTCCCCAGGTTTGTACCACCGCGCGGACGGGTAAGGCCGCCAGTATTGCCCGTGCATTGGATGTGTCCCGGAGCGTGGCAACTAGCTGGATGTCACCACACTGAATTCTGATCTTGTCCATTCTCACCAGTATTTATGACTCGACCGGGGCTGGGCAGGCCCTTTTCCTGAGACCTTACTGGTGGCAGGAAAGGGCATATTTTGCTCCGCCCAGCGGCAGTCGCAGGTTTGTGCCCGCTTGACTTGCACCGGCAACCCTAAGAATTACCAAATATCAGCATTATCTGACGGTTACAATCAGATCCGGTGAGTGATTGGTAAATAGTGAACGTGGACCGCGGCACGTTTCTTGCTAAACCATAAAATGATAAAGGCACCAATATCGAGTGTCGACTGATTCGGGGCAAAGATTATGAGTTTGGGCAGATTGGAAGGAATGCAGCAGCTTGCCAACTTCCGCTTCACAATGGGTGTGAAAATTGGTTTGTTGGTTTCCCTGCTCACTGGCACTGCGATTGCACTGCTAGCAGTTGAAAGCAGCGGCACCGGTTTTGGTAGTGAACCATGGCTGCTCAAAATTCTCGTGATAACCGTGATTGCCGTGCCCGTGATCGTGATGTTGCGAATGATCGTCCAACAGATTCGGTTATCCATTGTTCGTTATACAGATTTTGTTGACAGGCTGGGTAATAGTGCGCAGTCGGCACTGTTGGTGGAACAAGGTAGCAAGGAGTTGCGAGAGCTGGGCGCCGCACTGAACACTGCTCATCAGCGATTGCAGCAAAAAGAAGCAGAATTACAATCAATGAGCGCCGATCAAAATCAGTTTTTCAGACTGGTAGATGAATCACCAAATATTGTATTATTAATGGATGCCGACGGCGAGGTTCAGTATCTAAATAGACACGGCAGGCTAATTGCCGACGCTTTTGGCCTGGGTGAAAAGGACATATCGGTGATTTTGCCCCAGACTCCGGCCGCACTGGTGGAAAAGTGTATTGTGAATGGAGAGACTCTGAAAGAACAGAAGGCGAGTTACCGCGACAAAAAAATCCTGTGGACATTTTTTCCTGTCAGTGGAAAGTCTATGCTTCAGGCGTACGGAACGGTTGTTTCAAATCAGCGAAAGGCTGATTACTCGTTTCATCTTTCTGGCAATGATGGCAATTCGTCGCACTTGTATCCAATTGCCAGACATCCAGATTATCATCACTACAGTGGATCAATCCTGGTTATTGATGGTGATGATCTGTTGCAGCGCTTGATGGCGCGATATTTTCAGAGAGATGGATTTTGTGTAATCAGTGCCAGGAATGGTGAACAGGGTCTTGAGCTGGCCAAACAGCGCAGGCCGGATCTGATTACGCTGGATATCATGATGCCGGGCAAAAACGGCTGGATGGTACTCAGCACACTGAAAGAAACGCCGGAGCTGGCCAGCATTCCCGTGGTTATTGTCAGTAGTGTAGGTAACGAGCGTTTTGTTCATGCCATGGGAGCAGATGACTATGTTCAAAAGCCAATCGACTGGAAAGCGTTGGGCAAAATTGTTAACAAGTTATCCGGGAACAACCGTAAGTTAGGCGCGTTTTAGTAAACTGTTCCTTTTGGTTGCTTTATTTATTATCCCGCTGCTATTCTAATATCCATACACCATGTACAGAAATGGTAGGCGCTAGGCCAGTACAGCGGGCAGAGCTGATTGACCTGGGGGTTGGAAATATTCTTGTTCCAGGGCGTGGGAATACAGTCCCAATAATGGAAAATAATCTGAAAATGGATCTTTAGATACCTGCTCATGGATCAAAAACTGCCAAATACATCGCCACAGCCGATGGTGTCTTTTTATCGACGGATTAGATTTCAGCTTCTGCTGGTCTTCTTTTTTCTACTCGGTGGTGGCATGCTGATTGTCAGTTTCTATTCCGCCAACGTCGTATCCCAACAGGCATCGGACGGGATGCGGCATCAGGCGCAAGTGTTGGCAACCAACCTTGGCGCAACCAGCGCCGACCTCCTTCTGAGCCGGGACTACACCGCAATCGAACACATGTTGTTGCGGGCGTCCCGTTATCCTGGCATTCGGGAAATTCATTTGACCGACAAAACCGGTAAACTCCTGGGTGACATTGTCACTAGTGACGATATCGAGCCTGTTGGCCGGTACGGTCGGCCACCGCTTAAGCTGCCATCCAGCGCAGAGCAAAAAATAGTCATTGTTCGCGATCGCATGGAGGTTTGGCAGCCGCTGATTCTGGGCAACCTGATCGGATGGATTCATATTGTTTACAGTCTCGATGCGGTAACTCGCATCGAGAAAGAAATCTGGAGACGGAGTGTTGCCTATGGACTGATGATTCTGTTTTTTGCCATCGCACTGCTTATCCCATTTTTGAGTCGGCCCATTATTGCCATTGGCCGCTATACGGATTTCTCGGATCGTCTCGACCATGCAACAGGGGAGCAGGTTGCCGTCGACAAAAGCTCGGTTGAGCTGGATCGACTGGGCTCGGCACTCAACCGCGCCTCTGTCCGTATTTACGAACAGGCGAACGAGATCCAGCGATCAATAGTCGAGCTTGAAAAAGTAGCGGCCTTTGCAGAGAACTCACCCAACATCGCCGTGTCTATCAATGCGAATGCGGAAATTACCTATATGAATCCCAGAGGTTGGGCGCTCATAAAGGACCTGGAGTTGCCCGGGGGCACGATTGTGGATCTGTTGCCGGAATCGCCGACAAAACTTGTTCGCCGTTGCCTGGAAAAAGGGGGTGCCTTGAGAGAAATACAGGTTACCCATGGTAAACGAACTTTTTTATGGACCTTCGCGCCTGCGAAAAGCCAGAAAATCGTCCATGGGTACGGCGTGGAAATCACCAAGCGTCGAATGGCAGAGGAGCAGGTTCACTCCGCCCTCATTGCCAAATTGCAGGCGGAAAATGCCAATGAGGCAAAAAGCCGATTTATTGCCAACGTTAGTCATGAATTGCGCACCCCGCTAAACGCCATTATCGGATACAGCGAAATGCTGGAGGAGGATGCGATTCTTGATGGTAGTCAGCAGTCCGTGCTAGATCTGCAGCGGGTACAGTCATCGGCACATCACCTTTTGCAGCTCATCAATGAAGTGCTCGACGTATCAAAAATAGAGTCAGGAAAAATCGAGATCCACAGCGAAACGTTTAATACTAACCTGTTAATTAAAGATGTCGTGGCAACGATTGAGCACCTGGTCTCAAAGAACAACAATAATCTTGTGCTTAAAATGGAAAACAGTTTGGGTGAAATGCGGTCAGATATGGTCAAGATCAGGCAAACTCTGATTAACCTGATTGGTAATGCAACAAAATTCACCGAGAATGGTGAGATAACAATTACAACGGAAAAAATCAAGAAAGAAAAGCTGGACTGGATTGAGATCAGTGTTGACGATACCGGCATTGGCATGACACCAGAGCAAGTCGATAAGCTGTTTAAACCCTTTGTTCAGGCCGACTCGTCGACCACACGAAAATACGGCGGTACTGGGCTGGGTTTGTATATTAGCAAGCGTTTTTGTGAAATGCTGGGCGGTAAATTGACTGTCAAAAGTGAAGAAGGAAAAGGATCATGTTTCACTATTTGTTTGCCCATGGTTCTGGAGAGTAAGGATAGGGGCCACATATCCTCCGTCGAACTACCGCGCGACGATCCATCTCTGGCCAGAGCGGGCGCGCCGGTTGACGATCATGAAAGACGTGATCATGTTGCCACATTACTTGTGGTTGATGATGATCGCCTGGTACACGACCTGATGACGCGGCATTTTGAGCGTGAGGGTTTCCGTGTTGAATGTGCTTCCAGTTGTGCCGAAGCGATTGGGCTAATAGAGAAGTCGCAGCCCGATATTGTATCTCTCGATATTATGATGTCCAAAGAAAACGGCTGGATGGTATTGAGCAAACTGAAGGAGGGTCGCAAATTCTCTCACATACCTGTGGTAGTAGTCAGTAGCGTGGGCAACGAACAGATTACCTTTGCCATGGGCGCTGAGGCCTATGTGCAAAAGCCGATAGACTGGAAAGTATTAATTGAAACAGTAAAGAAACTGACCAGGGTCCAGCCGCCAAAACAGAGCCAGGCCTGATGGACAGTGGTCACCTACCATATTCGGCGATAAACTGTTCCACATAATTGATTGACTTGGCACCAATGAACCGTGCGCGCTCCTCACCTCGAGTGAATAATCTGATCGTCGGAATACCACGCGCTTGGTAGTGACCGGCAAGTCTCATATTATTTCCGGCGTCCACTTCCAGCTTGGCCAGGTGCACAGGCTCTTCTGTTTCATTTAGGACTTTTTGCAGTATTGGTGCGATATCAATACAGGGCGGGCACCAGTCCGCCCAGAAGTCGGCCAATACCGTGAAATCAGCAGAGGCATCGAGCACCTGTTGCTGAAAATCACCCAGGCCCATATTTACGATTCGGGACGGTGGATTCGTATTTTGTTGTTTCATATTGGCATGATTGTTTGTAACTACTTATTGGATTCTTCCAGTAAATCGTTAATGGTGGCGATTGCCTCAGGGCTATCCCAGACCACGCCGCCGGGTGCGCCAAAACGCAGAAGACCGTGTGCGTCAAGCAGGAAATTACTCGGGTATACATACACCTTCCATTTCTTGTAGGCATGGCCTTTCTGATCAAGTAAGACAGGAAATTCAAATCCAAGCCGTTTCCTGAATTTCCTGATCGCACTTTTATTTTCGCCAACATTTACGGCGAGGATCTCGAATGGCCGGTTTTCCATTTTCTTGTAGAGCCTCTGCATGGACGGTATTTCCTCGATGCAGGGTGGACACCAGCTGGCCCAGAAATTTACCAGTACCACCTTGCCACGGTAGTCGGTGAGTTGTCGGTTAATACCGTCCAGGTCCGGCAGCGATAGTGGTGGCGTCTTATTCTTTTGCAGACGACGTAAACCGGGTAGTGCATTTTTCACCTGTATTGTTTTTCTAATGGAATAGGCGGCACGAGATACCGGTTTTTGGTTCTTCAATAGCGCCACTGCCTGGCGGATGGCGTTCGGCAATATTTTACGAGCAGCGATATCTGCTTTACCGAGATGGTCATCGGGACGAAGATGAAAGCCGTCAATGACGCCGGGCAGGGAGTGAATGAATATCTGTGCACCACCTTGCTCCAGCGTACGCCGCAGTTCTGGCAGGCGTATGTGTGTTGTCGATAGTACCGGCTGGAATATATAGAGTGGCAGGTTGGTCGACTTTGCAACGGCAACGTAAGAGGCTTCTTTCTGCAACTCGGGTCTTGCGGCATACAGATTCGGGTGAAACAGGATCAGGCCGCGAATAGCTGAACTGTCGGGATTGTTTTTCTGCCAGGTGTGTGCTGCCTGCAATACAATTCGTGTTGCCCTACCGGTGTTCATCAGGAAAATATTTTCCTTTCCCTTGTTACGCGCAAAATCAATTAATTGAACAATGTCGATTGCACGGAATTTGGAACTGCTGCGGGAACCGGTAGCAATAAAGTAAGTAGCATGCAAATCCGCAATCCATACCTCTATCCCGAGTTTAGCGATCTTTTGTGCCAGCATTGTTTGTGGTGGCTGGACCCCGAAGTCAGATGGTGTCCAGATGATAAGGCTGTCGCCAGCGGCAGCAAACTTCTCAATGGGGACGTCATTGTCTTGAGTAACCGGAACATCGAACAGCTCAGAGGCCAGCGCCGGGGCTAACCAAAGTGCCAGAAACAGACAAACAATCGAGGTAACGCCGAAACTGTTTTTTAAACGAAACACTTGAATATAATAATCCGTGGAAAATTTAATCAGGACGAAATATATTCTGCAGGGGCCATAGGGTAACTCCGTTATCTCTGAGCACCCGCTTTCGTCCATTAGCAGATATTAAGACAGCACATAATGTAACGCATAAGGGGCGCCGCATCTATTTGCGGCGACCCAATGAGCGACGGCGCACGGCTTGATGGGTTTATCAGGCGATTTTAGTACACCCGTGAGCATCTCAAATTACTTTGTCGGCCAGGGTCTTTGGCTTTCAGCTTCAATCCATGCAGTAATCCATTCAGGAATATCTGCGCCCCAATCTTCTCTATCTATATTCCTGATTACTTCGATGGCTGGCACTAACCCTTTTTTTGATGTAACGCCAACTTTCATTAAGGCAGAAGAGCATATTTTATTTCTTACATGTGTTTCCTGTAAGAAATAAAACCATCTACCGTCATGGCAAATAAGTTGTGTCGTTAAGGTGAATTTACTTAGAAACGGAATTCTTCTACGGAATCGAACGCTTGCGCCACCTACGGCGATTCCCCAATTATATTTTCCCATTAAACTAATGAGAC
>JAZFSZ010000123.1:0-3653 GCA_036446455.1 Acidiferrobacterales bacterium
CGCTATCAAAGCGATGCAGGTCAATACTACAGGCAATAATCTGGTCATCATTATCCCCAAATGTTAATTGGCATTATTACTGAAATCGATCATCAATGTGCGGGCCATTTCCTGCTCCCGGATCGCATTATCGATCAGGCGGTGACGACCAAAAAAACGGGTTTTTAATGCCCTCAGTGTCAGCTTCCTGGCTTTCCTGAGATGCAGCATTGCGTCCGGATGCAGACTAGCCTGGGACAATACCCGGATGCTGTCCGCAGTTTCCTCGCTGGCCTGGCGAAGTAACTGTTTTACTTTGCCATCAAAAAAACCGAGTTCGCGGCTTGTACGCAAGAGTTGCAGACTCTGGCGGATATTTTCCAGTGTGTTGATTACCCGCAAAAAGGCGGCGACGGTCACGGTCTGGGTGGCATCCAGCCGGATACCAACTCCCCGCGGGTCTCCCCTTGCTAATAGCTGGCCCGATGGTGAATTGTTGAAGCTGTCACCATTATAGAAAGCTACGGCCCCTTCAATAGTTTCGATTGCGTTGTTATGAAAGAACGGACCGGTGTCAGCAGCTTCTACCAACGGTGGGGTATTGAAGGTACCATCGCCCGGTGTGCCGAAACCGTCATCAAGTGGGACCCGCTCACTAGTCAGGCGGGCAGGCTGGTCTGGTAGGGCTTCAATACCGGTATTGAAGTTGGCATTGCCGACATTGTTGCCCCCGAGAACAGCATTTGCGCCAGCGTTATTGTGGCAGATATCGCATTTACCGAGTGCATTATCCATGAAGATCGCCTGCCCTCGCTTGGCCAGTATTCCTTTTAAAGGTAGCGGCAAAGCGAGTTCCTGTTGCCGACCGAGTGAGAGCATGAACGCCTCCACGGCATCGAGTTCTTCCGGGGTCGGCAATCGAAAATCGATTCCCGAAATACGGTTGAGGGTTTTTGTGAAATGCTGAATAACGGCCCCGACAGAAAAAGAACGTAACGTTCCATCGCCCGGGGCACCATCACCCGACCAGCCGGTTCTGGGGCCTTGGGGGCTGCTGATCGATGTACGCTGTGCCAGAACGTGGGGGACACCACGTAACACAAACTTGTTTTCCAGATCATCGAAGCCGTCGAGATTCTCCAGGATCAACCCGAATTGTCGCATGAGCTGCGGCTTTTCAAAATTGGTTCCAAGGTCAGGATTGAATTCGGCCACAAACAGGGAGTCGCTGGCGGGCAGTGTGGCGATAAAATTGGGGCTGATGGCGAAATTATCTTCCCGCCGGTGGCAAGTGCCACAAGTACGACCATTGCCGTTGAAGGTTTCGTTAAAGAAAATACGCTCACCTTTGGCAATCAATAACTCTTGCGGGGTGGGCGGTGGGGATCCAGATTGGCAGGCGCTGAATGTTGTCAGCCCAAGGAAAACCACGATCCCTGGAAGAATTGACTGACGAGCATCACGCTGGCGATTGGAATCTTCCATGACCTCTCCTTGGCATTGTTATTGTACTTTTTTGGTAACGGTCTGAATATGATAAAGCATAGCGCCGGAGTTGAATACACAGCAATACCGGCTATCGGTGGTTTTCCTGATATCGTCGTGTGGGTGGCAGACAAGCCCCATATTCAGTGTGGTATCACAACGTTAGCAGGCAGTGTGAAATCCGTTGAGTTAGCCACCACAATCCTGTAACTGTTTGCATAGCGCGTAAGTTAAACCGTTACAATTCTCGTGTTACCGCATTGAACTCACCGGGGGTCTCGCAGGTGACATTCTATGGAACCGGTCTGACCGACAAGGACATGGGAGGATTTGACTAGGACATTTGCATTTCTGCCGCCGGGCAAGCACTGCCTGATATGTAATTCCTCCACTCCCTTTTTTTCTCGTGCCAAGAGAGGGATCGGAGTTGCCAGGCTAAGCAGGCAAATGAGCTATGGAGTTCGCATAATACGACAGAATATCAATTGATTTTTCATCGGCGCGCAACAGTCCATCATTCGTTTCCACCAGTCCTCTGGCAATTAGCATCGTTAGTGCGCCAGCCAGAACACGCTCACAGGCCGTCGATGAGACGCTGATGGGTGCGCCTTGCGCCCTCAGTTTTTCTATCCTCTGCAGCGCCGCCGTCATCAGCTCCAGTTTGCTTTTCCATTCATCCCGGTAGTCCAAAATGACACTGGCCACAAGCGCTACCGGCAGCACGGGGATGACGTCGCGAATCCGATCCATCAACAAATCTGCCAGCTTCTGGATTTCCTCAAATCGCTGGTCGTGCTCCATTTTGATCAAGTTGATACCGATGCGGGCGCAATATTCACGCATTGAAACAGGCTCACCGAAATTAACGCTGGCATAACCAAATCGACGCCAGCGGTCACGCCGCGATAACATGATGCTCTTGAACGCGAAGCGCGTTGTGGTTTTGAGGACAAACCATGCGCTGCGTTTCTTTGCGCTCTTGTCCAACCTTCGCAGTAAACTACGATCCTCGAGAACACGATCATAGTTGAGGCCAACCGGAACAAAAACGACATCACGATCATCGTCGACATGATAGCTACGCAGCATGTAGTCCAGAAACCCCAGGCGGGGTTCGCGCAACTTGCCATCCTTGCTCAGACCACCTTCCAGAAATACCGCCTGACAGACACCGGCACGTGAGGCCATGTGCACGTAGCGCTCGAGCACGCGGCGGTACAGTGGGTTGCCAGAATTACGGCGTACAAAGAAGGCGCCCATGGTTTTAATCAAGGTTTGTAACGGCCAGATTCTGGCCCATTCCCCGACCGCATAGGACAATGCGGTTTTTTCTGCGGCGAGCAAGGACACCAGGACATAATCCATATTGCTGCGATGATTCATGACAAATACGACTGTTGCAGATTTGTCGACCTTACTCAGGCCGTCGCCGTCATAGAAGCCCACACGCACTCGGTAAATCAGGCGTGCGATACGTTTCGCCAACCAGTATCCAAAACGGAAATACACATAGGCATTGAACGATGGAACGATTTCACGTGCGTAACGTCGTGCCTGCGCCTGCGCGACGATATGCGGCATGCCGTGTTCCAGTGCGTATGCCTGCACCGCCTCATTCACCTTGTCATCGAACACCAGTTGCTCGATGAGTGCCTGGCGTCGTGTCAGCTGGAAAGGGCGGATTTCGATTTGTAACCGGGTATTGATCTCATCAATAACGCGATTGATGCGCCGACGCATAATCCAGCGTACGCTGGGCAACAATACCCGGTCCAGCACCAGTGCCAATGACAATACTAGCAGCAGCACGACAATCCAGAATGGAAGAACTATTTCAGAATACATGGTATAGGCACCAAGGTTTCAAATCCGTTACCTCACTTTGTTCGGGACGCTCTTGTTTCCAATATTAGAGGCTATTTGGCCGTGAACAAAGTGAGAAAGGTCGCTTCAGGTATCAGGAAAGCAGATCTGCCCTTTTTTTTCCTATTTCCGCTGCCGGACAAGCACTGCCTAATATGTTATCCCTCTGTAGCTTATCGCGCAGCCCGCTGGACAGCGGAAGCTAAAACTTCCCTGTATCCAGAAACGTGACTGTTCTCTCCGCCACTGCCGTCGACCACACCGAGGGTGTATGCCCCACCAGCAATACAACATGGTCAGCAATTGCGGGCAGCATAGTCTCGGTG
>JAZFSZ010000124.1:0-7097 GCA_036446455.1 Acidiferrobacterales bacterium
CCACGTCGACCATGGCAAAACCACCCTGGTGGATGAGCTGCTGAAACAGACCGGCACGCTGGACGAGCGTAACGGCGATCCCGATCGCATCATGGATTCCAATGATCTCGAGCGTGAACGCGGCATCACCATTCTTGCCAAGAACACCGCCATCGAGTGGAAAGACTATCGTATTAATATAGTAGATACCCCGGGCCATGCCGATTTCGGTGGTGAGGTTGAGCGTGTGCTCAATATGGTCGACTCCGTACTACTGCTGGTAGATGCCGTTGAGGGACCGATGCCACAAACCCGGTTCGTAACGCAAAAGGCCCTGGCACAGGGGTTGCGCCCCATCGTGGTCATCAACAAAATTGACCGTCCCGGCGTCCGTCCCGACTGGGTGCTGGACCAGACTTTCGATTTGTTTGACCGTCTTGGTGCCACCGATGAGCAGCTGGATTTTCCCGTTATTTATACCTCGGCGCTGTATGGTTATGCCTCGCTCGACGATAGCGTGCGCGAGGGTAATTTTGAGCCGTTACTGGAATGCATCGTCAAAAATGTCCCTCACCCCGATGTCGATGCTGATGGTCCGTTGCAACTTCAGGTCAGCAGTCTCGACTACAACAGTTATGTTGGCGTAATCGGCATTGCTCGCATCCACCGTGGATGCGTCAAAAGCAATGCCCCGGTGACGGTAATTGGCGAAGACGGCAATGTCCGCAATGGGCGCATTCTACAGATATTCCGCCTCATGGGCATTGAACGCACCGAGATTCCCGAGGCTGAAGCCGGAGACATTATCGCTTTTACCGGCCTGGAGACACTTCATATATCGGACACCATTTGCGCACCGGATGCTGTTGAGGCCTTGCCGCCATTATCTGTAGATGAACCAACGGTTTGCATGACTTTTCAGGTCAACACCTCGCCCTTTTCGGGGCAAGACGGCAAGTTTGTGACTAGCCGCCAGATCCGTGAACGGCTGAATCGAGAACTGCTACATAACGTAGCGCTACGGGTGGAAGATATTGATGACCCGGACGACGCACAGGGAAGTGCAAGTGTCGCGAGAGACACGACTGCAAGGACGCAGGAGGTAGAGCAACGCAAGGAGCGGTTGCCGAGGAAGTCGGCAGCGACAAAATTCCGCGTATCCGGTCGCGGCGAACTGCATTTATCCATTCTGATTGAAAATATGCGCCGCGAAGGTTACGAGCTTGGCGTATCCCGGCCGGAAGTCATCATTCATGATGTCGATGGTGTTAAGCATGAGCCGTTCGAGCAAGTTACGGTGGATGTCGAAGTAGATCACCAGGGAACGGTAATGGAGAAGCTGGGCCTGCGCGGCGGTGAACTCAAGAGCATGATGCCCGATGGCCAGGGTCGTGTACGACTGGATTACAGTCTACCTTCACGTGGACTTATTGGATTTCGCACCGAGTTCCTGACCGCCACCAAAGGCACAGGTCTGATCTATAGCGTGTTTGACGATTACGCCCCCATGAAACCGGGCGACTACGGTCAACGACTCAATGGCGTTTTGATTTCGAATGGCCCCGGAAAGGCATTGGGTTTTGCCCTGTTCAACTTACAGGAGCGCGGCCGAATGTTTATTGGCCCCGGCGAAGAAGTTTATGAAGGCATGGTGATCGGCATTCATTCCCGCGAAAACGATCTGGTGGTTAACCCGCTCAAGGGCAAGCAACTCACCAATGTTCGCGCGTCGGGCACAGACGAAGCGATTACGCTAACACCGCCAATTCGCCAGACACTGGAGCAGGCGCTGGAATTTATTGATGACGATGAACTGGTTGAAGTAACGCCCAACCATATTCGTCTACGCAAGAAATTCCTGAAAGAAATTGATCGTAAGCGAGCGTCGCGCGCGGCGGTGTGATCTCGACAATACAGACATAGCGTATGTGTAATTAAAGATTACGGTATAAGTACACAACAAAAAAACATATAATTGCCTGACAATAATCAGAAAACCCGGGGTATTCGTGAACAAGTATTCCCAACCGCCATGCAAATATCAGCGGTTACCAGATAGCACATAAATCAGAGACCGAATGGCCAATTCGGTACTGATAATAAATTCACGGAGCCAGTTTATGCCAGAAAAAAAACTTACTTATGTCGCCTCTTCCTCGATTCACGGAAAGGGCTTGTTCGCAAAAACCCGAATCAAAAAAGAAATCTACCTTGGCACATACGAGGGCCCCGAAGCCAAACGCAACGGCTCCCATGTATTATGGGTTTACGAAGATAATGGTAAGGTTATCGGTCGTCGCGGCCTTAACAAGATGCGCTACGTTAATCATAGCAATAAACCCAATGCCGAGTTCGACGGATTTGACCTCTATTCCACCCGTCACATCAAAACCGATGAAGAAATCACAATCGACTACGAACCTTTTTAATTTGTTGTTCTGAACGCCCATTTTCCGCCAATAGCGACCACAAGCAACATTCAAAGCGCATCCAGGCCCGCCAATCGCGCACCTATCCCCCCTGGTTTCAATACAAGCCAAACACCTTGGCAATTATATATTCCTAATGGGAATATAAGTATATTCTAATTCATTTGAATACCTTTTCAGTGACAAGTATTATCACGCCGAATTCAGACGACCTAGGCTGTCGTCTGCACATCAATACGTTTTCATCCAGCTAGTACTGTTCCTGTCAGGAATATTAAGCCGACCGCACTGCCGGGTTCCGGGATGTGCGCCGAACAGCTTTGCGCTCTGTGATCCCTCGCGCCGCCCGCCTAACCTGATGCGCTGTACTTGCTACGAAACTGATTTCCTGGAGTTCCAAATATGATCGCTCTGGCGGACGAAGAACTTACCCACTCCCAAGCGGCACGACCATCCGTCAAGCAAGTTATTGCCGCGGGAATTTTTGCCTTGTTTGCCGCCTACATGGCCTGGATTGTTCCCACAGTGGAGATTGCCTGGGTGAGCGTCATTCTGGTTCTGACTATCTATTTATTTGCCTTCGAAGTGGTGGGCGTGGACGTTGCCGCGATCTCCGTGATGGTGTTGCTTGGTCTGAGCTCACTACTGGCACCTGCCATGGGGCTGGAGCAGGGCCTGGTCGACACGCAGCATCTGTTTGATGGGTTCGCCTCCAACGCAGTAATGTCTATCATCGCGGTGATGATTCTCGGTGCTGGCCTCGACAAAACGGGGTTAATGACCAGGGTGGCGGCATTTATTCTTCGAGTCGGCGGCACAACGGAAACACGCATTATTCCAATCATTTCCGCCACGGTAGGGATTATTTCGTCTTTCATGCAGAACGTGGGTGCCGCCGCATTATTCCTGCCAGTGGTCTCACGCATATCCGCACGCTCAGGTTTACCCATGTCGCGGTTGCTGATGCCAATGGGCTTCACCGCCATACTCGGTGGCACCGTTACCATGGTCGGTTCCAGCCCGTTGATCCTGCTCAACGATCTGATTCTGACTTCCAACAAGGCACTGCCCGCCACCCAACAGATGGATTCATGGAGCCTGTTCGCGGTTACACCCGTGGGCTTGGCCCTGGTGGCTACCGGCATTATCTACTTCGTATTGGCGGGTCGTTTTGTGCTGCCGGCCACAAAAAGCGAGAGCAGTACCCGTGGTACCGATCCCATGCAGTATTTTCGTGATGTCTATCACGTAGATTACTCCATGAGTGAGGTAGTGGTGCAAGACAATAGCGCGCTCATTGGCAAACATCTGGATGACGTCGAGACCTTTTTTCGTGTACGCATTATCGCCAGCAAGCGTTCCGGCGAAGAGACCCGGGTTGGACCGGGAACCCTGGCTCGCGATACCGAGTTCCAGGCAGGCATGGTGTTGGGAGTGGTTGCAGATCCTGTAGACCTTACTAACTTCGTAGACAAAAATGGCCTGAAAAAACGCACGCGACTGCGTACCTTTGCCGATGCGCTGGCGGCCACCAAGGCCGGAATTGCTGAACTGGTCATTCCGCCGGGCTCAACATTGATCGGTAAAAGCGCCCGCGATCTCTGGATGCGAAAAACCTACGGCCTTGCCATGGTGGGGCTGCACCGCAATGGAGAGACCCTGCGCGAGGGCGACGATATACGTAACCTGCCCTTTCAGGCCGGCGACACTCTGGTGGTGCATACACCCTGGGACGTGCTTGCGAGACTGGAGAAGGATCGTAACTTTGTGGTGGTGACAACCGAGTATCCCCACGAGGAAACTCGTCCGCATAAACTGGGGTTCGCGATGTTTTTCTTCGCGGTTGCATTGTCCCTGGTCCTGTTTACCGACTTGCGCCTGTCCGTGGCCCTGCTGACCGGCGCCATTGGCATGATACTGTCGCGGGTGCTGACTATCGAAGAGGCTTATGAGGCAGTGAGCTGGAAGACGGTGTTTCTGCTGGCCTCACTGATCCCGCTGGGACTGGCGGTGGAAACCACTGGCACCGCCAAGTGGATTGCAGAACAAGTTCTGTCCGTTGTTGGCGGCTCCCCGATCTGGGTAATCCAGGCAGCGGTAGCACTGCTGGCCACTTTCTTCACCCTGGTCATGTCCAACGTTGGCGCCACGGTATTACTGGTGCCGCTGGCAGTGAATATCGCTATTGGCGTCGGCGCCAGCCCGGCCGTGTTTGCCCTTACGGTAGCCATCGCGACTTCCAATTCTTTCCTTATCCCGACTCATCAGGTCAACGCCCTGATTATGGGACCGGCCGGATACCGGGTCACTGATTTCCTGCGTGCCGGTGGCATCATGACGGTGTTGTTCCTGGTCGTTATGATGGTGGTAATGAACCTGATCTTTTAGGGGCGAAAACTATGAAGCGAATTTTCTTGTTATCTCTGTCCGCTACCTGGTTTTTTGTCCCGGATATCGTCCTGGCAAGTGAGTCAGGGGGTCAAAGGCTGGATTTGACCAATCATGTTATCGGCTACATGGCCCTTGCGGTGTTCGTGCTGGCCTACGTATTGGTCATGGCCGAAGAGTTCACGCACTTGCGCAAATCCAAACCGGTGATCCTGGCCGCCGGCCTGATCTGGGGCATGATCGGATACATTTACGCATCTCACGGATTAACCGAAGCGGCAGAAGTTGCCGTGCGCCACAACCTGCTGGAATACGCTGAACTGATGTTATTCCTTCTGGTGGCGATGACTTATATCAACGCTATGCAGGAGCGACGTGTTTTTGATGCACTGCGCGCGTGGCTGATTCGCAGTGGTTTTGGCTTTCGTAAACTCTTCTGGCTGACTGGACTGCTGGCTTTTTTCATCTCACCTATTGCCGACAATCTAACAACAGCGTTGTTGATGTGTGCGGTAATTCTAGCGGTAGGTGGAACTAACAAACGTTTCGTTGGCCTCGCCTGCGTCAATATCGTAGTCGCTGCAAATGCGGGTGGCGCATTTAGCCCCTTTGGCGACATCACCACGCTGATGGTATGGCAAAAAGGTGTAGTGCAATTCTGGGTTTTCTTCTCATTATTCATTCCGGCAGTGGTCAATTTCCTCGTGCCCGCAGTTATTATGCATTTCGCTGTTCCAGACGAGAAACCAGAGACCAGTGATGAAAGTGTGAAAATGCGCGATGGCGCCGTGAGCATCATCTTTTTGTTTCTACTCACCATTATCACCGCTGTTTCTTTTCACAACTTCCTGCACCTGCCGCCGGTTATTGGCATGTTAACCGGTTTGAGCTATCTGCAGTTCTTTGGCTATTACCTGAAGAAGAAAGCCCAGCGCCAATTGGCGAGAGCAAATAACGAAGCCGAGCACGCCGGACAAATGGGTGATATCGTGCCCTTCGATATATTCAACAAGATAGCACGCGCCGAATGGGACACGCTGCTGTTTTTCTATGGTGTCGTGCTAGCCGTGGGTGGTCTCGGCTTTATCGGCTATTTGGCAGTATCGTCTGAGCTCATGTACGTGCAGTTGGGAGCAACGTCGGCCAACGTACTTGTCGGCCTGTTGTCTGCCATTGTCGACAATATCCCTGTCATGTTCGCCGTACTGACGATGAATCCCGATATGTCGACCGGACAATGGTTGCTGGTAACGCTTACCGCTGGAGTCGGAGGCAGTATGTTGTCCATTGGCTCGGCGGCAGGTGTAGCACTAATGGGCCAGGCCCGGGGCAGTTATACGTTCTTTGGTCATCTCAAATGGGCGCCGGTAATCGCCTTGGGCTACGCCGCAAGCATCTTCACACATCTATGGATTAATGCGGCCTACTTCTAGGTAGGTCGACCACTGGGAAGAACAACTGACTCCAGGAAATACTAGATGATGCTCGTAGCGCTTGCTGGTAAATCACTCCGATCCTTTTTATGTTTTTATGCGATTGATATAGATCAATTCCACTAGCGTGAAACTTCAGTAGTTTCCACCATCCGTGTGCAAAATATTAACATCAAGAAAGGAGTATTTACGTATGTCACTCATAGTAGGCGAAAAAACCGTCCCCACAGATGACGAAGGCTACTTGATTAATCCCGACGACTGGAGCAAGGAAATAAGCGAACAACTAGCACAGAGTGAAGGAATTGAGCTCAATGAAGAGTACTGGAAAATAATAATGTGTATGCGTAACTATTATGATGACAGGCAAATAGCGCCAAGCACACGTTACGTAGCAAAATATATCGCCGAAGAATTGGGTTATGGCAAAAAAGCAAGGAATTATCTATTCAAGATATTTCCCTACGGATATGTAAAACAAGCCTGCAAAATTGCCGGGATGAAGCGTCCGAGGGGTTGGAGTACAGGCTAATATCGGAGATCAATGGTTTCGCCTTGAGGCTACTACACGTTATTCGGCCACTTAAAATGGGTCGCTGTAATCGGAATAACGACCAAGCTCACCTGACGCCTTTGAGCGAAGCGAAAATGCGGTCAGGTGCAGCGTCTTGTTAGCTTGCAACAAACCATACTTGATATGGTGTGAAGTCATGTCGTTTGAATCAGGTACAATGCTAAAGCGCCACCAGCTACAATTCTTTGCTGTTTCTCTATCAATTGTGCTTTTGCAATGAGATTTGGCAGCCCACGTATGGATATAAAATGTCGATAATTTTGAAAATGCCTACGTCCGGCAGCCAACTCTGAT
>JAZFSZ010000125.1:0-20444 GCA_036446455.1 Acidiferrobacterales bacterium
AACCAGGTGTCGAGCACATCAGGGTCTTGTTCGAGATAAACGTCGGCGGGGATGTTATGTTTTTTCCGTACTTCAGATTCGGAATGACCGACATACAGCTCGCCGCTTTCGTCATACCAGGCCGGGATGCGATGACCCCACCAGATTTGACGCGAGATGCACCAGTCCTGGATGTTGCGCATCCATTCGAAATAGGTGTTTTTCCAGTTGTCCGGTACAAATTTTATGGAACCGTTTTCGACTGCCTCAATGGCAGGTTTTGCCAGTGCTTCAATTTTCACATACCACTGGTCAGTGAGATAGGGTTCGACCACGGCACCGGAGCGGTCACCGCGTGGCACCACCAGCTTGTGGTCGTCGATCTTTTCAAGCAAGTCTTGATCCTTCAGGTCATGGACAATGGCATCACGTGCTTCATAGCGATCCAGTCCGGCATATTTGGCGGGCAGTTCTTCGGCTTTCGGTTCACCGTCAGTTCCGGGGTAATATTCCCAATGCACTGTCTCCAGCATGGCGGCATCGTGTGTCATCACATTGATTAACGGCAGATTATGACGTTTACCAACTTCATAATCGTTAAAGTCGTGGGCGGGTGTTATTTTGACGCAACCGGTACCAAACTCGGGATCGACATAGTCGTCGGCAACAATGGGAATCTCACGACCCACCAGCGGCAGGGTGATGGTCTTGCCGATAATATTTTTGTAGCGCTCGTCGTCCGGATGCACCGCCACGGCGGTATCGCCCAACATGGTTTCCGGTCGGGTGGTGGCGACAATCAAATGACCGCTTCCATCGGACAGGGGGTAACGCATATGCCACATGTGACCCGACTCTTCTTCTGAAATCACTTCGAGATCCGACACTGCCGTGTGCAGGATAGGGTCCCAGTTCACCAGACGTTTGCCGCGATAGATCAGACCTTCGTCGTAGAGACTGACAAAGACTTCCTTGACGGACCCGGATAGCTGTTCGTCCATGGTGAAACGCTCGCGTGACCAATCAAGCGAGGAACCCATGCGCCGTAACTGGCGGGTGATATGGTTACCGGACTGTTCTTTCCATTGCCAGACTTTATCGATAAAGGCGTCTCGCCCAAGGTCGTGGCGGGTAATATTGTCGGCATTGAGCTGTCGCTCCACCACCATTTGTGTGGCGATGCCCGCGTGGTCGGAACCAGCCTGCCACAGGGTGTTCCTGCCGCACATGCGGTGGTAGCGAATCAGGGCGTCCATAATGGTGTCCTGAAAGGCGTGCCCCATGTGCAGACTGCCGGTGACATTGGGCGGGGGAATCATAATACAATAGGGATCTTCACCACCGGCGGGCTCGAAGTATCCTTTGTCTTCCCAGGTTTGGTACCACTGCTGCTCGATGGCGTGGGGATCGTAGGTTTTATCCATCTGTTTTTCTTTGTAGTCACTCTGAGACGTGGGTCTCAGTGAATTAAAATCGTTTCAGTAAGGCGGGGGATTATACAGAACATTGGTGCACGAGCGTAAGCATTCATTAGCCATGATATGATTCAATTCAGTCAGTTAACCGGGAACAGGTCTGGGGCCGCCATGACGGCTGAAAATAAAATCAATAAACCCTTCACCATTATTCTATTCACCACCTTTGCGCTTAAGTTAATTCTGGCAGCGTGGTTCCCGGTGACCGGTGACGAAGCCTACTTCACGCTTTGGGGTCAATACCCGGACTACGGTTATTACGACCATCCACCCATGCTGGGCTGGTGGTTGGCAGCGCAAATGCAGGTATCCGATGCCCTGTGGTGGTTGCGGCTGCCCTCGGTGCTGGTGACAACCGCCATTGGCTGGGCAATTTATCAGCTGTATCGCCGCCGGGATGAGCAGATCGCGGCTTGGGTGGCCTGCTTGTACCTGCTGGCCCCCATTAATCTGTTTACCTTCGTTATCGCCAATGACATTCCTCTGCTGTTGTGGGCGTTCCTGTCAGCGTTGGCATTTCACCGCGCCCAGAACACGGACGACCTGCGCTGGTATCTGGTCAGTGGCATCTTGCTCGGTCTTGCTTTTTTGTCCAAGTTTTTTGCCGGTGTGCTTGGTATAACCTATGCCGTGTATGTGTTGGCGTTTGTTCGCCGTGGCCTGCGTCCCTGGTTGGGAATCGCGCTGGTATTTGTTGGTGCCATGCCAGCGATTGCCATCAACCTGCTGTGGAATTACCAGCATTGCTGGAACAATTATTTATTTAATCTGTTTAATCGAACCCGCGGCGGCGGCATTTCCCTGTCGAATCTCGGGCTGTATTTGTTGATCCTTGTTTATGCAGTGACGCCACCGATACTGGTCTATCTGATCCAGTCTCGATCTGCTCTCAAGAAAGCCCTGCACGAAAAACGGGGTACGTTCATCGCCTTGTTTATTATAGGAATGGGGCTGCTCCTGCTGATCGCGGCACGCCAGCCGTTTGGGGTGCACTGGTTGCTGGCGTTTTATCCTTTGTTGTTCATGGGATTGCCCGCTGTATTGACACCGTCACAGCTAAGAACGTCTTTCTTGTTTATGCTGCCGTTTACTGCCGTGCACGTGTTGCTGGTGTTTTCCGTGCTGTTGCTGCCGATATCGCTGTTCAAGGTCTGGCCAACACAGTATCAGTTCATTGTTTTTGGTAAACACACGGGCGAGGTGATGACAAAGGTGGAACAATTTGGGCCGGGTTATGTTTACGCGACTGATAACTACACCTTGTCTGCCACCGCCGCCTATCACACCAAGAGGCCGGTCATTGTATTTGGCGGCGGCTCACAACACGGGCGCCAGGATGACCTGCTCACCGATTTCCGTCGGCTCGATGGCCGCAATATACTGCTAGTACAATTTTCGCCAGATTCACGTGAGTTGAACCGGCAGTATTTTGACAGCGTAGAATTTGCAACGATTGAGGTGCGCGGCGCACGATTCTACGTTACCTTGGGCAGGACATTCAATTATGAGGCTTATCGACAGCAGGTGTTAAAACGGATCAGATCAACCTTTTATAATATTCCGGCCTTCCTGCCTGTGGGCAGCTGTTATATGTTCGAACGTTATTCTGGTCCAGCACATAAAGCCAAACACCGCTAATGGGCAGTCTGCGTAAATCAATTTCGGGCTGGGGCCGCTATCCGACACAAGAGTGTTTCACCTGGCGGCCTGAAAAACAGAGCGGGCTAATGTCGGATGCACCCATGATTTCGCGTGGTCTGGGCCGCAGTTATGGCGACGCCGCGTTGAATGCAAATGGCAATGTTGTTCTCACCGAACGCGTCAATCGCTTTCTCCAGTTTGATGCTGAAAGCGGCAGGTTACGTGCTGAAGCCGGGGTCAGCCTGGCAGACGTGATTGATGTCTGCCTTCCCCGAGGCTGGTTTCCGCAGGTAACACCGGGCACCAAATACGTTTCCCTCGGCGGATGTCTGGCAGCCGATGTGCATGGCAAGAATCATCATAAGGTCGGAGCGTTCTCCAGTTCGGTTGAAGAATTCAGTCTGATTACCGCCGATGGTGCGACGTTGAAGTGTACGCATGATGAAAATGTTGATGTGTTCTGGGCGACAGTGGGTGGGATGGGCCTTACCGGTGTTGTCAGTGAGTTGACGTTGCAATTGAAGAAGGTAGAGACGGCCTATGTCATATCGCAACATGTAAAGGCCGCTGATCTTGAAAGTGCATTCCAGGTATTGGCAGAAGAGGGGCCGGAAAGCGAATATAGCGTCGCCTGGATCGACTGCCTGGCGCGTGGCAGAAAACTGGGTCGCAGTGTTATTATGCAAGGGCGGCATGCCAGTGTAGATGAAATCAGCACAGCAAAACAAAAGGCACCACTACAGGCCGCGATTCACCGGCACAGGCGTCTGCCCGTCAATCTGCCGTCGTGGGTGCTGAATCCATTGTCCATTTCATCTTTTAATGCTCTCTACTATTACCACCAGGGCAAAAAGACCCGGCCCTTTATTAGCGACGTTGACAGTTTTTTCTATCCGTTAGACGCGATTGATAACTGGAACCGCATGTATGGCAACAACGGTTTTGTGCAATACCAGTGTGTGTTGCCATTGGCGAATGCTTTTGACAGTATCAAGACCCTGCTCGAACGGCTCGCCAAAAGTCGTCGAGCCTCTTTTCTCGCCGTATTGAAGCGCATGGGACCTGCGAGTCAGGGCCTGATGTCCTTTCCGATGGAAGGATACACGTTGGCGCTTGATCTGCCGCTGCGGGGTAAAGGGCTGTTCACCTTGCTGGATGAGTTGGATGAGCAGGTACTGGCGGCCGGTGGCAGGGTTTATTTGGCCAAGGACGCAAGACTTGGCGCAAACGCATTTGCCAGCATGTATCCACAGCTGGTGGAATGGCAAAAAATCAAATTGCGTATTGATCCGGGTAACCACTTTACTTCCGGCATGGCACGGCGTCTTGCTTGGGTGGCGGAATGAGCACGGTGCGCAAGATATTGATTATTGGTGCGACGTCGGCCATGGCGCGGGCAACTGCTTCAGCCTTCGCGCGCCGTGGTAATAGTATTTATCTGGCTGCTCGCAATGCCGATGAGGCATCTCGCATTGCGGCCGATCTGGCTGTGCGCTGTCAAATCAGCACTTACAGTGGTGAGTTCGATATAGCGCAAATCGATAGTCATGCCGCTTTCGTCAGTCAGGTTGTTAATGTTTTGGGCGGTCTGGACGGGGTTGTGCTCGCTGCCGGGTCGATGGCCGACCAGGTGGACGCGGAGCAGGATTTTTCGTTGATTGAGACTATGGTGCAGGTCAATTACCTTGGTGCAATGAGTGTGCTTGATGAATGTGCGCAGTTTCTGGTGCAGCAGAAGAGCGGGTTTATCATTGGCATTTCATCGGTTGCCGGTGATCGTGGCCGACAAAGCAATTACTATTATGGTTCGACAAAAGGCGCGCTCTCGATTTATTTATCCGGTTTACGTAATAAACTACAGGCGGCAAGCGTGCATGTTATGACAGTCAAGCCGGGATTTGTCGATACCGCCATGACTTACGGCATCAAAGGCATGTTTCTGGTAGCGTCCCCCGAGTCTGTCGGTGAGGATATAGTCCGGGCAGTAATGAAAAATCGTAATGTGGTCTATCTGCCCTGGTTCTGGCGCTACATCATGGTCATCATTCGTTATATTCCGGAATTTGTTTTCAAGCGCCTCAAGCTCTGATCGGATGTCAGCACAACAACCTACTGTCGCCGCCTTTGATTTCGATGGCACGCTTACCTATCGTGATACCCTGATCCCGTTCCTTTACTATTATGCGGGACCCATGGCTTTTGTTCGCGATATGGCGCGCAGTGCGCCGACGTTGACAGCTTTTGGTTTGCGCCTGATGAAAAACGATGTTGCCAAGGAACGCGTATTAAAAAAATTCTTTGCCGGTGCCCCGCTGACCACCCTGCAACACCAGGGTCAAGCATTCGCCCGTGATCGGCTGCCTGGACTTGTGCGACCACGGGCCCTGCGACGGCTGCAATGGCATCAAAAACTCGGGCATCAGATAGTCATTATCAGCGCGTCACTGGATATTTATCTCAAACCGTGGGCAGCGGCGTTAGGCATTGATCACGTACTGTGCACATCGCTTGATGTCGATGGCAATGGTCAGGTGTCAGGGCGGTTGGGGGCGGCCAACTGCTATGGCCCGGAAAAGCCAAGGCGCTTGCGCGAAGCCCTGGGTGATACCTCTACTTACGTGCTTTATGCTTATGGCGACAGCCGCGGGGATCGCGAGCTACTGGAAACGGCGGACTATTCGTTTTACCGTTCCATGCCAGAGACAGACTAACTGAACAGGAAATATTAATGTATTTCATGATTCATCTTTTGAAATTGATGCGGCCGCACCAGTGGACCAAGAGCCTGTTTGTATTTACCGGCCTCATATTCGGCCACGGATGGACTGATCCGGCGCTGACGCAATCTGTCATCATTGCCGCCATCGCGTTTTCCCTGCTCTCAAGTGGTATCTACATCGTCAACGACATATTTGATCTCGAAAGCGATCGCAAGCACCCACGCAAGAAATACCGCCCGCTGGCGGCAGGTGATATTTCCGTTGCTCTGGCGGCTCCCTGGGCGGCGGTGCTCATCGTGCTGGCCCTGGGCATGGGTTACTGGATCAATGCACAGGTTTTTATTTTCTTGCTTGCCTACGTCGCACTGAATGCCGGCTACAGTGCCGGACTGAAGCAGATTGTCATTCTCGACGTATTTTTAATCGCCGCCGGATTCATGTTACGTATTCTGGTGGGCACGGAAGGCGTCGGCATTCCACCATCACAGTGGTTGTTGTTGTGCGGTCTGATGATTACGTTATTTCTTGGTTTCACCAAACGTCGTGCAGAGATGATGGTTGCCAGGGAGTCTGGCGTGCGCAGTCGAAAAGTACTGGATCAATATGACGTGGCATTACTCGATGCCTTTATTGCCATTACCGCGACGGGTGCCATAATTGCCTACGGCCTCTACACTATGAATGCTGACACTATTCGCATTCACGGCACCAGTGACCTTGTCTACACACTGCCCTTCGTGATTTATGGTGTAATGCGTTATATCTTTCGTCTTCACCGCCACCAGCGCGGTGAAGATCCCGCAAGGGAATTGTTTACCGATCCGCATATTATTATCACCGTGTCGGCCTGGATCCTGGTCGTGATGTGGTTGATCAGCTGACGCTTGGCTGTGAAAACGACAACCGCTGCCGGACTTTCCCGCAAACAGATGCGCGCCCTGGTCTGGTCCATTGCACTCGCGATTGGCGGCTACCTGGCCGTTTCAATGTGGAGTGGCTGGCGTGAGGTGATTGGTGCCGCGTCACGTATTGGCCTAACGGGGATAACCATCGCGCTGATCTTGTCGCTAATCAATTACGGATTGCGTTTTGTTCGCTGGCATTATTATCTGGGTTTACTGGGGCATCCCGTTCCTGTCGCCAGCAACCTGAGAATCTATCTGACCGGGTTTGCGCTAACGACAACACCCGGCAAGGCCGGTGAAATGATTCGCAGTGTGTTTCTGGCACCTCTTGGTGTTTCTTATTCTAAAAGTCTTGCCGCTTTTTTCTCCGAACGCCTTTCGGATCTGATCGCAGTGCTGGCAATCGCCATGATCGGTATCGCCAGCTATCCTCAGGGCAGGCCGGTATTTTATTTCCTGGTTGCTTCTGCAATGGCGGTTCTGTTTACAATTCATCGGCATTCCTGGTTGAACCGTATTAAGCATTACATTGACGATAAATTTAGCGGTCGTGCGCGCAACGCCGTGGTAGGTCTGGTGGATATTGCGCTTCACTCGCGGCAATTGTATCGATGGACGCCACTCTTCTCGGGTCTTTTGTTGGGATTTATCGCTTGGTGGGCAGAAGCCTATGCTTTTCATCTGATGATCGGCTGGATGGGTCTGCAAATACCCTTGTCGGTGGCCGTATTTATTTATGCATTCTCAATGATCATCGGCGCGGTCAGTTTCTTGCCCGGCGGGCTGGGGGGCGTCGAGGTCGCCATGGTGGCCTTGCTGGTGTTGAATCGTGTTCCCGCCGCCGAAGCAGTGGCATTAACGATACTGATACGCATTACTACTCTCTGGTTTGCGGTTGTGATCGGGCTGGGTGTGCTGCTCAGGTACCGTCGTCACCCCTAGTGCTATCGTCACCCCTAGTGCTATCGTCAACCCTGGCGTTTGCCTCACCGGCTTCGTTTTCATCATCAAGACCGTCGATTTCCCGACGGTCGCGCAATTCCTGACTCAGCAATGACTGCAGGCGCATGATGGTCTTGATATCCATGGACTCGCCCCCTTCTTTGCGTGCTTCGATATTGAGCGTGGCCGCGACCTTGATCGCGATTTCCCGGGCTTCCTGAATTGTGACGTTGTCAAGTGCCGGCGGCGGAGCGACCACTTCATGTAGCACCGGAATGTCATCCCAGTTAATTTCTACCTGTGTTCCCGTATCATATGTTCCTGATTCCGTCTCATTGTTGTGCGACCGCTTTCCAGTGTTATTCGTGGCCGGCTGAATTACGGTTTCGGGATTCGGCTCATGGGCTTCACCCATTTCCAGCCGGAACGCGTCAACCGATGGCGGTGCGGATTCAACGTTATAGCTTGATTGCGATTCCTCTTCCTGTGTTGACACCTGCTCCGTCAGGTCGCTCGCCTCAGCTTGCACATCTTTAATCTTTTTATCTGCGGTTTGGTCAGCGGGAAAGGGTTCGAGAATGTCATCTGCAGTGGCCGCGTCGTCTGCGGGCAGAGTATCGGCCACGTCGCCAATCAGTGCTTTCAGGGAATTCAGGGCTTCTTCTTTGCTCAGAAGGGAAGTGGTATTTGCAGAAGCTTTTTCGGCATCGTTATCACCAATACCGGCAAACTCGTTGCGCACCAGATCCTGCAAGGAATGCAAAACTTCGTTCAGCGTGTGCCGAGCGTTGGGCTTGTGTTTTACTTTCTGTTGAGCGCGCTTTTTCATCTCGCTCGCTTATCCACTATATCGTTATTATAGATCGTGCGTCTGTAATTCGTAGCCGCGACCACGATAATAACGGTAACGTGCCCGCGCCTGCTGTTTTTCGCTGTCCGAAGCCCCCACCACCTCTGCTACACGTTCGAAACGGCTGAAAAATGATGGCACTTCTTTCGACATACTGATCAGTATATCTTCAAAACCGGTGGGTGGTTCCTGGTCACCGATGCAAACTGGTGTTTCGAGCTCACCGGCGCCCAGACCCAGTGTATGTGGTACAAAGCTATTGGCACTGAAGGTCCATAATAGCTCATCCAGTTTTTTGCAGGCGTCTATATCGTCGGTGTACATATAAACGCGGTGCCCCAGACGAAACGCCTTCTCTGCCAGCCGGCAGGCGACACGATCACCACCATCGTTACTGTTTTTGCCCAACAGGTAGAAATCGATATGCGTCATGAAGCCATTACCCGGTTGATGAGATACTGGGTCAGCAAGCCAACCGGCCGGCCGGTGGCGCCTTTGGCTTTGCCGGTCTTCCATGCCGTTCCGGCGATATCGAGATGGGCCCATTTAAATTTCTTGGTGTACCGCGACAAAAAGCAGGCGGCGGTGATGGCGCCCGCCTGGCGCCCGCCAATATTGGCCATGTCAGCGAAATTGCTGTCGAGCTGTTTCTGGTACGGGTCCCAAAGGGGAAGTCGCCAGGCGCGATCGAACGCGTATTCACCGGCAGCGAGCAGATCACTCGCCAAGGCATCGTCATTGCCCATGAGGCCGGTGGCGTGCGCACCCAGCGCAACAACGCAGGCACCAGTAAGAGTGGCAATATCAATGACGACAGCAGGATCAAAGCGTTCACAGTAGGTCAGCGCGTCGCAGAGGATAAGGCGGCCCTCGGCGTCGGTATTCAGGATCTCCATGGTTTGTCCGGACATGCTGGTGACCACGTCACCGGGTTTGTTGGCCTCGCCGTCCGGCAGATTTTCAGAGCTGGGGATGACGCCAACGACATTAATCGGCAGTTTGAGTTCACCAACTGCCTTGAGGGTGCCAAGCACACTGGCACCACCGCACATGTCGTATTTCATCTCATCCATATTGGCGGCTGGTTTGATGGAAATACCACCGGCATCAAACGTCAGACCCTTGCCGACCAGAACCACGGGGGCATCGTTTTTCTTTCCACCCTGCCAGGATACGGTGATGAGTTTGGCGGGCTGGCGACTGCCGCGCGACACCGATAATAGTGCGCCCATGCCGAGCGACGCCATGTCACTTTCCTCGAGCACTTCCGCTTTCATGCCGAAGCTGTCTGCAAGTGCCACCGCTTGTTCGGCGAGATAGGTGGGCGTACAAATATTGCCCGGCAAGTTACCCAGATCTTTCGCCAGCGCTGCGCCCATTGCTACCGCGCGGCCCTGTTGAACCGCAGACGTATTGAGATTGTTGTCGCCTTCTTCCGGGAAACAAAACGTTACCCCGGTAAGCGGGTGTCTGGTCTCTTCAGGTTGCGATTTCATTTTCTGGAACTTGTAGCGGGAACTCTCGAAGGTTTCGGCAAGATGACGCAATTGCCATGCGACATCCCGATGCGTGACTTCCAGCCCCTCGAGGGCAAAGACGGCTTTTTCTGACGCGGTTTTATTGAGCTGTGTGGCCGCTGTTGCGGCGACAGCACGAAAAGCGTCGGCATCGAATTTGTCTGGTTTACCTGCACCCACGAGCAAGATACGTTTGCTGCTGACGCCTTCTACGTCGTGTAACAACAGGGTTTGGCCCTTTTTGCCCTCCATGTCGCCACTGTCGATAATGCCTGACAGTTTCTGCGCACTGACGTCATCAACGGCTTTAGCCGGTGGCATCAGTCCACCGCCTTCAAACACTGGCAGAATGAGACAGTCACTGATGAGTTCTTTCGGATTGTTATTGCTTAACTGGTGTTCCATCTATGTTGATTCTCGAGTCTTTGTTAGTTCTCAGGATTGATTCCCGGGCCGGCGTCAGACAGGGCTAACGCCAACAGGATACAATTGGGGGTATTATAATAGTATGAGCCTACTTCCCAACACCTTTAATATCATAGGCTGATGATAATTAATCGCGCTTTTTTCCGGGAGGCAACGTTTGTTACCGTCGCTGTTTTGGCAGTACTGCTAACGCTATTCGTGATGCAGGGCGCCAGTGGTGTGTTTTCCCGGACTGCAAACGGAGGCCAGGATAACGGTGGATTATTACTGGCATTGATTGTCCTTTATCCGTTAATCAACTTCGGTCTGTTGCTGACCCTGGCCATGTTTATTGGCTTGTTAATAACACTTAGCCGCTGGTATCGCGATAGCGAAATGGTTGTATTGCAGGCCTGTGGTATTGGTACGCTGGCGCTATTGCGACCGGTAATGAGATTTGCCCTGGTGTTTTTTGTGGTCGTCGCAATGGAAGGTTTATTCATGCGCCCGTGGGTAATGACTTCGATTGACCGCATCGAGGCGACAAGCAGTAGCAGTAACAGTACAGGCTGGATCAGCAGTGGTACCTTTAATGAGATTGATGGAAGGGTAGGGGTTTTCTATGCTGAAACTGTCTCTGATGACGGTTTCATGCATGATGTGTTTCTGAATCAGGCAGCAATTGGCAAAGTCAGTGAGCGTCTGACGGTAGCCAAATTGGCCCGCCGTATGCGTACGACAGCGGACGGTGATGAATACCTGGAGTTGGCTGAAGGCACATCCTATCGCGGTAATGCCGGATCCGTCGATCATCAGATTCTGGAGTTCGAGAAATATCGTATTCGTATCAAGCCAGCCACTTTGACGCAGAGACATCGCAGTGTTCAGGCACTCTCTACCTCCGAATTACTCAAGCAGGACAAGCTGGCCAATGTTGCGGAGTGGCATTTGCGGTTATCCAGACCGGTTATCGTATTCGTACTGGCGGCGCTGGCGTTGGCGCTATCGCATTCCGATCCCCGACGTGGTCGCTATTACAATCTTTTCGTTGCCATCTTTCTGTTCTTTGTTTACATGCAGTTGCTACTGGTGGCAGAGAACCTGTTGCGTCGTGGTCAGGTGCCGGCAGCATGGGGATTGTGGTGGGTGCATGCAATATTTGCGGCAATGGCGGCGTATTTCCTGTGGCGCCGGTCAATCGGTGAGCCGCTGATCACGATTCCACGCAGAAAAACGGTGAAACATGATTAGCATTCTTGACCGCTATATCGGACGCAGCGTCATTTTCGGTACGGCGATGGTGCTAATGGTTCTGATTGGTTTGCTTACTGTGATTCAGGTGTTTGATGGCCTTAATCAGATTGGTAAGGGGCACTACACTGCGATCACCATGCTCACCCTTGTCATTCTGCAATTACCGTCACGACTCTACGAGATATTCCCGATCGCGACGTTGATTGGTGCCACAACCGGATTATCGATGATGGCGCTAAATTACGAGCTTGTGGCGATTCGTGCCGGTGGTGTTTCCCTGAATCGGATTATTATTTCGGTACTCAAGGTGAGCGCTGTATTCGTCGTGATCACCATTATCCTTGGAGAATGGATTGTGCCGGTGACCGGCGATCTGGCCGTGCGCACACGGGCTGAAGCCCTGAATTCCGGACTGCAAAAAAAACAGGCGGGCATCTGGTTTCGCGATGGCGCCGATTTCATCAGTATTGAGGAGGTGCTGCCTGACCTGACCCTGCGCAATATCCGTATTTATCGCTTTGATGAAAGCGGCAAACTGGTCATGCAGCGCCAGACCCGCGAGGCACGGCGGCAAGGCAGCAAGTGGTGGCTCAGCGGGATAAAGGAGACGCACCTCGGTATGAATCAATTGCGCACCCTGCAACGGGACAGTGAGCCGTGGGACACAAAACTGACGCCGGAACTGGTGGGCGTGTTCACTGTACACCCGCAGTTTATGCCGTCCTGGAGCCTCTACCGCTATATCGGGCACCTGGAAAAGAACCAACAGGACACCACACATTATCGGCAGGCCCTGTGGAGCAAGGTCCTCATGCCTGTGTCCACTGTGATCATGCTGTTACTGGCGATTCCATTTGTATTTGGCCAGATCCGCAGTGGTGGGCTTGGTCAGCGTGTCTTTATCGGCATCATGTTGGGCCTGCTCTATGGTTTGATGCAGGGTGGGCTGGGGTATTATGGCCTTGTCGGCCATCTCGGTGCGCTTTACGGGTTACCTCCGTTTGTTAGTGCCGCATTGCCTGGGGTAGTTTTTCTGTCTCTGGCTATTTTTCTGATACGGCGCATCGTCAAATGACAATTATGCTGGTTTATTACGTCTTCTCTTTCGGCAGAAGAATGATGACGCTATCGGAAATACGGTCGTGCCAGGTCCGGCGCCCGCTGTCCAGCAGAGCCCACCAGTAACCCAGTCCCACCACCAGGCCAGACAACAGGGCAGATAAAAATCGCAGTAGCGCCGTTTTCCACCCCACGGATAACTCCTCGGTACCGACGAGTTGCAGCCGCCACGAACGCATGCCCAGGGTTTGACCGCCGTGTACCCAGAACCAGCCAAAAAACAGAAACGCGATTATAAGCAGGTAAAACTGAAAAGCGTGGCGCGCCCATCCACCGGGAACCCCGCCGAAAAATGTGACTATAGGCAGCGCTGCGAGCATTAACGTGGCCAATAACAGCAAGGTGTCGTACACCATTGCCATGGCGCGGCGCCATAGCGGCGCTGGCGATTGTGGCATTAATTGATTGGTTTTTTGCACAGGTCGAATAAATCCTTATCCAATAAAAACTCAACCAAACTATTGAAAACAGGGGAATTCTATAAGCTATTGATTAATAGTAACTTAAGTCATTTGCGTAAATATTGTTCAATCTAAAACAAGCGCTTTGGTTTGTGGTACTTAGCGCCGTCTTGAGTGCTTTCCTCACAGATTTATCCACAGGTTCTGTGCGTAACTTTTTTGTCATCTTTTCCAGTTTCCGGATGCTAGAACGGCGCGCTACCGCGTATCGGTTTAAGAATCGCACCAGTCGTTGTGCGTCTATCGCCCAATCGGCTTTGTCGCTATCATACGCCGGTCGCGCCATCAGGGCGCCATAGTTTAAACCATGCTCGCAGACAGTTTTTCATTCAATCTCGTTGAACTTGGGCGTTTCGCTGCCCACCTGGCGATGACCTTTGCGTTGATTCAGGGGCTGGCGCCCATGCTTGCGCGGTGGCTGGGAGAACCGCGCTTGTCAGCTATCACCCTGAACGCGTCGATTCTGGTTTTCGGCCTCACCAGCATCGGTGGTGCCACGCTGATTCACGCCTTTGTCACCAGCAACTTTTCGGTGACTTATGTCGCCCAGAACTCCAATACCCTGTTACCCATGTTCTATAAGGTCACCGCGCTATGGGGCGGGCATGAAGGTTCTCTCTACCTTTGGGTGTGGATACTGACCATGTTCACGGTACTGGTCGCCCGCCATGGCCGCAATCGCTACCCGGAACATCTGCCGGTTATCCTCGCCGTTCAAGGCTGGTTGATCGTAGGTTTTTTTGGATTGATCCTGTTTCTCTCCAGCCCGTTTGAACGATTGCTGCCTAATTTTCCGCTAGAGGGTCAGGATCTCAACCCGATTCTGCAGGATCCGGGCATGGTGATTCATCCGCCGATGCTGTATCTCGGCTATGTTGGTTTCTCGGTTCCCTTTGCCTTCGCCATTACCGCCTTGCTCACGCGCTGGAAGAGTGAACTCTGGATCGGTTTGATTCGTCGTTGGGTGCTGATTGCCTGGGGGTTCCTGACCACCGGTATCTTGCTCGGCGGCTGGTGGGCCTACTACGAACTGGGGTGGGGCGGTTACTGGGCATGGGATCCGGTAGAAAATGCCTCGTTTATGCCTTGGCTGTTGGGCACGGCGCTGGTTCACTCAATTACGGTGCAGGAGCGCCGGCGCATGTTGCACTCGTGGAATATTTTTCTTGTGATTTCGACATTTGCCCTGTCGCTGCTCGGGACCTTCCTGGTGCGATCCGGCGTGTTGTCATCGGTGCACGCTTTCAGTGTCGATCCCGGCCGCGGTCTTTATATCCTGATCTTTATGGTGTTGGTGCTCGGAATATCATATGGCATTTTTATGCGTCTGGGTCGTTACCAGCAGGCGCAGGAGACCATCAGCTCCATGTTGTCGCGCGAAGTGCTCTTTATATGGAACAATGTACTGTTTACCGTAGCCACCGCCACCGTGATGCTGGGGACGCTGTTCCCGCTGGCGCTGGATGCCTTTTCCGGCAGCAAGATTACGGTGGGCGCGCAATACTTCAATGCCGTCGTGCTGCCGTTGTTTCTGATTATTCTCCTGCTGATGGGTATCACCACCCAGTTGCCCTGGCGTAAGGCGCGGTGGGAAAAACTCCGCAGCCGGTTGCTATTGCCCGGTATTGTCGGCGCCGGCGCCGGCATACTACTGTTAGCGATCTATAACGCCATCCACTGGACTGCACCGGTGGCCATCGCGTTGGTGTTTTTTGTTGCCACGACAATCGTGATCGATTACGCCCGTGCAGTGAAACAGCGTCGGACACAGTTTGACGAGCCGCTGTGGCGGGCCGGTGGCAAGACAGTGCTGGGCAACCGTCGCCACTACGGTGGCATGGTTGTGCATCTGGGTATTCTGGTGATGGCGATGGGTTTTGTCGGTTCCGGACTGTTCCGTTCCGAGGTATCGGTGTCCATGGCGGTCGGTGATGTGGTGCAGGTGGGTAATGAGCGTATTCGTTTTGATGGCGTTAAAGAGTTTTCCCGTTCGAACTACAATACACAGGAAGGTAGTTTCGTATTGCTTAACAGCGGTCGTGTGGTCAATCCCGAACGCCGCCGCTATCCGGTGCAGACCAATCCCACCACCGAGGCCGGTATCGACTCCACTCTCTGGCGTGACGTCTATGTGGTGTTGTCCGAGGCAACAAAAGAGAGGTGGGTGGTAAGGATTTGGGTAAATCCGCTGGTCAGTTTTGTCTGGGGCGGCGGATTCATCATGTTGATGGGCCTGACGCTCACAATGTCAACACGGCGCCGGGCGATCAAGCAACGCCAGGCAGCGATTTCGGCCCCGGGTGGTGAGAGTTCACTTGCATAAAATTCTTTTCTTAGTGTTGCTATGGGTAACCGTGCCCGTTTTTGCCAGCATTATCACCGAGGATCCACTTGAGCGCCGTATGCTCGAAATTGCCAAGGACCTTCGCTGTGCGGTTTGCCAGAACCAACCGGTGTCAGAATCCAATTCTGATCTGGCCCGGGACATGCGCGCCATCATCAAAGAGCAGTTGGCAATGGGCAAAAGCCGTCAGGAAATCATTGGCTACTTTGTCGCCCGATACGGAAATTACATATTGATGAAGCCGGCGTTTGACCAAAGCGGTACACTGTTATGGATTGCCCCCGTATTATTGCTACTTGGAATGGGCAGCGGTGCCTGGTTATTTCTGCGCAATCGCCGGAAGTCAGAGTCGCCGCCGGTGCCCCCGCTGTCGGCGGAAGACCGTGCCCGGGTGCAGGTAGCCGAGGCGGAAGACCGCGCCAGCGAGTCTGTGGGTGGCGGCAAATGAATTTTGTGTATGTGCTTGCCTTGATGCTGTTTGTGCCTAGTGTCTGGTTTCTCTTGCGCCCCTTGTCGCGTGCAGGTGGCGGCCAGACCGGCTCGGAACAATGGCACCAGCTCCATCTGGTGCGTGATCGCCTGTTGGCGCAATTACACGAGCTGGAGCAGCAGGCAACTGATGGCGTTATTGATGAATCGACTGTCGGCAGCGAGCGCACACGGCTGCAAGCCGAGCTGGCCCCGGTATTGAGTGAACTCGACAGACTGTCGGCAGCGAGTGGCGGCAAGCCCGAAGAAGCGGTCAGCAGCCAGCATCAACGACTGTGGTGGCTTGGCACCGGGGTGTTGCTGCTGCCGCTGACGGTGGCGCTGTTCGCAATCCATAGCTGGGATACCTTTCGTAGCCTGTATGCGCCGGCGCCTGTTATCAGCGCCGGCGCCAGCAGTGGCGCTGGCGGCATACCACCTTTTGTTATGCAGATGGTAGCAAGGCTGGAGAAACGCCTGCAGAAATCGCCTGACGACCCTCAGGGCTGGTCTCGCCTCGGTCGGGCCTACACCGTATTGCGTCGCCTGGAGGAAGCCAAAGGAGCTTATGAACGTTCCTACAAGCTGGCGCCGGGCAATGCAGATATTGTTTCCGCCTACGCCGGTTTTTTATATCAACTGAATCCCCGCCAGACCCGTGGTGAGGTGCGTGATATCTATTCCAGGTTGCGGCAACTGCAGCCGGACCATCCGGGTGTTATGTGGTTTTTTGGTCTGGTAGCGTATGAAGAAGGCAGGTTTGCTGGCGCACTGAAACAGTGGCAGCGACTGCATCAGTTCCTGCCACCCGATAGCGACGCCCGTCGTAGCGTGGACAAGGCCATCGCGCAAGCGCAGGTGGAAATGAATAATTAACGCTAGCCGGGATGAAGCTAGAGGTATTGGCGCACTACCGGCATAATTTCATTCATTAGCGCCTTTTCGGTAATCGGGCCGATGTGTTTGTGGCGAATGATGCCCTGCTTGTCGATAACAAATGTCTCAGGAACACCATACACACCCATATCGATGCCGACACGGCCATTGAGATCGGCCAGACTCATTTTGTATGGGTTGCCCAGGTTGCGCAGGAAACCGCGTGCGTCTATCTGTTTGTCTTTGTAATTGAGACCAATAACCGGCACCAACTGGCTACGTTGTATTTCCATCAGCAAGGGGTGTTCCTGACGGCAGGCCACACACCAGGAGGCCCAGACGTTCAGCAAGTAGACGCGGCCATAAAGGTCTTTCGGTGTTACTGCTTTTTTGGGCTGCTGTACCCGAGTGAGGGAAAAATCCGGCAGCGCCTTGCCGATCAGGGGGGAGGGGATGCGCCGCGGGTCGAGCGACAGGCCTTTCCATAGCAAACCGCCGAGCAGCGCAAAGGCAATGATCGGTATCAGAAATTTTTTCATTATTTGCCGGCTTTGATTTTCCTGGCACGTTCCATGGCCTCAGCCACTTCCGGTGGAACATATTTTTCATCGTGCTTGGCCAGCACCTCGTCTGCCAGGAACAGACCATCTGCTTGCAGTTTGCCCTTGGTGACGACACTTTTGTCTTCGGCAAAGAGATCCGGCAGTATGCCGATGTAGCGCACCGCGACATCGGCGGCACGATCGGTGATCACAAATTCCACTGTCAGGCCATCACCCGTGCGTTTGACGCTGCCCTTTTTGACAACACCGCCGAGACGAATCAATTGATTCGTCGGTGCCTCTTGCGCCAGCACCTTCGAGGGGCTGAAGAAGTAAGCAGTATTGCTGCGAAGGGAATTGACCACCAGCACGGAGGCGGTGGCCACACCGACAAAGGCCAGAGCTACGAATACCATGCGCTTGTGTCTACGTTTCATTTTTTACACCACTGTTTATGTTCTTGATACGACGAATACGTTGTAAGTTGGTAACGCGCTGCCGCTTCAGATAAATCACTTCGGCACCAATCAGCAGCAGGGTCATGCCCAGGGAAGCCCAGACATAAAAACCATAACCGCCCATGGAAATAAATTCGGTCAGCGTCATTTATCTGCCCCTGCGAACTCTCCCACCCAGTCGGTATTTCGCTCACGTTCGAGAATAATATTGCGCACTCGTATGAACGAAACGGCGAACGAGTAAAACCAGGCCGCAAACACCATGGTCAGCCAGGCAATCATAATATTAGGGTCAATGGCGGACATGGACGAACTCTGGTGCAGGGCGGTGCATTCATTTGGGTCGGGGCAATTCACCGACCAGTAAATAATGGGGATACACACGCCGCCGACGATGGCCAGCAGGGCCGAGGCGCGGTCGGCACGGCGGGGATCATCGATGGCGGACTGCAATGCCATATAGCCGACATAGAGAAACAGCAGGATAAGTTCCGACGTCATACGCGGATCCCAATCCCACCAGGTGCCCCAACTGGTCTTGCCCCAGAATGCCCCCGTCCACAGTGTCAGGAAGGTAAACATGGCACCCGTGGGGGCCAGGCTTTTGGCCATCATGAATGACAGGCGGGTATTAAAAATCAGACCCATAGCGGCCCAGACTACAATGACCACGTATAACCACATTGACATCCAGGCTGCCGGCACATGCACGAACAGTATACGGTAGTACTGCTTTTGTTCGCTGAGGATCGACGGCGTCTCAAAAAAGCCCCAGTACATTCCCACCACTGTCAGTACGGCTGCGGGCCAGGCGAACCATGGGATCATTTTTCCGGCGAGCGGGTAGAAGGTCGTGGGAGACGAGTATTTGAACCAGTTAATGCTCATGTATCAGTAAAAACTATTCTATCGAAATTCGCAGTGCCGCGGCCGTTGCCCACGGTGCAAAAACCAGGGCCAGTAACAAAAACGCCACCAGTAACGAGAAATACGCCTGCAGGTTGGCACCGGGCAGTGTGCTGGCGACAACGGCGCCGGCACCATATATCAATATTGGGATATATAAAGGTAATACCAGCAGGGAGAGTAATATTCCGCCGCCGCGCAATCCCAAAGTCAAGGCAGCTCCAATCGCCCCGACCAGGCTGAGCGTCGGGGTGCCCACCAACAGGGCCAACATCATTGTCTCCAGTGTGGCGGCGGACAAATGATACTGTAGCCCCACCAACGGCGCCAGCACTACCAGCGGCAAACCGGTGAGCAGCCAGTGGGCAAATATCTTGCCCAACACCAAAACCAACAATGGTTGAGGGGTTAATAGCAGTTGCTCCAGCGTGCCGTCCATAAAATCAGCCGCAAACAGGCGCTCCAGCGCTAGCATGGAAGCCAGCAGGGCCGCGACCCAGGCCACGCCCGGGGCAATGGCCTGCAGTGTTTCCTTATCGGTACCGACCCCCAGGGGGAAAAGGCTAATCACAATCACAAAAAAGAACAGCGTCGTCAGGACGTCTGTCTTGCGGCGCATGGCCAGTGTCAGATCGCGAGCGACGATAGTACGGAAGCTCCTTAACATGGTTAGCCTGCCGCCTCCACCGTACCCAGCTGCAGCTGGCATATTTCACCGGCAGTAAGCGCCACCTCCTGGTGTGTGGTCAGCATCACCATGCCGCCATTTTGCAACTTGCTGGCAATAACCGATTGCAGGAATTCCACGGCATCGGCGTCCAGGGCGACGAAGGGCTCGTCGAGAATCCACAAGGGAGCGGAATTGAGCAACAGGCGCGTTAGCGCTACGCGTCTTTTCTGACCTTGCGACAGCATTTTGGTAGGCAGATCCTCAAAACCTGCGAGCCCCATTTTCCCCAGCGCCTGCCATATTTGTTGGTTGCTTACGTTGTTTTCATCGAAGCGGCTGGAGAAGGTAAGATTTTCTATGCCATTGAGATCATCCTTGATGCCATTCTGATGCCCCAGGTATAGAAATTCACGGCGATAATCTTCATCCAGCAATTTGATGTTTTCGTTGTTCCACAGGATGTCGCCCTGCTGCGGCAGGAACAAGCCGCAAATGGCCCTGAACAATGTCGTCTTGCCGCTGCCATTGGGGCCTTTTACATGCAGCAACTGTCCCGGCGACAGCGTAAAAGACAAGTCAGAAAACAGGATACGATCACCGCGGGCGCAGCAGAGTTGATTAGTGCTTAACAAATTTTACCTTGGGAATTTTAAATAGGGTTGATTGCTATCAGCTCAGCTACCGGCGTTGCCACGATTTTCGACTGTATTTTGGCACTATTGTACCTTATGTAGACCTCGCTGGTGTCGGCCGGCCATTTGAGCGGGAAATGGCGCCCCGGAGACGATTCGAACGTCCGACCTACCGCTTAGGAGGCGGTTGCTCTATCCAGCTGAGCTACCGGGGCAGAGGGGTTATTTTAGCTGATTTTGCCCGGATTCCGCGGCACAAATGTGCCGGGAAAGAGTTAAT
>JAZFSZ010000126.1:0-12455 GCA_036446455.1 Acidiferrobacterales bacterium
AGGGTCATGCCCGGTGCGCGCATGTTCAGTATGGTGGAGATGATATTTATTGCACCCAGTACAGACGAAATACCAAGCAAGTGGACCGTCAGTATGGTGAAATCCATGCCGATTCCACCTTGTATCGATAACGGTGGATACAGGGTCCAGCCTGCAGCAGGGCCGCCTCCTGGCATGAACAGGGACAATATCAGCAACGTAGCCGCAAACGGCAGGATCCAGAAACTCCAGTTGTTCAAACGCGGCAAGGCCATATCCGGTGCGCCGATCATCAGCGGGATTTGCCAGTTGGCGAGACCGACGAAGGCCGGCATGACTGCGCCAAACACCATGATCAGGGCGTGAACTGTGACCATCTGGTTGAAAAAGTGCGGCTCAACAACCTGCAAACCAGGTTGCCACAATTCCGCACGGATAATCATAGCCATGGCGCCGCCCACCAGAAACATGATGAACGCAAACCACAAATAGAGGGTACCGATGTCTTTATGGTTGGTAGTAAATAACCAACGCTTGATACCAGTCGGATGATCGTGTGCCATTTTTTAGATCTCCTTAAATAATTCGCTTAGCGCAGGGTCTTGACCTGCGAGGGCTGAACCGCATCACCTTTGTTATTGCCCAGCGCGTTGCGCTGGTAGGTGATAACCGCTGCGATGTCGACATCGCTTAATTGTTTCTTGAAGGCGGTCATGAGTGTACCGGCCTTGCCGTTCATTACGATGTCCAGAAGCGCTTTCGTCGGACCATTGGCGATCTTACTGCCAGTAATGGCCGGGAACACACTCGGGACACCAGCACCGGTAACGCCGTGACAGGCCACACAGTTTTGCGCATAAACCTTCTCACCACGCTTCACCAGTCGGGTCCTGGTCCAGCTCTTGCCAGCCGCAGCGGCGGCCGCAACCATCTGTCCCTTACGGCGATTAACCCACTTCTTGAAGTCAGATTCACTGACTGCATCGACAACTATTGGCATGTAGCCATGGTCCTTGCCACAAAGCTCGGCACACTGGCCACGATAGGTGCCGGGCTCATCTATCTTGACCCACATCTCATTGATAAAGCCGGGGATGGCATCCTTTTTGGCAGCAAACGCCGGGACCCACCATGCGTGGAGTACATCATTAGCGGTAACGAGCAGGCGGATTTTCTTACCCACTGGCAATACGACACGATTGTCCACTTCCAGCAAATAATCATCGCCTTTTTTCACTCCGGCCTTGAAGCCATCTTTGGAAAAAACCGGTGAACCTATCTGGTCACGCGGAGTCGACAGAGCGCTCATGAATTTGATGCCATGGTCCAGGTAGTCGTATTCCCACTTCCACTGGTAACCGGTGATCTTCAAGGTCATGTCAGAACCGCTGATATCATCCATCTTCAGCAACGTGCTGGTAGCGGGAATCGCCATGCCTACCAGGATAACGAAAGGAACGATGGTCCAGATAACTTCCACCACGGGGCTGTCGTGAAAGATGGCCGGTTTTTTACCGCGACTCTTGCGGTGGAAAATGATCGACCACAACATTATCCCGGTCACCAAGATCATAATCACAAAAACAATCAGGGTGATCAGGTTATGCAGTTCCAGGACTTCCTGTGCTATCGCCGAAACCGGGCGCTGAAAATTCAGCTCATATGCGGCGGCGGCAATACCGGAAAATGCTAAAAGAGAAATACCAGCAAACAGGCGAGCAAGAATGCCTGTGGCTGGTTTGAGACGACTCTTGAACATGCTCTGCTCCCGTCGGAAACGATAATAATTAAAAAGTTATTGTTTAAGAACGAACACTATATTTCGTTCAATATACTTTCCGTTTCTCACCAGCCCGATAAACAATTCAGTCCGATTGCGAATTACTGAAGTTCCTGGCGACTCCCCTGTTCCCGTATCGCTTGTCCGTGTTATTTATTGCAGCTGGTTTAAATTTATTTACCGGTTATTTCCGACCGCCATTCCTGGAGCACTCCCCTCAGTCGGTAACTTTTTTTGTCTTTTATCCGGTTTGGTACTTATTGTTGGTGGCGGACACTATCATAGGCGATGCATCACTGGCAACAAATCTGAATCGTCAATGATCTGGATCAAACCTGACTAAGAAACTTGGGTTTCGCATCAATAAATCTGTCTAAATGATGTAAATAAAAACCATTCACAATTAGCTTCATCAAGGCAATGAGATGTAGCGTGAAACACTCCTGAAATCACGCTGATTAGTGTATGGGATTTGCCCCAACATTGGCGCTGGCAATCGCTGGTTTAAGGTAATAACTGTTTCCTCGATCCGTTCCTGGCCGGGATCAATAGTATTGGCGACCCAGCCGACCAACGCCACGCCTGCGGCTTCAATTGCGCGTACGGTAAGCAATGCATGACTAATGCACCCCAATCGCAGCCCCACAACCAGGACAACGGGCAGACCCAGGGTCTTGGCTAAATGCTCATTGGTGATGACATGGCCCAATGGCGCCAGCCAGCCACCCACTCCCTCAACCACTATGTTTTCGCTATGCTGTTTTAATATTTCAAAATGTTTAAACACGTTTTCCAATTCAATTTTTATCCCGACTTCCTGCGCGGCCAGATGCGGCGAGATGGGAGGCTCAAAGGCATAAGGATTTATATCAATGTATTCGACATCAACATTGGCGGCAGCCATCAGCATTTCGGCATCGTTATTACGCAAACCATGCTCGGTAATGTGGCAACCGCTGGCCACCGGTTTCATGCCAACGACGCGATCGCCCCTCATCGCCAACAGGTGTATTAATGTTGCGGCCACCAGTGTTTTACCCACACCGGTATCGGTGCCGGCAACAAACCAGCCGCGGCTCATCGGCCCCTTCCGCCAATGGCGGAAATCGGGATGCGGTGTACACCATCATCAAGGTCACTACGTGTGACCTGGCCTGCCCAGGCGTGTCCGTAGATGGCATCGTAGGTAGCCGGAATTCTGCCGTTTTTGGCCAAGGTTTCGTAAGCGGACCTGAATCTTGTAAACGTTGATTTGCCGCTCAGACCCCGTGCCCGCTGTGGCGCGACATTGTGCGCGCCCACCCCCTTCAGGTCTCTCATCATTGCGGTGACATCAGCGTAGTCGAGGAGCAGATTCTCGCGATCCATAACTGGCTCAATCAGACCGGCGCGCATCAAAGCATCACCCAAATCATGCATGTCGACAAAATCGTGCACGTGGGGCGTTTCATTTACCTCACGCCAAGCCTGGCGTAACTCGTGCAAGGTATCCGGGCCAAAGGTGCTAAAGAGAATGGTGCCGCCCGGCCGTAATACGCGTGCAAACTCGCTGAACACCACATCCGGATCACACCACTGCAAGGCCAGGTTGGAAAATACAAGATCAACGCTGCTGGACGCAATAGGCAATTGCTCTGCGTCGCCGGCCAGATAACGACCCTTGCGCCATCGTCCGTGTTGCTGTTTGGCCTGAATCACCATAGCTGGCGACAGATCAACACCAATGATTTTTGCGCGCTTGTAAAACGTGCGAAGAGCACGTGTGCAATATCCGGTTCCACACCCCACATCGAGTATGGTTCGAATCTTGATATTGATTACATCGAGCCGCTCCAGCAGACGATCGGCAACTTCGTACTGCAATGCAGCGTAGTCATCATATGTGCCCGCCGCCCGGTCGAAGGCAAGACGCACCTGGTGTTTGTCCAACCGCGGTGCCTTATTGTTGCGCATGGAGAAATTCCTTCAGACGGGCAGCGAAGGCCTGCTCATGCGACAGGAATGCCGCGTGGCCGGCGTCATCAAACAAAGTGTATTGCCCATTAGCCAGATTGTTGGCGAGATACTCGCCGGCGGCCGGCGGCGTCAGGCGGTCGCGGCCACCGTTAATGACCAGCGCAGGTTGTTCAAGACTGGCAAGCTGCGGTCGCAGGTCAGTATCGCGCAGAATATCCAGTCCGGCTGCCAGCGCCATCGGGTCCGGTTCGCCGTGTTTCAATACCTGCTCGCGCAACCGACGAAGGAGTTCGCGCGCATTCTTTTCCTTACCTGTCTGCAAACTGAGAAAACGATCAAGCGTGGCTCTATAGTCCTTCGTCAGGTCAGCCGCAAATCCTTGCAGTGTTTCCGCTGCCATTGCGTGCGGCCAGTCTTCGCTTTTTACAAAGCGCGGCGTCGCCGATACAAGGACAAGTGCGTTGACCGCTTGCGGATGACGGCTTGCCATATTCATGGCCACCAGCCCTCCCAGCGACCAACCCAGCCAAACCGCCGGTTTGCCAATGAGCCTCACCAACACATCCGCCGTTTTGTCGAGATCGAAATAGTGATCCGGTGCGGGGCTGCGTCCGTGCCCGGGCAGATCCACCGTGGTCACTCGATAGTCCCCGGCCAAATGCTCAACCAGGCTACTGAAAATACCCCCGTGCAGACCCCAGCCATGGATCAATACCACATCTGGGCCGGCTCCCATCTGTTCAAAATAGACAGTGGTCATGCGACATTAATCTCGATCTGCGCCAACGTCTCCAGCAGTCGATCAACATGACGCGGTTCGTGCAAAGCAGAGAAGGTAATGCGCAGACGTGCCGTGCCGGCGGGCACGGTCGGCGGTCGTATCGCCGGCACCAGGATGCCTTGCGCCTGCAATGCCTCGGCCGCCTTCAGGGCAGCTTCTTCGCTTCCCAACACCAGTGGCTGAATGGCGGTTTGTGAAGGTAGTATTGACAATCCCAGCGCAGTAATACCTCGCTGGAATCGCGCCAGCAATTGCTGCAGGCGCTCGCGTCGCCAGTCTTCTTCGCGCACAATGCGCAAGCTGGCACGAGTCGCCTCGGCCACGGCTGGTGGCAAGGCAGTGGTATATATATAAGTATGGGCACGCTGGATCAGGGTTTCAATCAATTCATCGCTACCAGCGACAAACGCGCCAAATGTTCCCAGTGCTTTGCCCAGAGTTCCCATGTAGATAACAGGATCACCCAATTCAAGGCCCGCGGCACTGAAACTACCGCGACCATTTTCCCCCAGCACACCGAAGCCGTGGGCATCATCCGCCAGCAGCCACGCCTTGCTGGTTTTGGCAAGCATAAGCAAGTCAGACAAGGGGGCAATGTCGCCGTCCATGCTGAACACCGCGTCGGTGGCGATGAGCCGATTGCTGGCATCGTCCGTCAGTAATACTTTGGCCTTTTTTGTATCCGCATGGGCAAACCGTTTTACTACTGCGCGTGCCAGACGCGCCGCATCGAGCAGGGAAGCGTGGTTGAGTTTGTCCTCAATGATCAAGTCATGACGATTCATCAGTGCCGTAATGATGCCCAGGTTTGCCATGTATCCCGTAGAAAAAACCAGTGCCCGTTCGCTACCGACGAATTCCGCCAGTTCCTGTTCCAGATTGTGATGCGGCGTGGCATGGCCAGTGACGAGATGTGACGCCCCGGCGCCAACTCCATACTGTTTCGCCCCCCACTGCAGGGCTTCGATCACGCGCGGGTCCGCGGCCAAACCCAGATAGTCGTTACTGCAAAACGAGATCAGTCGCTGGCCGTCGACGTCAATTTCAACCCCCTGGGGCGATTGCAACAGCCGGCGCTGGCGAAACAGTTTCTGCGCCTTCAGTTGTTGCAGCTTATGCTGGAGTTCGGTCATAGTAGTGGTGCGCGGCCGGTGTGTTTAAAGGTTTGCGCAGTGTAGTGACTATAAACCACTAGTCAACATGCAAGGATGCAAATGGTTTACAACAGATTTAAAAGTATACAGAATGGGCTGCTGGCTGGTACCTGTGAGTTGTGTACCGCCCCACTCCATCGTACGACAGCACTTTGTCAGGCGTGCGAGAACTCGCTCACCCGGCCCGGTCCCTGTTGCGAGATCTGTGCTGCCGAACTCCCGATTGGCGATCTTTTCCATATTTGTGGCCATTGTCAAAAAAAACCACCCGCCTTCGATCACGTCAGCGCCGCCCTGGTTTACGGCGAACCCGTTAACGGGCTGATTCATGACCTGAAATACAACAAAAAACTCTATCTTGCTCGCACCCTGGGCGAGCTGCTCGCAAATTCCATCTGCCGCAAATTTTCCTGTTTGCCAGACTTATTGTTACCGGTACCGTTGCATCGTGCACGACTGCGAAAACGTGGTTACAACCAATCACTCGAAATTGCCCGACCGGTGAGTCGGCGCTTCGGTATAAAAATAGATGCGCATCTGGTTAGACGAATCCGCAATACGGACCCGCAGACCATGCTGAAACCAGGACACCGCGCCAGAAACGTAAAACACGCCTTTAAGTCAATCAAACCGGTTGACGGTAAACGCATTGCTCTGATCGACGATGTTATGACCACGGGGCATACCGTCAACGCAGTAGCGCGGGTATTAAAGATGGCCGGGGCGAAAGAAGTGCTGGTGTGGGTGGTGGCTCGCGCCTGACACACGGCAACAGAATCTACCTGTCGTCGCACTGAGCAAACCGGTATCCTGTTTCTTTTTTCGGCATGAGCCCAGGTTTGCTACTTGTTTAATATCGTACTCTACCAGCCCGAGATCCCGCCAAACACGGGCAATATCATTCGACTCTGCGCCAATACCGGTTGTCGACTCCATCTCGTCGAACCACTGGGATTCTCGATGGCGGACAAACAGCTACGTCGTGCCGGTCTGGACTACCATGAACTTGCCAATGTCGAGGTTTATCCGGATCTGGAATCATGTTTGAAGAAGCTGGATGGTGGGCGGATCTATGCGTATTCCACCAAAGGGCAAAACAACTATACCAGTGTCGACTACTGCACTGGAGATGTGCTGCTGTTTGGTCCCGAGACACGTGGGCTTCCGTTGTCACTTCTGGATTCCCTGCCGCCACATCAAATTTTGCGTATCCCGATGAAAGCGGGAAATCGCAGCCTGAATCTGTCAAATTCAGCAGCCATTGCAGTCTATGAGGCCATGCGCCAACAGGGATTTACGGACGTACAGTAGCTGGAAAAGGTACGGCAAAAAGTTCAGGAGTCAGATGCACCCGAATTTATTTCGGGCTTGCTGGCAACAAGTGCATCCCGATCGGCTGTCACGGTTGTTGTCTTCTGCGCCATTTTTTGCATTGAGCGCTGGCTTCGGGTTCTCACCAGTCGAATCCGTTTCGCTTCATATTTGTGCGCTTTCATACGACGACCGTTGTAAAATAAAACATACCACGCGCGCTCCGGGTTGAGTTCATCAGTATCTGCTGCCCAGTACCAGTCACTCGTTGCGGTGGGGAAAAAACGTCGTTTGACCAACCCCTTCCCCTTTTTCTGTTCACTGTATTGAACCAGGGACATGAGATCGGCGCGTGTCGGTAAACGCCAGTCAGAAAAACCACAGAGCTTTAACTCATTAACAGCCTTGATATAGGAGTCGGTATCGCAATTGATTCCCCCACGGCATTTGCCGTTGTCCGCCGCGCCCACGTTACCACCGTTGGACAGCTCACTCGGGTTGTACCAACTGTAGAAATTTCCGGCATCACGCAACCCCCGGTCCTGGGTCTTTTTCTCCCAGAGCAGCCCGGTGCTTTTATCTTCAACGCAATCCCACTTGCTGGCACTCTCGTTCAGCTCTCCATCAGCATGGTCGATCTTCACGTACTGCGGGGCCTTAGCCAATACAATGGTGATGTCAGTCGGTTTGGGGAAAGTGACTAGCAGCCCAACAGGATTTACAACAGGCACAACGCGCACCGGTTTGGCCGGAGCAGTTTTCTTTGGCGTGGCTACAACCGGGACCCCTTCAGGTGCAGGCGGCGAGTTAACAGCAGACAACAAAAAGGCAACGAGCCCCGCTGTCACGAGCCCCGCCACTAACGAACCCCTTCCTTTTTTGCTGAATTTGATCTCCATATCCTGTTTCTCGTCAGTCGTTACTGCTTGGCGAAGTGCTCCTTTTTAGCCCGGAATATCCCCTCCATGGGATAAAAGCAGTCTTTATGATTCATACACTTAGCAAATAGATAATAAGCAATTATTATGCCAGAAATAGATAAATATCTTAAGTTATTGTTTTTATTTTGTATATCTAGTTTGAAACCCGTTCAACCGCGAAGTTTATGCCACTGATAAATTGATTTCGGCGGGACACCCGGACCTCAAGTGGGCGCACTCTGGAAAGGCCAAGTTCCTCGATTTGCCCGGGGGATACGCGTACCAGGTATTTACCATCCGGAACGACTGTAAAGACGTAAAAACCGTCAAACGCGCTCCTGGTTTCAACAACCAGGTTGCCTTCCGCATTGATCAGTTGCAGCGTCACATTGCCCGCCGCGCTGTAGCGACTGTCACGACGAAAGTAAACCGTTCCGTCGATTTCGCCTGTTTCGATGACCGGGAAATCAATGCGGGCGACCTGGCCCGGTCGCGGCGTCAGACGAACACCTTGCAGTGTGGGGGCCCATGTCGGATCTTCCAGTGATTCCACTGCCAGACCAATATCGGTCACATTGTGCGCCTGTAATCCGGTCAGGAAAGCGATGCCCTGCTTGTCGGTTTTCACCTGTGACACCGTGCCGTTAATCCTGAGACGGGCTCCCTGCAACGGCTCATCGCCTGCGCTGTAGATTCCGTCATCGTCATGATCGATAAAGACTCGCGCCGAGATCGCGCCGCGACCGGCGACCGGATCCGAGCTCATCTTCCAGTATGGCGTGCGCGGTTCCTGCCCGAGACCAAAAGTCAGACGGAAATTGATGCTGGCATTTCCGTTCGTCGAGTAATTGGTCCCCACGGTATATGCGAACTTGCCCTTGGGTCTATTGATATTGAATGCATACTGATCGTAGCCCTGGTTCAGGAGGCGCGTTCCGCTGAAAGATAGCAATACACCCTTGTAGCGAATCTGATCCACGGTGAGTCCCGCGCTGCTAATCTCGCTTGTCGGCACGGTGGTATAACTCAGATCTCCGCGAACACTTGCACGCTTGCCATGATAGCTAAGCTGAGTCTGGCCATTTAACAGATTTTGCTGGCCTGTTTGCGATACCAGGTTCAGGTTATTGGAAAAAGCCAGTCGATGCGCACCAATGGAGATACGGTTGCTCAATTCCGTACGCTCGGCTCCCGACTGATAATGGAATCGTAGCCACCTGAACTGAAGCGGGATACGCGGAATAACGGTCTGTGGAATAGCCGTATTGAATGTACCTTCCCAATAATTTTGTGTCGGATCTGCCAGCAGCGGGAAACGTTCTGACACGTAATTTTCCATCAGCACCGACTTCAATGTCAGCGAACTGGATTGCCCGATCCGCATTTGCCAACCAAGTTCTGTGGCCATACCGCCGTTGGACGCACTAATGACATTAGCGGTGACAAAGCTGCCTGCAAGCAACATTTGGACACCTGTACGTGCGTAAACGTAACTTTCCGGTGATGCGCCCAGTAGTTCAGCAGAACCCAGTGTAATCTGATCCAGCCCAACACTGACATTAAAACTTTTTGCGACGCCATAACTATATTGCAGAGACCCACGTACTCCACCGTCCACGTCCTGGCCGGTAAAACCGGTATATTGGTGTTCCCCGTTTTTCACCAGCGCGTCACTAATATCAAAATTTTGCGTTTCTTCCCGTTTTTGTCCCTGCGGTCCGTAGAACACCAGGCGGAAATAGTTGCGGCCAAAGAACAGGGGTACGTCCTCGAAATTATACTGGCCATTGGCATCGGGCCTTTGCAATCCAATGAGCGCGTTGTTTTGATACAGCTCTACCTCCCAACCGGGTAACAAATCGCCACGGAAGGTGTTTTTGTCGTATTGATTTTGTCGATACAGCGGTCGGTTGCTGACGTAGACGCCCGGCGATGGTTGTTGCGGGCGGGTAATGGAATCCGTACCCGGGGCATTCACATGACCAAAGGCATATTGTCGGGCATTCAGATTGCCTAACAGGCGGCCACTGGGGTCTGAGCGACTGAGGGTTAGCCGACCGACATCAACAAGATTCTGCTGACTACCGCTGAGGTATAGCGATGACTCCATCTTGAACAACTCACCGGTGGCATAAGTGGTATACGCCAAAGAACTTGAAGTAACGCCTGCGGTTCCATCGCGTGTAGCGCGAAAATCAAATGTCTGGTTAACAAACGGCACGCGCCATTGCCGGTAGGGCTCAAAATGTCGAGGGTAGCCGGGATCCGGATCGCGGCGATGTGCTTGCGCATTTTTCAGGCGGCGTTCGCGCTCCATGCGTTCCTCAAACGGCAGCTTTTCGCTCGATATAATTTTTATCTGTGATGAAAACAGATCGACGTCAAGCCTGAATGGCAGCCATTGAGACAATAGCTGACTGTCTACGTAAATATCGTCGGGATAAATCTTGACCCGCAGGCGATCGAATTTCTGCGCCCTGCCTGACAACACGACTTCACCGCGTTTCACGTCAAGATAGAAAGTTCTGTCCTGTTGATATAAAAAACCAGCTGCAGTGCCATCTGAAATTTTTACCTCAATGGCGAGATCAACGATTTCTGCGAGCGCGGTCAGTGGAATAAGAACCAGGTTTTCCAGCGCATAAGCACCAAGCAACCCCTCCATCACATAACCGCCCACCCTGACATTCAGCAGGCGAAGATTATTTTCATCAGGCTGTTCCTGAAGCGGGGAGGTAACCGCGGGCGCGGCAAGGACCGCGCTGGTAAAAATTAACGCGGCAAGGAAAAAACTGAATTGCCTGGTCAGGAAACTGGAATATCGTCGACGACGAGACAGTGCGGAGGAGCGATTAACTGAACCAGTTGCGCTGTGCATGGGTGCTTTCGCAGGTGCCAGAAATTGCATAATTCCTGGAACAAACCAGGGGCGATCCGTGCGAGTTCTCATCCATTAACCCAGCCCAATGCTAACGCGCCAGCGGAACGATGCGTGCCGACGCGCTGGCCAACACCTTGTCTCCCTGGGCAGCCGGTACACGATACACAACCTCTAATATCCCGTTATCCAGTTTGACTTTATTGGGTGCCTGTAAAGCGATCCTGACCATACGAAGTGTATTGGGTGTGTAAATCGCATTGCCACCGGATTTTGCCACGGTCACTTTCTTGCCGCCTTCCGGCGTGAAATACACGATGAAATCACCATACACGGAGCGATTGCCACTGCGTTTTGCCGTCAGCACCAGAATCGCTTTCTTGCTGTCTTTCGATCTCTTTTCCAGCCGTAATTTTTCCAGCGTCACCGTCGCCTGCGTAATTCCGTGCCGCACAATCACCGGAATGGAAATACCCAGCACCGGTATAATCCGAATAGAAAGTTTATTGCTCTTGCTTTTTACCTGCGTTTCAATGTTCTTGCCGGTGTCCGGCGGCAGACCCTGAAACAGCAGGTGTGATCGATACTCACCGTGTGCAAGATTTGCCGGTTTTCGAACCATCAATCGCACCACCTGGGATTGCCCCGGGGCCAGTGTCACTTGCCGTGGGGCATAGCGGATAATCTGGTCGGCATAAATTTCGCCTGCAACCGGTTTCTCAATCGGCACCACGCGACCGGTTTCAGTCATGCGTTTGCGCTCAAAGGTGATTCTGAAAGTACCCGTCTGGTCGCCACGATTGATCAGGTTGATGCTGGCGGTGCGGGTACGACCTTCAATGATGATTCGGGTCGGCGCCACCACCAGTTGCGGGGCAGCAAAGACTTCTATAGGGACAAGAACAGAGGTAATAACCAGCAGCGAGCTTATTACCCACTGTACAAACAGGCTGGAATATTTGTTTGCGGGGCAAACTGAGTGAAATATATTCTGGTTTGGGGTGGCAATTTCCATGAGACTAAGCAAGTTGCTTTTGATAGTGTTTTATTAGTAGCTGTTTCTCATAGTATTGTATTTTTACCAAAAAACAACGGGGCATTCACTGCCTGAATGCCCCGAATTCATCCCGCTTCTGAACAGAGTAGCTTATTCGTACAGCGCCGTAATAGTGTAAGTACCGCTGTAGGCGCCCCCAGTCTGACTCCCGGATACAGCCAATCTACCACCGATTGTCATGGTACCAGCATTGCCGGACATCGTACCGGTCCCGTCCGTGGCGGCATCTTCAGCCAGAAAAGTGAACGTATCAATCGTCATGTCAGTACCAGGGCCACTAACGGTAATACTTCCAGGCATGGTAATCGTATAACCCACATTAGCACCAGTGAGGCCAAAATCAGCAGAGGTCACAGTGCCGCCGACCTCAGCAACAACATCGCCTGTGACGCTCGTAATGGAATCACCCGTGCCGAGAGTCGCAGTTCCGCCACTTGCACCAACAGAAATATTGCCAAAATTCATCCCGGTGGTTTCTGCAATTGTGATTGCGGTGACGATATTGGCAGCCGCATTACCGGTGTCGGTCGCCGCCTTGATATTAACGCCGTAGGTGGCAAATCCTATCGCGGCAGCACTTATCAGTGCGGATAAAATTTTCTTGTTCATCTTCAAACTCCTTCTCTTTAATTCAATTTC
>JAZFSZ010000127.1:0-10781 GCA_036446455.1 Acidiferrobacterales bacterium
ATAAGGTAACTGTGTGAACGACGAGGTCGAGCAGAAAAGAGAGAGAAGTCAGGCTCGGCAAAAGATGCCTTTGCTGCTGCGCATCATGCGATGGTATTTCAGCATCGTCGGCCGCCTGCTGCCGGGCAAAGCGGCACGTAAAGCCTACAAACTCTGGTTCCGGACACAGCGCTTTAACGAGCCACAACGTGAGACCCGGTGGCTGGCAAGTGCGAAACAAGACGTAATTGAGCACCGCTATGGCCCGCTATCGGTGAGCCGGTGGGGGGAGGAAGGGCCGACCGTTTTGTTGATCCATGGCTGGAATGGTCGCGGGTCCCAGATGGGGGCTTTTGCCGCACCGCTGGTTAAGGCCGGATACCGTGTTGTCACGTATGACTTGCCCGCGCACGGTCGGTCGCCGGGTAATAGCACTAATGTACTTAAGGCAATTGAAACACTGCAAACCGTTGCCGGAATATACGGACCAATTCACGGTATCGTCTCCCACTCGTTTGGCGGCATGGTAACCTCTGTCGCGTTAACCGCAGGTCTTGTGGTAAATCGGGTCGTTTGTATCGGTACACCCGGCTCCCTGCAGGGGCTGTTTAAGCGCTTTGTCAGCTTTCTGGCAATACCAGATGCCACGCTGGTAAGGCTGAACCAGATGATCGTACGTGATATGGGTGCCGATATCTGGAACCGGATTTCACTGGTAAATGCCAGTCAAGAACTTATAACACCGGCACTCATCATTCATGATGAGTTTGATGCCGATGTTGACTGGAGAGAAGCAGAGGCGATCGCCAATTCCTGGAAAGGCGCGCGATTTATGAAAACATCTGGCCTAGGCCATCGTCGCATATTACGTGACCCGGAAGTTGTAGCGGCAGTAGTCAGTTTCATGGATGAGAAAGAATAAACCAGGGAGGAGTCTTTATGGTCGCACCTGTTACTTCAATCTATGCAGCCTTAGCGGGAATTATTATTGTCGGCTTGGCCTTTCGCGTTGTGCGATTACGACGACGAGAACGCATTGCACTGGGGCACGGCGATAACAAGTATTTGCGTCGCGCGATACGGGTACATGCCAACGCCACGGAATATATTCCAATAATCCTGATTCTGATGTTATTGCTGGAAATCAATGGTGGCCCAACATGGCAATTACATTTTTTCGGCGTCCTGACTATTCTTGGCCGTCTGATGCACGCCTGGTGGTTATCGCGGTTTACCGGAAAATCGTTTGGCCGAACCTGGGGTACTGTAATTAGTTGGGGTGTCATAATTGCGCTGGCCATCTCGAATCTCAGGCTGGCCGTTGCTTAAACCCGGGTTAGTCTGAATCTCCTGTTCCCCATTTCGCGACCGTTTATAATGATGGCCAGACGACGCATTCTGTCTTTTAATTCTTTGTCGGCCCATGAATTATCAAAAATATCTTTTTTAAATAGCGCCTTCTCAATCGACTGGTGACAATTCCTTAATTCAGACGTTAGTGAATCGACAAACGCCTCGTTATAAACATTTTTCAGGGGTCCTGGCATTTTCCACAAAGACTCTGTTGCTTTCTGTCAAAAGATCAATATTCAGTTCTACTGAACATTTACACCAATATTTTTTGTTATTCACGCTAACCGTATTTGGGTAAGATACCAGTATCAGTGAAAAACGGGCAAGAAAATGAGCGCAGCACAACGCGGTGTGATATCTGTGGTAACGGCCCATAAAATGCTGGAAGGCGGCGGTTTTCCGGTACGCCGGCCCTTCCCCACGGCTGACCAAATGGATGTGGACCCCTTTCTGTTGCTGGACCACCTGGGGCCAGTGGACTGGGGGCCGGGCGAAGGCATTGGCGCCCCCGACCACCCACACCGGGGATTTGAAACCGTTACCTATCTGCTATCGGGTGAAATGGAGCACAAGGATTCCAGAGGCCATACGGGTAAACTGCGCCCCGGCGACGTGCAATGGATGACCGCCGGTAGTGGCGTGGTGCATTCGGAATTACCTTCAGCAAAATTCATGAAAGAAGGTGGCACAATGCACGGCTTCCAGTTATGGGTGAACCTGCCCGCCAAAGATAAAATGACAAAGCCGCGCTATCAGGAGATTCCACGCGAAGACATTCCCTCTGCTACTAGTGAAGACGGCCTGGTTAAGGTAGTGGTGATTGCAGGGAAATCGCTTGGTGTGTCAGCTATTATCGATACCCATACACCTATTATGTATCTGCATTTCAGCATCAAACCCGGTGGTAGCGTTGTACAAGCTGTGCCAAGCGATTACAACGCATTCGCTTACATAATCAAGGGTGAGGCGGCCTTTGGCCCTAAAGCCGTTCGTGCACGTGAAGGCCAATCCGCCATATTCGATAACGGCAATAACGTTACGATCTCTGTTCCACTGGAAGGCGAAACAACTGATATGCTGCTGCTCGCCGGTCGCCCGATCAATGAGCCCATTGAACGTTATGGCCCATTTGTAATGAATACTCGCGAAGAAATCCGTCAAGCCATTCGTGATTCCCAGCAAGGCCGCATGGGAAAAATAGATATCTAACCCGTTAACGCAAAGGAGTCCTCAATGGGCGAAAAATGCAGTCACCAGGATCAAATCAACGAGGTAACGCCCTCGGCCGAGGGTTGCGAGGATTGCCTTAAATCAGGAGGTGAATGGGTGCATCTACGTACGTGTCTGATATGCGGTCATGTAGGTTGTTGTGATTCATCGGTTAATCAACATGCCCGACGTCACTTCAATGAAACGAGTCACCCGCTAATTGTTTCTGCCGAGCCCGGTGAAAACTGGCGCTGGTGTTACATCGACGAAATGTATTTATAGCCAGATTCGCCCGGAGAAAACCATGGAAAGAAAAATACTGCGCTATGAAGGAAAAGATTTAACCGTAACTTACGAACGTCCGCGATGCATACACGCAGAGCGTTGCGTAAAAGACCTGCCCGAAGTATTCGATCCCAAGCGCCAACCCTGGGTGGATGCCAACGCGACATCCGCGGAGAATCTCGCCGCAATGATTCATACCTGCCCCTCTGGCGCACTGCATTACGAACGTAACGACGGCGGTTCAATCGAACCAACGCCTGAAACCAATACGGTCACCCTGGGGGTCAATGGCCCACTGTGGTTTCACGGCAACTTCGTAATCGACGGTATTGAAGGCGAAAGGAAGGAATTCCGGGCTGCCTTGTGTCGCTGCGGTGCATCTAAATACAAGCCCTTTTGTGATGATAGCCATGAGAAGTTGCCTTTTATCGATGATGGCAAAGGCAAAGCAGGTAACGTAGAGGAGAATCTTGCCGAAGGCGGGCTAACAATAAACCCGGCTACAGATGGCCCCTTGGTGCTTAGCGGTCCGCTGGAAATACGCAATGCCAGCGGTGCGGTTTTATTTAGAGGCGAGAAAACGGTCCTGTGTCGCTGCGGGGCTTCTGGCAACAAACCTTATTGTGACGGCAGTCATATGGGGATCAACTTTAAGGCTGATTAGCCGATGCATACACATTTACATAATCGCTAACCTGCCAGTTTCAATCGACTCTGGCCCACCACTGTCCCATAAAAGCTCTCATCGAACCGAGTATGCACTTGCTATCACAGCGCTCAAGTACGTTAAATGATCAAACTCGTCCACTGCTACAAAGCAGAGCTGCATAACAGCGGATGCTGACAACTGAACTCAGCTGACGCGTTAGCGGTCGGCTCTAGTGACTTGTTGTTTTTTTCTGTCCAATCGTAACTGGACAAAATAATATCTACCTAAAACCACCATTAAAATACCACCAAGTATCATGGTGGAAGAAACCGTGAGACGGACAGTAACCGCCTCAGACACAAATACAACTCCTCCTAAAGCAGCAATTACAGGAACCAGCAGTTGAAGCACGGCCGCTTGAGTGACTGAAAGGCCACCAAGAGCTAAATACCATATCGTATAACCAATTCCAGACGCAATCCCCCCCGATAAAGCAGCTAACAATATTCCCTCAATTGAATAATTAGCATTTTTAATCGTGACGATCACCAGGATAATAACGAAAGGAACAGTCCTTAAGAAATTATAAGCAGTATCCATAAGCGGGCTCTTCGAGTCTCGCCCCTTGAGTGTATAGATTCCCCATGCAATTCCGGCCGTCGTCATAAGCAAGAAACCGATAGCTGAAGGTGTCGTTACTCCAGGCAGAATCAAATAAACAAATCCCGTAAAAGCGATCGTTATACCCACCCATTCGGTGATATGTAACCGATTTCCCGAAATGACAGACAGCAGTATCATTGTTATTTGGACCGAGCCAAACAAGATGAGTGCTCCGGTTCCTGTGTCCAGCGTTATATAAGCAAAGGAAAAGGTGATGGCATAAAGAAACAGCATTAAACTGGCAGGCCAGCTACCTTTTGCGGACGAGCCAGTTTTACTACCACTGATGTTTATAATCGCCAGGAGAACAACAGCACCAGACAACAGCCGTATAATAGTAAAACTGGATGCATCAATGGTCTCTCTTCCCAGTGCCAATCGACATAGCACTGAATTTGCGGCAAATGCAATTAATGCTAACCCGGTAAAGAATATAGTTTTTACAACATATTTATTGGGTTTATTGATCAAGCTCGACACCATGAAAAATAATAATGTTTTGCATAAGGGCGCCGTAATTATTTGCCACGTCCCAGTAAACAACAGCGAACGGCTAAATGCGTTTGCCAGGCTTGCTGACCATTATTTGCCGCTATGTTAAACATTAACCTTGACTCTTATTATTAAACTTGCATTGTGTAGCAGACAGCATTACCTTCCAGAACAATTGTTCCGTCTGTTTGCATTACACGTGTCTCTAACTCTGTAATAGGCTTATCTTCCCTTACCTTAGTGATCCTTACTTCGCCAATGATAGTATCGCCTGGCCGTACTGGTGCCTTGAAACTCCAATTTACCTGCAAGAAGACAGTACCGGGCCCTGGAAGATCCTCTGCCACTACTGCATTCAAAATTGCGCTTGTAACTCCACCTTGCACCACGATACCGCCAAATCTGGTAGCTCGTGCTGCCTCCTCGTCATAATGCAAGGGATTCCTGTCACCACTAATTTCAGTAAATAACTCTATGTCACGAGTTGTCACTGCTCGCGAACGCTGTGCCTTCTGGCCAACCTTCGGTATTCCTGCAGGCCAAATTTCGCTCGATAAACTCATTCGCTATTCCCCTTCATTCTTTTATACACAGATGATTATTATGTTAAGCCTAACGTTAGTGATAAGTGGCGCCGCGTTTTCTATCGGGCAAACTAGATGATTTATTTTGTGGCGTTTGGTTACCAGTGAGCTGGGGTCTGATCACAGTTGTTTCCATTATTAGCGAAAATTCTGATCTGACCCCGATTTTCATGTGTTTTCTGATCGTGTTGTTAAATGGCATTGCCAGCGGTCGTTACCATAACGGCTTGCTGAGGTTTTCCGTAAATGACGAGAACATCATGTTGAAACTAATGCTTATCCTTTCCTCTCCACTCCTGTTCGGATCGACAGAATGTTGCAAGTAAGCCGGAAAAATCAGGAGAGTACCGTTGCTTACTTTTATTACAACCTGATCGGTGTTTTCCGCCGTAAGTTCTGTTACGGGTGGCCTTATAATGCCCGTCTGGATTCTTGGATCATGGAAATTGATTGTGTCGCCCCCGTCACGGGTCTGGACATAGTAACCACCGCTTAGAAAGTTATTCGGATGACTATGACTTCTGTGCGAGGCGCCTTCTGGATTTATGTTAGCCCAGCATCCGGTGATTTCGATAGCATCGTAACTAATTTTCAAAAACTGCAGAATTGTTCTACCCGTGTCATTAATGTATGACACCAATTCACGGAACTCATCAAGCTTGTGCAGATCCTTGTGCGATTGCCAGCCTTCTGAAGAAACTGAACCGGTACCCGACGGACGAAGTATTGTTAGCGCTTTCAGTACCCTTCCATTAACGGACTCAAGCGCCCCGGAAGTGAGTTGAACTTTCCAGACAAGAGTTGGAAAAATCGGCAGTACATCGGAATTCTCCATCCATTGGTGCGACTTCGGCATTACAATAGACTCCTTGTCCGAATTTAATTTGCCATCTAACGTCACCCATCCGTGGCGGCTACCAGCGTAGCCTAGCAAATAAAGCAGACACCCGACTGAAAGGGCTTGCTATATACCGGTTTTCTAAAAATTGTTATTTCCATCTATATTCAGATTATTGATTTTTGTTTTGCCTAGAACCTTTAATAACAGATTTCTAAAGAATCTAAGCACTGGGTAAAGCACTTTTGATACCATATTTGAACGGAATGCCCAATAATTTACCCTGTTAAAGAATCCAGACGGACTGCCAATAAGAGACAACATGTGGACAGCATCAGAGCCATAATATAAAGCATTACCCATTTTTAGAACCATTCCTTGATCTATATCCAACCCAGCCGCCGTTATTTCATCCATTATTTCACTGGGTATCCTGGCATCAACAAGTATTAATTCGCCTACTGATTCGCGAACCCGTACCAAATGACAATAGTAATTACATGCAGGACATTCATAATCGTAAACCAACAATATATCAGTATCCGGCATGCTATCTCACTCAAAGGCGTCTAACGTTTGAGTTAACCGGGTGGCACGTTTTTTTGCGCCAATCCGGTGCTACGACTTATTAGGTGACATTTTACATGTAAACGTAATGTCAGCATATGGAGTTAAGCGCTTCTACTTAGCCTTTATTGCCACAATAAACACTGCTTTGTTTTTGCCTGGTTGCCATTGATGCGACGTCACCCCACCTTGAGTAGCACTTAGCTTTAGAGTCCAATCTCTAAATTGAAGGAAATTGGACATGAAAAAGCGGTATACGGAAGAGCAGATCATCGGTTTTCTACGCGAGGCAGACGCCGGGATGACGGTGAAAGAACTGTGTCGGCGGCATGGTTTCTCCTTAAAACAGTGTTTTCATCCATGAAATGGGGCGTTTAAGCCCGTAAACAGGTCTATATTTGCATTATTGCTTTTTTCTATCAATGGGCTGTATGGGTCCGACCCGTTATGGCCTCTGGTTTATTGGCGACATCGAAATCAATGGCATCGAAGGTGAATCCAGAGATTTCAGGGTCGCACTTTGCCGCTGTGGCGCTTCTAAATACAAACCATTTTGTGATGGCAGCCACGAGAAACTATCTTTTAATGATAATGGCAAGGGCAAAGCAGGAATCATAGAAGACAATCTGGCTGAAGGTGAGCTAACAACAAACCCGGCCACAGATGGTCCCTTACTGCTTAGCGGCCCTGTGGAAATTCGAAATGCCGAGGGCAAGGTCATTTTCAGAGGTGAGAAAACTTCCCTGTGTCGCTGCGGTGCCTCCAGTAACAAACCTTTCTGCGATGGCAGTCACATGGGAATCAACTTTAAGGCAGGCTAATACAATTGCCAGTTAAGTCTTGCCAATCCCACTGTTAAACGATCGGTCACGCATGCGCTAATCTATTTGGATAGATATCCAGCTTTTAACGTATTGGTTGATATCCAGTCGCATCAGATGCGACTGCCTTGATCCACGGTAAAACAACAAATACATCTGTCCGATAGCCTACCGGTTTAAGACGACGAGGTGCCTCGACTCGCAAGACCATAGAACTTAACATTCTGGATTCATCTAACCACTGGCAAGGAGGCTGTGATGACGACTGAAATTAATTCAGCCAGAGAGATTCTCAAGTCCACCTGTAAACAACTGCTTTCCCGCGCCAATGTTGTCGCCACCGGCATCGGTTACAAAGTCACCGCGGGCCGGAAAACTCCCACGCTCAGCATTATCTGTTCCGTTACCGAAAAACCGCCGGCCTTCAGACTGGCCGAACGTGACAAGGTACCGGCAAGCATGGACGGCATCCCTACCGATATCCTCCTCACCGGCCCGCTTTGGGCACAAACAACACGCAGCGACCGCCATCGACCGGCACAGGGTGGCGTCAGTATTGGTCACCGCGACATCACCGCCGGCACTCTCGGCTGCCTGGTAAAAAAGAATGGCGTGATTCACCTCCTCTCCAACAACCACGTGCTGGCCAACAGCAACAAGGCCGAAATTGGCGATCCCATCCTGCAACCGGGGCGTGCCGATAACGGCAGTTATCCGACAGACCATATCGCCGATCTGGCGGGATTCGTTCCCATCTCCGTTACCGGCGTATCCAGCGAGTGCCCCATCGGAACCGGTGCCGCCGCCTTGCTCAATGGTATCGCCGCGGCAATGGGTAGCCGCACACGACTGCAGGCGATCCGCCAGCAGACGGCGGACAATCTGGTGGATGCCGCCATTGCCCGCCCCCTTGATGATCAGGATGTCAGCGATGAAATTCTGGAGATCGGCACCATCCAGGGCATGGGTTCCGGTGAATTGGGCATGGCCATAAAAAAGAGTGGCCGTACCACCGGCCTGACTACCGGTGAAATCCAGCAAATAGATGTCACCGCCAATGTCCAATACGGCCCGGGTCAGATCGCCACCTTTAGCGATCAACTCCTGGCCGGCGCCATGAGCCAGGGTGGCGACAGCGGCTCCGCCGTTCTTGATAACGATAACCGGTTGGTTGGTCTGCTATTTGCCGGCAGCGATACCACCACCATTATCAATCGCATTGAAAATGTATTTTCCGCGCTGGACCTGACGCTGTGAGAACAGGCCGCTGCTTGCTGGCCATGATATGGTTAGCGGCGACAACAATGGCAGCCGGGGAAAATGTGATGCAGCCATCGATACAGGAAGTAAAACAGCAACACCAGGCCCGGTTGCTGGTCTTGCCCGGTGTCGTGTCGGTAGGCATCGGCCGGGATAACAAGGGCGAGCTTGCCATTGTCGTCGGGCTGGACAAGGTGCGAGCAGATACGGAAGCCGAGATCCACAAGACCCTTGGGGATACACCCGTCATTGTGCAGATCGTCGGCACAATAAAACCATTGCAACCCTGATCATCGCAGTGACAAGCGTCAGGGTTTGCAACAACCGGAAAACTGCCCTTCCTTTTTATTCAAGAGAGTCGCACGATGAATGAAGCACAGATACCACTGAAGGCCGGCGCCGACAACCAGACCCCGTCACGAATTGTGGTTCACGCTATGGCCGAGTACATTGAATCCGACCCGCACGATTATCATGCCGTGGATTTACTCCGCAAAATGGAGATTTCGGCCCATGCCTTTGTCACCCCAAGCGGCGTCATTATCCGCAGCCGCGAGGATGACACGGGTGCCTATCACGCCAGGGGTTTCAACACGGATTCACTGGGAGTCGAATTTCTGGTCCCGGGCGTACATACCTACACCAGCTTTATTGATGCCATCAAAAGGAAATACCTCACCACATCGCAGTATCAGGCGGGTGTACAACTTATACAGGACTGGCGTGTGCGGCACGGCATCGCGGCCATCGACCGTCACAGCGATTTGAGTCCCGGACGCAAGTCCGATCCCGGCAAGGGATTCCCATGGGAACGCTTCCTGCAAGATACGGGTTTCACCGCATAAACTCCGACAGTGGGAACAGGGCTACCGGGTCGGACCCAGCCAGGTCTACCGCTATTGGTCTGAAGCAGGTACTCAGTATTAACTGACATCAAGATCAACCGCACTAACAAGCGAAGATTGCGCATGTCGGTCAGGTGGCGGGAATAGATGGTTACTCCGGCCAGTAAGCATGATTCGCCATCCACAAATAGAACTGCTGTTTTGCAGCGGAAGAAGGCTGGCGTTCATACTCTCGCTTGAGTTTATAACCTTTAATGGTTCTCCCCCCTCCGGCAGCCAGCATATAGAGCTCTCCCGGTGAGTCTGGTACAGGATGTTTCGCCGCCTCAACGTAAGCTTGGGCTTTTTTTACTTCCTCAGGCGTCAGGTCTGTTTCCTGTATTAAGGCATGGTCTTTGTCCCAACCCCTGGGATGCGGTCCGCATATCGGTCCATCCGCGTACAATACGGGTGAAATCAGAAGAAGTGTAATTAACACAGTATTCCGATTCATCATTTTCTCCAATTACACCTAACAATTAAACTACGAGGCGATGAGACTTTTGAGTTGTTATGTGTAATCCTTAACATGCTACTCGGTGATCTCAACGTCACGCCAAAAAGCAATGTGTCCCTGAATATTTTTAGCCGCATCCTTAGGTTCTGGGTAATACCAGGCTGCGTCTGCATTTAACTCGCCATCCACATTGATCGTGTAGTAACTTGCGATTCCCTTCCAGGGGCAGTTCGATTTTGTTTCGCTGGGATCCATATATTCCATATTCACCGCGCTCGCTGGAAAATAATGGTTACCCTCGACAACAACAGTGTCATCACTTTCCGCAATGGTTGTACCCTTCCAGATAGCTTTCATCAGTAGTTCGCTTCCTTATTTAAGCATAACGACCAAGCTCAATTGACGACAAAAGTATAGCGACGATTGGAACAGCGCTTTTGGCGGTCAACTGGAGCGCTTTGTTATGCGTCTGTTTCATAAACGCACCACCCTTGAAACCTTTGCTTTTAATAACTGAATAAGCTCTGGCTGCATGCAATCATAAATATCTGGTATGTCTAAAACAATAAGCCTTTTATTTTTCAAAAGCTCTCTGTATTTCTTTGAGATTTTATTTCTATGCGATTCCTCCATAACGAGAATAATGTCTGCCCATTCAATTAAATCACCACTTACAGGTGTAGCTGCGCTACTATTTGTGCCTGCACCAATAGCTTCTATTCCTTCGTATTCAGAGAATA
>JAZFSZ010000128.1:0-50317 GCA_036446455.1 Acidiferrobacterales bacterium
GCTTTTTTAAGTTCTGTTTCGGCCCACTTGTCTATATCATGATTTTTGTCCCATATTGTGCCCGCGTATGAGCTACTTGATATCATAGCTAGCAATAGTATAAAGATGATTTTTTTCTTCATATTTCAGCCCTGCTAAAAAAGATTTCAGGTATTTGAATGAATTACTGAATGTCTGTTATGGGTCGTTAGCGGACAAGAGCGATGCAGCTATTTAAATGTTTTCTTCACCAAAAATAAAGCCTATTTGTCGGCAAGATATTTGATAATTCTGTCCTCGATCCAGAATTGCGGTCGTCTTGGAGTTCCGCCGCTGATAAACCCGACATGGCCGCCGTGCTCAGTAAGTTCCAATGTGACACTGTCGCTGAGTTCGTGCGCATCAGGAATAACGTTGGAAGACATAAACGGATCGTCTTTAGCCTGAATTACCAGCGTCGGCGTGTTGATTCTAATAAGAAATTGTCGTGAACTGGATTTATTATAATAATCTTTGGCGCCAGTGAAACCGTGAAGCCGTGCAGTGACCTTGTCATCAAACTCCCAGAATGAACGCAATTTTTCAATTTGCTCCGTGGTTAAGTGTAAATCCACTATCCTCGACTTGGCTTCAAAGGTTTTATGCAGCGATTTGACGAGATAGCGTTGGTATACGCGTGGAAATCCCTTATTCATGTGATCAGCAAGCTCGCTGAGTACAAACGGTACAGAAACCGCTATCGCTTTTATGTCTAGCGTTTTGTTTTGTTTCTCGCCCAGCCATTTGAGTAATACATTGCCCCCAAGAGAATAGGCAATGATCGCGTGTAACGATTCATGGCGATCTGATAAAAGATCGAATATATAATTCAAATCCCCTGTTTCACCAGAGTGGTAAGCGCGGGGAAGTCGGTTAGGTTCACCACTGCTCCCCCTGAAATGCATTAAAACGCCACGGTACCCTTTATCGGGAAGCGTATGCAGGATACGCCTGGCGTAATGGGAATGAGCCGAGCCTTCCAGGCCGTGTATCACCAGCACCACTGGATCGTTTTTGTTGGTGGTCCAATCGAGATCGATAAAGTCACCGTCGGGCAATTCAATGCGTTCACGATTTAGTTTGGGGTGGGGTGGTTTAACGGCCAACGGCCACAGTGTTTGCAGATGGGGATTGCGGCACCACCATGCCGGTTTAAACTGCGATTGGACAATTGGCACGTGAGGGTTTAGCTCGCCTTTTTCCAGATGTGTTGCCACCAGTGGCGACGGTTGGCGGGCAGGACGGAATTCGCATTAAGTTCAACGGGAGGAATTTTGGACATCACCCAGCCGGGCAGGGGTGGACTGTTGCTAAAGCCGCAGACGACACCGAGGTTATTGGGATCATATATCTTGATAAACGAGGGATCTGTTTTGCTATCGGTATACACGATGCCGCAATAATCTTCCGGGTGTTCATGGCGAATAAGGGCATCTATTTTCCTGGTGAATATGGCAACCTGAGACGGTTCAACTGGTGCAGAAGGAACGGCTTCACCAATGGCATAGATGTACCAATTTTCACTGTCATGGTCTTCTAGATTGCGCCAGAACTCATCAAGTAGTTTCCACTCCATGATACCGATAAAAGGCCCGCGAAAGCCTTGCAAGAATTCGTTGCCAGAATCCAACTTAGTGCTTGTTTTCATAAGGGATACCAAGTTTCTCCGGGATATTTGCGACTTCCCAGTTCTTCACGCCCCATGCCAGTATTTCGGCAGTCGGTGCATCAGAAAGTTCCGGCGGCGGCTGCTGGCTGAGGAATTCCAGTGCTGCGCAAAGTGCTTTTGAGCCCTCTGTAATATCAATAGCGATTGCACCGGTTTGCTTGCTGAGCTTGTCGCCGGCAGAATTCGTTGCCACGGGTAGATGTATATAATCCGGCTGGTCCAGCCCCAGCAGTCTCTGTAAATAGATTTGCCTGGGGGTGGAAGCGAGCAAATCACTTCCGCGCACCACCTCGGTAATCCCCTGGTCTGCATCATCTACAACGACAGCCACCTGATAAGCCATCAGACCGCCACGGCGCTGAACGATAAAATCACCTACATCAGTTTGCAACCTTTGTTCTTGTCTGCCCTGGATTTTGTCTTCAAAAACCACTGATGTATCATTGGTAACTACTCGAATACCTGAATCAGTCGATTGGTGTTTGGCGGTCCTGCAGGTACCCGGATATAGAATACCTTCCAGCCCCGGTAAACCGGTCTCTGTAATTTCGCGACGGGAACAGGTACAGCGATAGGTCATGCCAGCTTGCTCGAGTTGGTGCACGGCATCGCGATAGAGATCGAGTCTCTTGCTTTGATAGCTGATTGCACCATCCCATTCGAAACCCAGTGCGTCCAGTGTACGGATTATCTGTTCAGTGGCGCCGGGGATTTCCCGTGGTGGATCGAGATCCTCTATCCGCAATAACCATCGCCCCTGATTTTGACGGGCGCTAAGATAGCTGCCCAATGCAGCAACGAGTGAGCCAAAGTGCAAAGGACCGGTGGGGGAAGGGGCAAATCGACCTACAATCATGGTCGACCCAATCTATTCCTCTTCAGGGTTTTCAATCTTCTGGCGTATGACACCGGTGGCCGCCCCAATTCCCAGCTCCAGCTTCTCGTCGCAGTACTCCAGCAGCGGCAGAAGGCGTTTCAGGAGAGACCATAATTGTGGCTCTACATCCGCCAAATAACCGGAATCCAACGATGTTATTGCCTTGTCAATTTGCGGCGCCTGGGTCTCATCCACTGCGTTTATATCGCCGCCAAACACAAGCTCTTCCGATTCAGCGGAAACGACATCATTGATTTCCGCATCGAATTGTTGCAGAAATTCAATATCAGGGAGCGAATCTGTGTCTTCCCTATCCTCAATGATGGGGGATATTTCGGCGCCACCCGCACTTTCAACCTGCACTGCATTGCCGCCGCTGCGGCGGATTTCGCGTAAATTATTGCTCGCTACTTTTAGAAGAGCCTCGATATCACTGTTTGGGTGATTGTTGAGTGTGGTCAGGCCGATACTGGCAGTCATGGGTATAACAAGATTGTCTTTCTTGTAGTGTGTCTTGGCAATGGCGGAACGCAATCGATCCGCCATTATCATCGCTTCACCTGGGTTGGTAGAAGGCGCCATGATGGCAAACGATGAGCCGCCAATGCGGGCAATGGTATCTTCGATCCGTGCGTGTTGATTTAGAGTCTGAGCAATCCAGATTAATATTTCATCAACCGTTTCATCGCCATATTCGGCGTAAAGATGACGAAATTTATCGATATCAACACGCAACAGTGCCATGTCCTGATTGTGCCGTTTACAGTAAGCGATATCCTGTTCACCGCGCTGCAGGAAGAATCGACGACTCTTTAATCCGGTTAGCGGGTCTTGTGTTGATTCGGATTTGAGCGAGATCGTGGTTTCTTCAAGATCGCGTGTAGTTTCGGTGTATTTGGCCTGCGCACGGGCACGGGCCAACAGCTGAATACGATCAAACGGCTTGGTAATAAAGTCTGTTGCACCCAAGTCGAGTGCGGTCTGTTTTGTTTCCTCGTCATCAGTTCCAGTAATGATAATCACGGGCATTTTTCTTATGCGGATATCTTCGAAATTTCGCAAGCGAGTTAGTAGCTCATAGCCATCGAGTTTAGGCATTTCGATATCGCTGATAACTACCTCGATCTCGGGATGACTGGTCAATTGTTCCCAGCCGACCTCACCATTTTCGGCTTCAAGCAACTCAAACTCATCGCCAAGTATTTTTTGCATTGCCTTGCGCATTACGCGCGAATCATCTACTAGCAGAATAGTAGGCCGCGTGCTGTCACTGGTGGAGAAATCAGAAGAAATCATTTTAAAATGCGACTGGGTCAGAAATTTTGATTTTTATGATAGCTAGTGTAGCAAGGGCATCCCACAGCGCCATCCCGGCATAACCTTTGTCCTGTTAAATATAGCCAAGTAATTGATTATAAATATAAATAAAATAGAAACGCACCAAGAAGGAGTCGATACACGGCAAACGGTATCATGCTCAATTTGGTAATCAACTGCAGAAAGTAGTGAATAATCAGATAGGCACTGGCGCCGGCAATCGCCACCGCCAGCACCATTGCGCCCCAGTCCACGGTGGCGGCGTGCTGGATGAGCTTGTTGGTTTGCAGTAGCCCGGCTGCAGCAATGACAGGTATTGACAGTAAAAACGAATAGCGCGCAGCAGATTGCCGGTCCAGACCCAGAAACAACGCAGCGGTAATTGTAATGCCTGATCTGGAAGTCCCTGGAATAAGCGCCAGTGCTTGGGCAAGACCAATAATAAGAATATCAACGAAAGTCAGATCATATTCATCACGATTCTGTTTGCGGCGCATATCTGCCAGCCACAACAACACGCCAAAAACCACCGTAGTGGTCGCAATAACCAGTGGTGATCGGAGATGCTCTTCAATCAGGTTATTTAAGAGTATTCCGGCAATTCCGGCAGGGATTGTACCCAGTACCACCGCCCAGGCCAGTCTGGCATCGCGAGTTGGTTTCCTCGTCACAAACGATGAAAACCAGTCGCGCCCCATGGATATCAACTGGCGACGGAAATAGAACACTACCGCGCCCAATGTTCCGACGTGAACCGCTACATCGAATGCAAGGCCCTGATCTGTCCAGCCTGCCAGACGGGGCACCAGAATCAGATGGGCTGAGCTGGACACAGGCAGAAATTCAGTCAGACCCTGAATCAGTGCCAGCAGAATTATATGAACCAGATCCACAGACTAGCTTTGGTTTTTATTTGTCGCGATCGCGGTTTCAGTTTGGTGTGCTGCCTTCGTAAGTCAGCGCCTGGCCCAGCACCCCTTCGCGAATCTCGCCGTGGTCGAACACGACATGGCCGCCGACGATTGTGTATATAGGCCAACCTGCCAGTTCGCGACCTTCGTAGGGACTCCAGCCGGCACGGGAAAACATTTCTTTGTTACGTACTGGTTTGGCGTTATCCATGTCTACCAGCGTCAGGTCGGCATCCCATCCCTCACGTATCTTGCCCTTGTTGGCAATATGATAGCTTTCCGCAGGGCCATAACACATCCATTTCTGTATTTCGGCAAGATTGCAACGGCCAGCCTTCATTTCCGTCAACATCAGTGGCAGCGATGTTTCAACGCCGGGCATACCCGACGGCGAATTGGGATAGGGCTGACTCTTTTCCTTCAACGTATGGGGCGCGTGGTCGGTGGCAATGAAATCAATAGTGCCATCCTTCAGGCCTGCCCACAGGGCTTCATTGTCTTCCGGTTGACGAATGGGTGGGTTCATCTGCACGAACGCGCCTTTGAATTCGTAATCTGACGTATTCAGCAACAGATGATTCGGAATCACTTCAGCGGTAACCCAGGCTGGCTTGTTCTTGCGTAGCATTTCCGTTTCCTCGTGAGTCGAAAGATGCAGGATGTGCAGGCGGCGCTTGTATTTAATCGACAATTCCAATGCCAGTTCGCTTGCCAGTAATGCACATTTGTTATCGCGAATCACGGAATGGGCTTGTGTGTCGCGGCGATCAGCAAATTGCGCCATGCGCTCGTTGATGCGCTCTTCATTTTCTGCGTGAACGGCAATCAGGCGGTCACCGGTAGCGAAGATGCGTTCCAGATCCTTGCGTTTGTTGACCAGCAGACTGCCGGTACTTGAGCCCATGAAAATCTTGATGCCACAGGCGGGTGAGGCCGAATTGAGTTCGTCCAGGTTGTCCGGGGTTGCGCCGATAAAAAAACCGTAGTTAACGACGCTTTTCTCCGCTGCCAGTTTGAGTTTCTGATCCAGTGCCGCCTGGTCGGTGGTGGGTGGATGGGTGTTTGGCATCTCCAGATAGCTGGTCACACCGCCACGAGCGGCCGCACGCGAACCGGAACCCAGGTCTTCTTTGTGCTCATTGCCGGGCTCGCGAAAGTGCACCTGCGGATCGATTACACCGGGAAGTAATAACAGGCCGTTGGCTTCAAGGGTTTCGTCTGCAATTTCATCTATGGCAGTGGCAATGCGTTCAATCTTGCCATCGACGCACAAGACGTCAGCATCGATGGTTGACCCATTCACTTGCGCCACTTTTGCATTCTTTATCAGCAGTTTCATAGTTGTTCAGCCACAATCAAAAAAGGGGACCGCGGTCCCCTGGTTCATAGTCTCAACTTTTGTAACGAAATTCCAATATCTATCATCCCATCTGTTTTTCGCGAATTTCGTCGAGGGTTTTGCAATCAATACAGAGCTCAGCGGTGGGACGGGCCTCCAGGCGCTGGATGCCGATTTCGACACCGCAGCTATTGCAGTAGCCGTATTCGCCCTCATCCAGGTGGGCCAGGGCCTCGAAGATCTTCTTGATGAGCTTGCCTTCGCGGTCACGTGAGCGCAGTTCCAGGGAAATATCAGTTTCCAGGCTAGCGCGATCGTTAGGATCGGCTTCGGTGGTGGGTGCTTGCCGTAACTGGGAAATGGTGCGGTCAATCTCGTTTTCGAGTTCGGCTTTCCATGCCAGCAATATAGAACGAAAATGCCTGAATTGCTTGTCGTTCATGTATTTTTCGCCCTTTCTGGCTTGGTAGGGCTTAATTCCACCGACGAGAAGGTCGGCTTCCTTTTTCTTTCTGGCCGGCATGGTCAGACTCCTGCGATAATTATGGCCGCAAGCGGCTCGAAAATTGGCGCGAAGTTGTACCAGAAAGGAAGGGCAGGTGCAACAGAACATATTGGATCAATTTGTGCCAATGCTAATACTACATAAAAGATGTGGTTTATTAAAAAAATGAATTTAGAATGTTTGATATTTGATGTTGACGGTACGCTGGCCGATACCGAGCGTGATGGCCACCGTGTGGCCTTTAATAAGGCTTTTAGTGAAGCAGGCCTGGATTGGCAATGGGATGTGGAACTGTATGGCAGGTTACTGGCTGTGACCGGCGGCAAGGAACGCATGCATCATTATATTGATACCCATCGGCCCGACTACAACAAACCGGACAATTTTGACGACATGGTGACAGAACTGCATGCTGCCAAGACACGTCATTTTACGGCGTTAATGCATGAGGAGCGTATCCCGTTGCGCCCGGGTGTGGCACGACTGCTGATAGAGGCGCGCGAGCAGGGCCTGCGTCTTGCCATCGCCACGACCACAACACCCGCGAATGTCAGCGCCCTGCTGGCGAGCACACTGGGTGAAGACGGCGAGTCCTGGTTCGAGGTCATTGGCGCTGGGGATGTGGTACCGGCTAAAAAACCGGCGCCGGATATCTTTAACTATGTTCTGAATAAAATGAATTTGTCGGCCACTGCGTGTCTTGCCTTTGAAGATTCCGAAAACGGGCTTCGTTCCTCCCGTAGTGCCGGGCTCAAAACAATTATTACCGTTAACGGTTATACACAGGGCAACGAATTTAGTGGCGCCGAGATTGTACTCGATAATCTCGGCGAACCCGGCCAACCCGCCACGGTAATTGCCGGCCCCACTATTAACGGTAACACTTGTATCGATATCGCCACGCTCAAGAGATTGCACAATCACTAACGTGACACACCTCGCCGACCGCCTACAGGATATCCAGCCATTCCATGTAATGGATATCCTGGCGCGTGCCACAAAGCTGGAGGCGGAAGGGCATGCAGTCATTCACATGGAAATTGGCGAACCCGACTTTCCGACACCGCAGAAAATTGTGCAGGCGGGAATCAAGGCGCTTGAATCCGGCAGTACCGGTTACACACCGGCACTGGGTCTGCCGGCCCTGCGCGAGGCCATCAGCCAGCAATATTCGCCGGACTGCCGGCCGGAATCGAACCGGGTTATGGTCACGCCGGGCGCATCGGGTGCGTTGCAACTGGCCTTTTGTGCACTCATCAACCCGGGAGACGAGGTTTTACTGGCCGACCCAGGTTATCCCTGTAATCGGCACTTTGTACGTATGTTTGAAGGGCGTGCAGTTTCCATCGCAGTTGGCCCGAAGCAGGGTTTTCAGTTAAGTGCGGACTTGATTCGCCAGTACTGGACTGAAAAAACCGTAGCGGTGCTGGTGGCGTCACCGTCCAATCCCACTGGCACGGTGGTACCCGACAGTGAAATGGAGGCCATTACCCGGGTAGTGGAAGAATTGGGTGGGGTACTGATTGTCGACGAGATTTATCATGGTCTGACATACGATAGCCAGGACGATGGCCCTGGCAGCGCGCTTCGCTATTCGCCCGGAACGATCATTGTTAACAGTTTGTCGAAATACTATGGCATGACTGGCTGGCGTGTCGGCTGGATGGTGGTGCCCATCGACATGCTCGACGCAATAGAGCGTCTGGCGCAAAATATCTTTATAGCAACTTCCACGCCGGCGCAATACGCGGCCCTTGTGGCATTTGACGACGATGTCATCGATGAGCTTGATCGCCGCCGGGATATTTTCTGTCAGCGTCGAGATTACCTGTTGCCGGCATTGCGCTCATTGGGGTTTGACATTCCACTGGTGCCCCAGGGTGCATTCTATCTCTATGCCGACTGCAGTCGCTTCTCCACAGATTCATACCAGTTCGCACTGGAGGTACTGGAGAGCACCCGGGTGGCTATTACCCCGGGGCTCGATTTTGGGCACCACCAGCCAGAACGCTATGTGCGTTTCTCTTACGCTAATGATATTGAAAATCTGAAAATTGCGGTAGAGCGCATGCGCACCATGCTGGCGTAGAAGTGTATGTTTTCGGATCTTGTTTAGCGATGAAACGCCGGACTTTTTTATTCTACCGGGGTGTCAGTGCGGTTTCCCCAGTCTGACCAGGCACCGGCATAACCGCGCAGGTGCGTATACCCCAGGTGTTTGAGCACCATAAAGGTATGCGCCGAGCGGTGGTGAGACTGGCAGTAAACAATTATTTCCTTGTCCGGTGTGATAGCCATCGATTCGAAGGTGCTGCGCAACCTGGCCGCATCAATGAGCTGAAGATCGCGGTGCGGGTCCATAGCATCGACCCAATTGAAGTTTATGGCACCGGGGATATGGCCGGCGCGAGCAGCCAGTTTTTTTTCGCCGCTGAATTCCGCCGGTGTGCGCGTGTCGACAATAGCGACATCGGCATTGTTCAGGTGATCCAGTATATAGGTATGGTTGGCAGTTGCGTGATCCTTGAGACTGACCGGGTAGTTACCTTGTTCTGCTAGCGTGATATCACGGGATATCGGAAAATTCCCCGCTGCCCAGGCAATAATGCCGCCATCAAGCAGGGCGTATTGTTTATGACCCAGCACCTCCAGTGTCCACAGGAAGCGGGCCGCGCGGCCACCGCCTTCATCATCATAGGCGACAATAAATTTGTCGGGAGTCGCCCCTATTGAGGCCAGCAACGCCGATAAACTGGCGGCATCGGGCACCAGTCCTACGACGGGTTTGTCTATTCTTACGATTTTTCTGTAATCGACGAAATTGGCATCAGGCAGGTGACATACAGCGGCAATTTCAGGCGAGCACAAATCCACCAGTAACAGATCGGGGTATTCAAGATGGCCTGCCAGCTGCTGCGGCGATACGATCAGTGGCAAATACAGTGAACTCATGGAATTAAGGCAAGTAGTTACCGAGATCGGTGGATTCTACCGGTTTGGCAGCTATGAAAGAAACGAAATGGAGTGGGGGTTTAATTTCTCTGTTGGCAGGGATCGGATAAACTCGAGGTGGAAGACAGTAACCAACTATTGCGTCATGGACATATTCAAGATATTTACCGTCGAAGTGGCTCACCGGCTACCCAATTTGCCGGCCGAACACAAGTGTTCGCGCCTGCATGGCCATTCTATCGGCATCGAGATCCACGTCACAGGTGAGGTTATGGAGAAGGAAGGCTGGGTGCAGGATTTTGGTGAGATAAGTGGCGCTTTCAAGCCGCTTTTTAAACAGCTCGATCACTATTACCTGAACGAGATCGAAGGTCTGCACAACCCCACCAGTGAAAATCTGGCGCGATGGATCTGGCCCCGGCTCAAGCCGGCCTTATCGGGCTTGAGCAAAATCGTAATACGTGAAACCTGTACGGCCGGATGTGTCTATTCTGGCGAGGACATTTCTGAATGATGCAACGTTTCGGGTTGTTGTTTTCAGGTGTTATTGTGTTACTGATTTCGGCGTTCTTTGCACAACCACTCACTGCCGGTACAGCATTGCCCAAGGCGCTGATAAAAATCGAGCCAGCGCGAAACGCACCCGGCTTGCGTCTTGCCAATACTGATGGCGCGGTGACCGACTTGCGCGATCTGCGCGGCAGTTGGGTGATGGTGCATTTCTGGGCCAGTTGGTGCGGACCTTGTCGTAAAGAGATTCCCGCGATTCAACGCATGGTAAAACAACTGGCGCCAAAAGATATCAAACTGGTGATGGTAAACACCGCCGAAAACGAAGATGACGTCATTTCCTTTCTCTTTGGGGCGGCACCGGATCTCGATACACTGATGGATAGTGATGGCGTAGTCACGAATCTGTGGCAGCCTCGTGGCCTGCCGTCCAGCTTTTTTGTCGATCCCGATGGCATGATACGTTATCTGGCACTGGGTGGCCGCCCCTGGGATACAAAACCCTATCTCGCCTTTATTCGCTCATTGGCCTCAAGATAGTTTCGATCAGGTTTAAACAAGACATCATGCGCATAGACGTCATCACCCTGTTTCCCGAAATGTTATCGGCGGTATCAGAATACGGCATCACTGGACGTGCTGTGAAGTCCGGGTTAATCGATCTGCACAGCTGGAACCCGCGCGACTTTACTTGCGACCGGCACCGCACAGTCGATGACAGACCCTATGGGGGTGGGCCAGGCATGGTCATGTTGGCCGACCCCTTGAGTCAAGCGATGCACGCGGCCCGTGACGCACAAAAGGATGATGTGCCGGTTGTCTATGTTTCGCCACAAGGGAAGCCGATTGATCATAAGCTGATTATGTCAGCATCAAAACGTTCAGGTCTTATTCTTCTTGCAGGTCGTTATGAAGGCATTGATGAACGAGTGCTGAAGGATGTGGATGAAGAATGGTCCGTGGGTGATTTCGTGGTTTCCGGTGGTGAATTGCCGGCCATGATGATAATCGATGCAATTACGCGACAACTGCCGGGCGCACTGGGAGACGCAGAATCCGCATTACAGGATTCCTTTGTCGATGGTCTGCTGGATTGCCCTCACTTCACACGTCCGGAAGACTATCAGGACAGTATGGTGCCCGACGTGTTGTTGTCGGGTAATCATGAAGCAATCCGGCGTTGGCGACTGAAGCAGTCGCTGGGGAGAACCTGGTTACGACGCCCCGAATTGCTGACAAAGCTGACATTGACCAAAGAACAGGAAATCCTGCTGGAAGAATTCAAGCAGGAAGAAACCAAAATTAGATAGAGTCAGGCGATTAAACTGAGTGGCGCAATGAAGAGCAGCTTGGCAGGCTGTGGGAAAATACTATTTTTTGATTGCCTGCAGCGTCACGCGGATGTACCGGCATTTCTTAAATACTCGCATGATAGAAAATGAAGAAACCGGGGGAATCTATTATCCCGGTTTGGCGCAGATAAAGGACAGGAAATCCTTTTTCAATATCTTATTAGTGCAGTATGTTCAATTCGATAGTGTCTTCGTCGCCTTCAATGTTGAAAACCTCGATGCCGGACACTTTCTTGAATCCCATTAACAACGACAGTTTGTGAATTAATATCTTCCAGTCGACGCTGGTAATGCGTTCACGCAACAAGGCGTTCAGCTCCCGATTCAATTCCTTTTCTTCGCGCTCCAGTATTGGCTGGGAGTGGAAGTAGTCCCAGGCCATATATCCCGCGGCCAGGGTCAGTAATTTAATAGTCCAGCCTGATACTGGCATCGCTGCCCAGGCGATGGCACAACCGATGCCGAATACCAGTGAAACCACGCCATAACGTTTGGAGCGAACGTAGCTCTCACGCGAAACCTTAATTCGGGCACGCAAATCCAGTTCTTTGTCACGAGAGGATATGCTGTGGCTGTAATGAACATCGCGCAACAGCGTCAGTAATTTGACGAGACGGTCGGCATGACGTCTGCTTTCCACGCCGAACGAAGTGATCGCAGTTTCCAGTGCGTCGACAAACTCCCGGTAGGTGGGCGAGTTGGCTGGTTCCTCGTACAGGTCCACGGCCTCGTTGAGCACAGAGCGCAAGTCGAGCACGTCGGCGACGCGGATGGGGAAACGCAGCCCCACCACCGTTCGGTAAAATTTCGGGAAATTGCGCGGCGTTAAAATCTGATTGTCTAAAGCTTCCATTTCACCTTTACTGCTGGGTTAGCAGTGAACTTATCAGGCACATCCGTGACATTATAGATGACTCAGAGCTTGTCAGTACACTGGATCATTGCATCCTGAATATAGTCTGCAAAACCATTTGTTTCCAGTAACAAGCCTTGTTTTCAAACACTTTTAGTAAGCAATTCACGTATGTTGTCGAGATAAGCGCGGCCCCGCTCCTGCTTTTTCTCGGGCGCTAACGGGTGGTCTTTTCCCTCCCAGACCAGGTCGTCTTCCGGCATTTCGGAAAAAAACCGGCTGGGTTCGCATTCTACTATTTCGCCCTGGCGTTTGCGTCGATTGGCGAGGGAAAGTGTCAGCGTTTTTTTTGCTCGGGTAATGCCGACATAGGCAAGCCGCCTTTCCTCGCTCAGTCGATCATCCTCCAGGGAGGCATGGTGCGGGAGAATGCCCTCCTCGAAACCGGCGATAAAGACATGCGGGAATTCAAGTCCCTTTGCTGCATGCATAGTCATTAAGTAAACATGATCGCTTGCCTCTTCCTCGTTATTACTTTCCAGCATACCGATAAGACATATCCTGGCGACAAGGTCGCCAAGGTTCAGAGACTCATCGTCTCGCCGTGCCAGTCGTTCTATCAAGTCGAGAAGGTCCAGCACGTTTGCCATTCGTTTTTTGGCAATAACAGCATCGTTACAGGTCTCGCGTAACCAGTCGTCATAGTGAATATCACTTATCATCTGGTGCACCAGATTAATGGGATTAGCATCATCTATTTTTACCGCCATATCCCGTACCCAGTTTGTGAATGCGCGCAGTATAGTGAGCTGGCGTGCATTGAGATGTTGCTCCAGTCCCAGGTCAAAGGAGGCTGTGAGCAAACTCACATCTCTTTCAGTTGCATACCTTGCGAGTTTTTCCAGTGCGGCCAGGCCAATTTCGCGTCGCGGCGTATTGACGATACGAAGGAAGGCATTGTCATCATCGGGATTGGTCAACAGTCGAAGGTAGGCCAGTATGTCCTTGATTTCGGTTCGGTCAAAGAACGATAGACTGCCGCTCAGGATATAGGGGATACCCTGCTCACGCAGGGTGCGCTCAAACAATCTTGCCTGGTAATTGCCACGGAACAGGATCGCATAGTCTCTGAATTTGGTGCGCTTCTGAAATCGATGGTGCTGTAATTCGCCGACAATCTGTTCGACCTCGTGTTCCTCATTTCGCGTCTGCAGAACCTTTACCGGATCGCCATAGCCAAATTCACTCCACAGACTTTTTTCAAAGATGTGGTCATTGTTTGCGATTAAGGTATTGGCAACGTTAAGAATGCAACCGGTAGAACGATAATTCTGCTCCAATTTGATTACGCGTAAATCAGGATAGTCTCGTTGCAGGAATTTCAAATTCTCCGGTTGGGCGCCACGCCAGGTATAGATCGATTGATCGTCATCGCCGACCGCCGTCATGGCGCCATTGTCACCGACAAGCTGACGCACCAGTTCATATTGGCTAGTGTTGGTATCTTGGTATTCATCAACCAGCAAATAGCGATAACGATTTTGCCAGCTTGTTAATATGTCCGGAAATTCGTGAAACAGCATTACCGGCAGGTTAATGAGGTCATCGAAATCCACGGCGTTGTAAACTTTGAGGTGACGGATGTATTCCGGGTAGACGCGTGATGCGATGATTGCGATGGCGTCATCAGCTTCATGTTGATGCGCCGTTTCAGGTGTCACCAAATCATTTTTCCAGCTGGAGATTTTTCGCTGAACCTGTTCCGGCATCTTTTTATCTTGCCCGAAATCGCTGTGCATTAATTCGCGAATCAGGACCAGCGAGTCCTCTGCGTCGAAAATAGAGATTCCCTTCTTGAAACCCAGCACCTTGTGTTCCTTCCGGATAATATTATGGCCAAGTGTATGAAATGTTGAAATGGTTAAACCTTTGGTCATGCTCCTGCTCATCATCCCGGCTACCCGGGACTTCATTTCCCGTGCAGCCTTGTTGGTAAACGTTACGGCAGCAATGTGCTTAGGTGCCACCTTGCAGTCGCTAATGAGGTGAACAATTTTATGGGTGATGACCGAGGTTTTGCCGGTGCCCGCACCCGCAAGCACGAGGACTTGTCCTTCAACAGTGGTCACCGCTTCCAATTGTCGGGGGTTTAAATGCTTCAACTGCGAATTCGAAAATGGATCATCTGGATGGTGCGCATTCTAAGCATACTCCGACCATAAAAACAGAATAGATTTTTTGGGAAGGCTGTGAATCGATATCGGCTTTGAGGGAGATCAGGGGCGCGTAGCGAGTGGTACAGGATTTGCAGGAATCCGGGTCGGCAGAGGCACAGTGCCGTTGCCTCTGCGCCTGCTTTTGCAGTCGCTCTTGCTGAAATAGAAAATCAACTGCCTGTCAGATGCAGGGTTAAACGTGAGACAATTGGGTGATGAATCGAATTGTTTATGTTCCGGGAAAAAATCCAAAGCCGCATGCGCACGAGTATCAACAACAGTTGTGGCGTTGTTTGCTGGCGGGTGTGCAACACGCTAATGCCGATGTGGCCGAAGAACTGCGCCAGCATGAAAGCTGTTTTCATCTGGTTGCATGGAACCATTTCTATTACGGACGTTACCGATCGATTGAGGCAGACCTGCCGTGGATCGATGCACTTCTCAAGAAACCCGGCCCGTCTGAAGCGGATAAACGCGAGGCCAACCGCTGGCGTACAAGAACTGCGCGCGCTTTATATACCTTGGTCGATTATTTTCACTTTTTGATAAATCTGATTCCAAGTCCTTCCATCAAGGCCAGTATCAAGGGAACTGAACACTACTTTTTCAATTTAAAAAAGTGTGCCGACCGCGTGCGTGAGTTGCTGAAAGATCCGTTGAGGCAAATGTTTGCAGATGGTGATCGCATTCTGCTGATCGGACATAGCATGGGGTCTATTATCGCATGGGACAGCTTGTGGGAGTTGTGGCATGGCGAAGAAAATCCCGGCCGGGTAGATTCATTTTTGAGTCTGGGTAGCCCGTTGGGTATGCGTTATGTTCGCGATCGTCTGCTTGGTGCAAGGGCCGGGCTTGAGTACCGGTATCCCGGCAACATTAAGCAGTGGATCAACATCGCCAGCGTCGGTGATCTCACTGCCCTCGACCGTGGAGTACGCAATGATTTTCGCGACATGGAGAAGCTGGGCCTGGTCGACTCCATTCGTGATGAGTATGAGGATGTGTATTGCTGGTTTCGTAACCAGGGCGAATTGAATGTGCACCGATCTTACGGTTATCTGGTAAATCCCAGCGTCGGTCATGCGATTGCCGAGTGGTGGTAACAAGGCCAGTAGCGGTTAAATGGCGTGCAGCCCGGTTGCAAGTCGGCAGAAGAAAGTGTGTTATTTCAATATATTAAGCGTGAAGGTAAACCCTGTTTCGTAATTCGGCTGTACGTTGTCACCCCTTTTTTGTAGGCTGGTTGTTCGCCCAGTGAGAGCCAGGACAGGCAAAAAAAACATCAATAAGGTCAGCGTAATGAAAAAATATGTCAATGCGAGGATTTCAGGTAAACAGGGTGAAGACAGTTTGCCCATACTCGAAGGCACTATGGGTCCCGAAGCGGTGGATATTCAGGCATTGTATTCCAAGCAAGGATTGCTGGCGTTTGATCCCGGATTTCGATCAACTGCGTCGTGTAAAAGCGCCATCACCTATGTCGATGGTGAAAAAGGTATCCTGCTTTATCGCGGCTACCCCATTGATGAATTGGCTGAGCATAGCGATTTTCTCGAAGTCGCCTATTTATTGATGTTTGGTGAGCTGCCAACAGAAGAAGAGCGCGTGCCTTTTGTCAACACTATCGGTGATCTGAGTCTGTTACACGACCAGGTGCTGGAGTTTTACACTGGTTTTCGGCGTGATGCCCACCCCATGGCGATTATGGTGGGTGTGGTCGGCGCCTTGTCCGCGTTCTACCACGAGAGCATGAATATTGGCGATAGTGATCAACGCATATTGGCTGGTTACCGGCTGATTGCAAAAATGCCGATGATTGCCGCGGCCAGTCATACCTATCATATTGGTCGTCCCATTCGTTACCCCCGCAAAGGGCTGGGTTATGCCGAGGATTTCATGCAAATGATGTTCGGTAAACCCCATGTAGATTATGAAATTGATCCGGTTTTGGCGAGTGCGCTGGATAAGATACTGATACTTCATGCGGATCATGAACAGAACGCATCGACGTCAACGGTCCGTATTACCGCATCCAGCGGCGCCAATCCTTTTGCCTGTATAGCTGCCGGCATCGCCAGCCTGTGGGGTCCGGCTCATGGCGGTGCCAATGAAGCCGTGCTGAAGATGCTGACCGAGATTGGTAGTATCAACAATATAGATAATACAGTCGCCCGTGCAAAAGACAAAAATGATTCATTTCGCCTGATGGGTTTTGGCCACCGCGTTTATAAAAATTTCGATCCACGTTCAGTTGTTATTCGAAAGACCGCGAAAGTGGTGCTGGATCATCTGGGTCTGGATGATCCGTTGCTGGAGATTGCCATGCGCCTCGAAGAGATCGTGTTGAAGGATGAGTATTTCATCGAGCGCAAACTGTATCCCAATATCGATTTCTATTCCGGCATTGTGCTGCGCGCCATGGGAGTTCCCACCAATATGTTTACCGCCATGTTCGCGCTGGCGCGAACGGTGGGATGGGTCAGTCATTGGCTGGAACTCACTAATGAGCCCCATGGCATCGACCGTCCGCGCCAGCTTTATACCGGACCCACGAAACGAAGTTATCCCGTTAAGTGAGCAAATACATGAAACAAAAGTTTTTTATGGTGTTGCTGCTTGCAGCAGCGTCGTTGGCGGGATGTGCGACGATGGTTACCACTTCAGGCAATATTGTTATTGGTGACAAGAATGTCAGTGTTGGCATTGTGTTTACGGATCGTGATCATCGATTGATCCGTCGCTATTACGAGTCACACCATAGTCGCTACAAAAAGCGCAGAGTTCCGCCCGGGCTCGCCAAGCGCGGCGGCAAGCTTCCCCACGGTTTGGCCAAGCGCGACCGGTTACCGCCGGGGCTGCGCTTGCGTGGCTTGCCAGAAGACCTGGAATCTACTTTAAGCCCGTTGTCAAAGAGATACGTTCGGGTAGTTGTTGGTAGCGATGTGGTGATTATGGATAGAAATACGCGGGTGGTGTTTGATATTTATCGCGCCGTGGTTAGTAATTGAGTTGTTCTGCCTTTGTCGGCTTTTAAAGTTATTCTGCCCCAACCAGCCCCAGCGAGTATGCGTTAGAATCGCCGAAGACGATACAAATGTCTCTTGTTAAATCATATAGTTATCTGCGACTTACGAATATTTACGTGCTGGCAGGGGAGTGATGGTCGCCAGATCAACGAAATTATTATATGATTGACTCGCGATATATAAATGCACGCTGATTCTTATCACTAACAGCCTGCATTAGCCACGTAGCCAGCAGGGTATTCCTACTTATCTGTTGGGATACAGCCTTGGTACATTATTTGTTAGATGCATCGTTTGAGATGAATCTGTTTAGATTCATTTCCAGCCCTTATATTCATTCAATGCAACGGTGCTCTGCTGTTTCTTGTGTTGAGTCTGTGCAAGACAAAGTGAGGAAATGCTAGAGGATTGTAGGGAGCGATCCTTGCCATGTGCAATGTCGGATTTTCGTTGGCGGATAAAGAAAATGGACAAGCAAAACAACGGCAAATGATTGCCGAACTCGTGCAAAACGATTTCAAACAGAACAACGGGTTTTCCACGAGAACGTCATATATTAAACGACAAGACAGGAGAACTGAAAATGGCCAAGATCAAAATTGCTATTATTGGTGTAGGAAACTGTGCCAGTTCCCTGATACAGGGCATCCACTTTTATCGGGAAAAGAACTCGCAAGATGCCGTCGGCCTGATGCATTGGAAAATCGGCGAATACCGGCCCGGTGACATTGAGGTGGTCGCGGCCTTTGACATCGACAAACGCAAAGTCGGCGTCGATGTGCACGAGGCCATTTTCTCGGCGCCCAACTGCACCACGGTGTTCTGTCCTGATATTCCTGAGTCCAGCGTCACTGTACGGATGGGCAGGATTCTGGACGGTTTTTCCGACCACATGAAGAATTATGACGAAAAACGCACTTTTGTGCTGGCAGATGAGCCGGAATTGACCGCAGAAGAAATCGTCAGGATACTGCAGGACTCGGGCGCACAAATCCTCTTGAATTACCTGCCGGTCGGCTCCGAGGATGCAACCCGGTTTTACGCGGGTTGCGCATTGAGGGCCGGTTTGGCCTTCGTCAACAATATCCCGGTCTTCATCGCCAGTGATCCCGAGGGACAGTGGGCGCGTCGTTTTGAAGCAGCTGGTTTGCCCATCATCGGTGACGACATCAAAGCCCAGTTAGGCGCGACCATCACCCATCGCATGTTGACCGACCTGTTCGCCAAGCGGGGTGTCAAGCTTGAGCGCACCTACCAACTCAACACTGGTGGTAACACCGATTTTCTCAATATGCTCAACCAGTCACGTCTGGCCTCCAAGAAGGTGTCCAAGACCGAGGCGGTGCAGGCCGTAACCGACTACCGTATGGATGACGACGATATTCATATTGGTCCCAGCGACTATGTCCCCTGGCAAAATGATAATAAGGTCTGTTTCCTGCGTATGGAGGGCAAGCTGTTTGGTGATGTGCCCATGAACCTGGAGTTGCGCCTGTCGGTGGAAGATTCGCCCAACTCGGCCGGCGTGGCCATTGATATGATTCGCTGCGCAAAACTGGCATTGGACCGGGGCCAGAGTGGCATTCTGGAAGCGCCATCGGCCTATTTTTGCAAACATCCGCTACGGCAGTTCACTGATGATGAAGCCCATCGTATGACAGAAGCCTTTATCAATAATAAACTGGGAAAAGTGCATGAAGTGTCTGATCATCGCAGCGGGCAAGGGCAGCCGGCTGCAGCAGAGGGGTGACAGCAAGCCCCTCGTTCCCCTCCTCGGTATCCCCCTGATTGAACGTGTCATCCGCACCGCATTAGAGGCCGGGGCGGATGAGTTTTATGTCGTCATCGGCCATCAGAGCGAGCGCGTGCGCGATTTCCTGGAACGTCTGGCGGATCGCCTTGCGATCCAGATCACGCCGTTGGTGAATGACGACTGGGACAAAGAAAACGGTCTTTCGGTACTCAAAGCTCGGGGTGTGCTGCACGAACCGTTTTTGCTGTTGATGGCGGACCACCTTTTTGATCCCAAACTGGTTCGATCATTAACAACGCTGACGCTGGGCGATGGGGAGATCGCGCTGGTGGTGGACAGCAACACCCACAATCCGCTCATTGACATGAAGGATGTCACCCGTGTCAAAGTGGACGACAGCCCGATGGAAAGTAAAAAGATTGAAGAAATCGGCAAGGGACTGGCCGATTTCAATGGCTTCGATACCGGTATTTTCCTGTGCTCATCAGCCATCTTCAAGGCGCTGGAGCAAAGCAAAGCAAACGGCGACACTACCCTGTCCGGGGCGGTGCGGGTCCTGGCTGCTGAAGGGCAGGCTATAGCAATTCCGACAAATGGTTTCTGGATTGATGTAGACGATCCCGCAGCCTTTCGAAAGGCGGAGCAGGCGCTGCTCGCCCGTCTGCGCGATAAGCCCAACGACGGGCCGGTATCCCGCTATTTAAACCGCCCTCTCTCCGTACGGATTTCCCGGCAATTGGTGAAACGCAATGTGACGCCCAATCAGATTTCCCTGTTCTCGTTTCTGTGTTCCCTGCTGGCCGCCGGACTGTTTGCACTGGGTGGATATAGCGCCCTGCTGCTGGGTGGTGTTCTGGCCCAGTTCGCGTCTATCATTGACGGTTGTGACGGTGAAGTGGCACGGCTTAAATACCAAAGCAGCGATGTCGGCGGCTGGTTCGATGCAGTTCTGGACCGTTATGCCGATGCTTTTCTATTGTTCGGCTTGACCTGGCACCTGCTGGCGACAGACGTGAGTGGCTGGATTCTGTTTGTCGGTTTTATGGCCATTATCGGCTCATTCATGCTGAGTTACACCGCGGATAAGTACGATAATCTGATGCGTGAGCGAATCCAGGCCGGGGGCAAGGTCGGAGTGCGGATGGGGCGCGACGTACGCGTGTTCTTCATCTTTCTCGGGGCAGTAGCCAATCTGGTGCTGCCGGTGTTGGTGCTAATCGCTGTGGTGATGAATCTCGAGACCCTGCGACGAGTGAGGATTGCGCTTGATGGGCAACATTGACTGCGCAAAGGAGAAAATCCGGGCAAGGATCGCAGGTTCGCCAGTGCCTGAAGACCCACGTCACGTCGACAACACGCTGGAGTGGCTTTTGCGCCTGGAACCGGATGCCGGCGAAGCCTTACAGTTGGCGGCGTTGGCCCATGATATAGACCGCGCCACTCCGGAGCGTGTAAGGCGTGAAGACTATTCGGACTACGATGCCTTTAAGGCGGCGCATGCACGGCGTGGTGCGAGATTGTTGCGCGTCATGCTGGAGGACTGTGGGGTAGAAAGTACCATTGTCAACGAAGCTTGCCGTTTGGTAGAGCTCCACGAGGTTGGCGGCGATGCCGATGCCGATCTGCTCAAGGATGCAGACAGCATTTCCTATTTTGATGGCAACCTGCCCCTTTATTACCAACGCGAGGGCTGGGCCGAGACCAAACGGCGATCACTATGGGGGTATCGGCGCCTCTCCGCGCGCGCGAAAAAGATTGTCGACAATATCAGCTACGAGGATGAGGTATTGATCCGTCTGCTGCAGGAGGTGATTCATGACAATTCAGCACGCCTGCAGGGATGATGTACAGGCGATACAAGTGTCGCCAGACGACTGCTTGGATGCACGACTCCAGAGTGGAGGAGGTAAAGTTGTGTCGGCAACGACAACCGAGCTGCCGAGGTATCTTTCTTTAATTGTGCAGCCTTCAGTAGGCTTTTACCGCAATTATCCAGGTTACCAAACAACGTGAGGGTATGCCCTCGGGTGCAGCCACCGGCGATATAGCCGTTGAAATAACCACTGGCGATATAAACGTTTCTTGGTTAATCATATAGTTACATGCACTTTGCGAGCATTTGTCTATTGGCGAGGGGCTAATGTCGCCAGATCAACGCAATTATTATATAATCGATGCGCGATAATTTGATGCAAGCTGATTCTAACGATATGCAGCCTGTATCTGGCGCGTGACCCGCAGGGTATTCCCACTTATCTGTGGGGTTACAACCCTAGTTCATTATTCTTAGATGCATCGTCTGAAATGGATCGGTTTCGATCTGTTTCCAGTCCTTTTTGCCATTTTAGTGCAACGCTGCATTCCTATTTATTTAGTGGAATTTGCGAATGACCGCATTCACTTACAATGTGTCTAGCCACAGATATGCCTAAAAACAGTATGAAAAAAGCAGATTTTGTACCGTTCGTGCTCCTTTTGTCACGGGTGTTCTTACTGGTTGGCTATCCGCTTTTCACCTTGAGGTCCCAACCATGACTGAATCCAAACGTGTGACTACCGCACTCCTTCTTGCCGCCGGTTCAGGCAGCCGCCTGCGGCCGCTAACCCTGAACACCCCGAAGTGTCTTACCCTGGTCGGGGGTAAACCCATTCTCGAACGTCTGGTCGACAGTTTGCGTACCCAGGGAATCGACAGGATGGTGGTAGTTATCGGTTACCAGGGTGATCACATCCGTGAATTTTTACGCCAAAATACTGGCGATATGCGCATCGATTATGTCACCAATGCCGATTACGCTAGCACTAACAATATATATTCCTTGTGGTTGGCCAGAGAGCAGATTCAGGAACCGTTTCTGCTGGTGGAAAGCGACCTTGTTTTTGAAACCTCAATGCTGGATGACATGCTGCAGCCAGACAGGATCGCAATTTCCACTATGCTGCCCTGGATGAATGGCACCACAGTCGTGCTTGACTCCAGACAACGAGTAACGGCCTTTCATCTTAATAGTGTTAAGGGTGATGAATGCCAGTACAAAACGGTGAATCTCTACAGTCTATCCCTACCGACATGGAAAAAACTTGAAGAAAAACTTGGCTCCTATATTTCGGCACAACAGCTCGGTGAGTATTACGAAACGGCATTAGCCGACATGGTTGCGGAGGGTACGCTCTCATTTGAGGCGATCTTCTTTGATGCAGATCGGTGGTATGAGATTGATACCCTCGCTGACTTGCATGAAGCGGACAAGCTGTACGATAAGCCACGTTATGTTCGTAGCCCCGCGCTGGCTGTTGTCGAACCACATGTGAGCAATGGCTGAAATTGAGCGCGAATCAGTGGATTAATAACATCTCCAAGGCATTGGGAATTTCGTCTCTGATGCCAGAAAACCATTTTTTCGTCTTTGAGGCGAACTCATCCGTTGGGGCTTAAAAGTGCTGGGGGGCACTCGGGGAAACTTCTTTTGGCGAAATATTGCCAACATCACATCGATACTTGGCGTGTTGCCGCTGGCGGTACTGTTTCTGGATGATGGCTATCGCTACCTGCTTCCGTTAATAATATTCAATAATATCATGGATGATCTGGACGGCATTCTGGCTGCCAAATTGAACATTCGCAGTCGTTTTGGCGCCAATCTCGATAATGTTTGTGATGCAGTGGCCCACGTTGTCATTGCGTTGGCGGTTGGTGCGAATTTCGGCGGTATCCTGCTGATTGCCAGTGCGATAGCTGCCGGCTCAATAATTCTTCGCGTTACTTCCCGTGTGGATCCGGAGGGAAATAGTGGTAACGGCTCGCCAACCAATGAACTTATGCGCCACCTCTTGCTCGTATTGGTGTTAGCACAAGTATTTGGTTTCGAGCCAGAGATCTATTTGCTGTTTTTGTTTCTACTGCATGCGGTGTCGATGGTCATACCCTACAGGATGTCTGGCCTCATTCGGGGGCAGGCCAAATCAGTGATGGCGGTTGCTTCGGTGAATGTAGCGCTGGTGATGGCATGGCTTATTCCTTATGTCGCCACGCTTGTTGCGGTGGCATTCGGCGCCACCTATCTGTATGCCTTTATTAGAAGCGGGAGTCGGTGGCTAAAAAACATGAGTACACCGTAGTGGTCAGTGCCCGCACACTGCCCACGAGAACTGAACGAGGCCTGCAGTGCATAATTCGATGTAACGACCGACAATTCCATGGCATTGTGTGTTAACCGGGATAGAATCGTGAAGTGATCGCCCGTGTACAGACTATTGATGATGTTTATTATCAGGAAGTCGTAATATGTCAGAGTTGTTAATACAACTTGGCCGACTGCTTTGCTGGCTGGGGATTCACAGCTTTCGTGTGATTGACCGAACATTCGGCTTCGGTGCCGGGGGTGATATTGAAAAGGTCGAATGCCGGCGATGCGGTATAGTCATGTCTCGCCAGGTATAAACTTTATACATGTGGTGGGGGCTTCTGTTGGTACCATGCCAGATCCTGTGACAGGCTTAGAATTGCTGGGCATCGCGTAATTTGCACCGTTTCTTGTAAGCTTCACGACTAATCGCCACATCCTCAAGAAAATACGGTAACTCCTCCATTCGCAGCGCCTGTGGTCCATCGACCAGCGCTTTTTCCGGATGCGGATGAAAATCCACCAACACCATGTTGGCACCGGCAATGATGCCTTGTGCGGTAACGTGAGAGACATCCATGATTCTGTCCGGTGAAGTCTCGCGCGTGCCGACTGAATGGGACGGATCAATACATACCGGCATACGTGTCAGGCGTTTGATCACCGGTACATGGGAAAAATCGATAAAGTTGCGGTGGGGATCGCCCATATTGGTCTTCATGCCCCGTAAGGCAAAGATAACGTTGCGATTGCCTTCCGATGCCAGGTATTCGGCGGCGTTGAGGGATTCCTCGAGTGTGATACCAAATCCTCTTTTTAACAGCACCGGCAGCTCCTGTTGGCGGCCGACAATTTTCAGCAATTCAAAGTTTTGCGTATTACGCGTGCCGATTTGCAACATCACGCCAGTAGGGTGTCCGGTTTGTTCCAGCGCCTCATTGATTTCGTCGAGATGGGAGTCGTGAGTAATCTCTATCGCGATAACCTTAATGTCATATTTACCGGCCAACTCGAATACCCAGGGCAGGCACGCCTTGCCATGGCCCTGGAAGGCATAGGGGCTGGTGCGCGGCTTGTAAGCGCCCATGCGAGTACACACCTGACCATGTTGCTGTAACGCCTTCATCATCGATTCGACATGCCCGGCATTGTCGACCGCACAGAGTCCGGCAAACACATGCAGGTTGTCCTGTGAAAATTCGACGCCGTTGTATACAAAACCGGTGGCACGTAAGTCGTCTTTATGTCGTCCGAGGACTCGATACTCTTCGGATACACGAACGACCCGGTCCACGATCGACATGCTTTCGATTTCCGCAATTTCCAGTCCGGCCGTATCACCGATTAAATAGATTTCGGTAAGCGTTTGTTGCGTACCGGTTTCGCGATGGATATTGGTGCGGATATTAGGTTTGTTTTCCAGGAACTCAATCAGACTTTTGAATTCATCGCTCGCGGGATCGGTGTTTGCCTTGGTGATGACTATCATGACTCTATTCCTGTAATTTACCTTTAGTCGCCGCCATAACGACGAAGAAGATCATCATACGCATCAATGCGGCGATCGCGGAAAAAAGGCCAGATTCGCCTGACCTTTTCGGCCTGCGTCATATCCAGTGTAGCCACCAGTGTATTGCCGCTTTTAGCCGGTGCAGAAGTTATAATCTCGCCTTGTGGTCCGGCGATAAAGCTGTTGCCCCAGAACTCGATACCGTCGGACTGGCCGTCTGGATCGGCCTCAAGTCCACAGCGATTCGCGCACACCAGCGGCAAACCATTAGCGATGGCATGGCTACGCTGAATTACCTGCCAGCTATCCAGCTGACGTTGTTTTTCCTCATCGTCATCCCCTGGGTCCCAGCCGATGGCGGTGGGATATAAAAGCAGATCGGCGCCATGGAGCGCCATCAGACGCGCTGCTTCCGGGTACCATTGGTCCCAGCATACGAGCACTCCCAGTTTGCCCACACTGGTATCAATCGGCTGGAATCCCGTGTCGCCCGGGGTGAAATAGAATTTCTCGTAATAACCGGGATCATCCGGGATATGCATCTTGCGGTACCGACCTGCCAGTGTACCGTCGCTATCCAGCACTACTGCGGTATTGTGATAAATGCCTGCAGCACGGCGTTCAAATACCGAGCCGACAATGACAATCTTGTGTTCTTTTGCCAGCTCAGACAGCGTGTCTGTTGTTGGTCCGGGAATGGGTTCCGCCAGGTCAAAGCGATCGCTGTCTTCCGACTGACAAAAATAAACGCTGCTGTGTAATTCCTGTAGCAATACCAGGCGTGCACCTTGTCTGGCCGCATCGGCAATGGCAGCGCGAGTTGATTCAAGATTTGAATGATAATCATCGCCGCAGGAATGCTGCACCACGGCCACGGTCACATTATTTTTAACGGCATCCATCTTTACAAATCGACGCTAGCTCAATACACCTGCTGGAAATTGCATGGACACACAATGCAGACTGCCATGCTGCTCTATCAGTGGCAATGAATTGATACCGATAACCTCACGTTCCGGGAAGCACTTGTGCAAGGTATTCAGCGCCACTGCATCTGCCGGATCGTCGTAGGTTGGGACTAAAATCGCATTATTGATAATGAGAAAGTTGGTGTAGGTTGCCGGCATGGGATTATTGTTTTTGTCCAGCTTGGGCTGTGGCAGAGGCAGGGCAACCAGCTCATAAGGCGTATCGGTAATGGAGCGGAAGTGCTTAAGCTCTTCAAGCATTGCTGCCAGTGAGTCGTAATTAGCGTCGTCGCTGTCATTGCAGGCACAATAGGCGATAGTGTTGCGATTGCAGAAGCGGGCGAGGGTATCGATATGACCGTCGGTGTCATCACCAAGCAGCGCACCATTCTCCAACCAGAGAAATCGTTCAATACCAAAATAATGCGCCAGTTTTTCTTCCAGCTGTGTTTGTGACAGGCCCGGGTTGCGTGTGGAAGACAGCACTGAGCGTCGGGTTGCCATGAGAATGCCCGAACCATCCACTTCAATGGCGCCCCCCTCAAGGACCAGCTTGACGGACTCCAGCGGCAGGTCGCCAAACACACCCTGGCGGAATAGCGTGGGAGTGATGGTATTGTCGAGATTCGCTGAATATTTCCCCCCCCAGCCGTTGAACTGGAAGTCCAGCAGCTGCGGCGCGCCGGAACACATCACGGTCACGGGCGCGTGATCTCGCGCCCAGGTATCGTTCGACGGGGCGATTCCAAACAGGATGCGTGTATGGTCCGGGATTTGGTGCCGAAGTTGGTGCTCGATCAATTGCTGGTGTATTTTACCAGCACAAACGATCAGCACCTTCTGGTGCCGACTAATATTGATCGCCAGGTGGGCATAGACACCTTCCACTTCTGCCAGATTATTGCCCCAATCGCCGTCGGCGTGGGGCCATGTCAGCATAACGCCGCTTTGGGGCGACCATTCTGGTGGCAGATAGGCTCGGCAGTGTTTGTCCATGTCAGTCTTGGTTCACGGCGTCAGCGGTCTCGGCATTCCTGGCCAGCATGGGTATAATCGGCCCCGAATTATGTCCGGATGCTCCGGTTTTTTTACCCGATACAGAATATTAACAGGAAAACCATGTCTCTTATCCGTCCTTTTCACGGCCTGCGACCGGCCGTAGGCCGTGCTGACTCCGTAATCGCGCCGCCCTACGATGTACTCAATACCGAGGAGGCGCGCGAGCGTGTTATCGGTCGTTCCAACAGCTTTTTGCATATTTCCAAGCCAGAGATAGATCTGCCCGCGGGCGCCGATCCCTATGCACCGCAAGTCTATGACAAGGGGCGCGACAACTTCATGCGCATGATCGAAGAGGGTGTGTTGGTGTCCGATGAGTCACCCTGTTACTACTTTTATCGTCTGATCATGGGCGAGCACGTGCAGACCGGGCTGGTCGCCGTTGCCTCAGTTGCTGACTACGACAGCAACCGTATTCGCAAACACGAATATACGCGGCCAGACAAGGAAGACGATCGCGTGCATCAAATCGATGCGCTAAATGCCCACACGGGGCCGGTGTTTCTCACCTATCGTTATTCAGCGTTGATTGATGAAATTGCTGCGACCGTTACCGCCGGTTCGCCGGCGATGGACGTGATGGCCGACGACGGGGTGCAGCATTCCGTGTGGGTGGTCAATGATACTGAGATCATCGACCGTATTACAGAGGAATTTGATGGCATGGAGTGTGTCTATATCGCCGATGGGCACCACCGTTCGGCTGCGGCCTCGCGTGTTACCGCGCAGCGTAAGGCAGCCAATGCCGATCATACAGGCGATGAAGATTACAATTATTTTCTGACTGTGATCTTTCCGGATAGCCAGATGCAGATCCTGGGCTACAATCGCGTGGTGACAGATCTCAATCGCAAGACAACAGATAAGTTTCTGGAGGTAGTGAAATCCTCCTTTTCAGTTAGCGAGTCCAGTGAACCCGTTCAGCCAAAAACGACAGCGGAATTCGGTATGTACCTGCAAGGGCAGTGGTATCGGATCAATATTAACTCCGACCTCATTTGTTCCGACGATCCGGTCGCCTGCCTTGATATCAGCCTGTTGGCCAATCATCTGATTGACCCGATCCTCGGTATCAGCGATCCGCGCAGCGACAAACGCATCGACTTTGTCGGCGGTATCCGTGGTCTCGTTGAGCTGGAGAAGCGCGTCGATAGCGGCGAGATGGCGGTAGCCTTTTCGCTTTATCCGACCTCTCTGGCCCAGCTCATGGATGTGGCCGACGCTGGTGAGGTAATGCCGCCCAAGTCGACCTGGTTTGAACCCAAGTTAGCGGACGGGCTTGTGTCGCATATGCTGGATTGAGGTGTATCTTCCCTCTCCTTGTAGGAGAGGGCGATCATAGAGTGGTGTAGGAAGTATTTTACAAGGTAGATCAAATATAACGCGTTCGTAAGACGTATTGCAGCTAATAACAGTATACTTGTGGACCCTGCCCAGGCAAAACACCCGCCATCTCATTAATGATAGGGATATTATAATGTTGCAGTCTAACAAGGTGCTCAAGTTCGCATTTTGCGCGGGGCCGCGTATAAAGCGCACGGCCTCCTGGTTAAATCGTTAGGCAGCATCGACAGGGACCGCGTACCGATGACAAAACGAGGAACGCTAAAAGTTGTCACTGGTATTGTTGCCTCGTTTGCCAGCCTCGTTGGCATTATTATTTTTCTATCGTTAAACAAAATAGTAAGCTTTCAGGTGGCGATACTAATGCTTGTTGCTTTGTTTGGGCTGTATCTTGGGTTTGGAATTCTAATTGCTGTCTATCACTTGGTTAGTAAGCTGGAATGAGCGTTTTAACATCACCGGGAGACCGAGTTGAAAACAAGTCTGGCGAATGCGACGCCTGACCGATCGACGCAGCAGACTCTTGATAAACAGAATCCTTTTTATACGCGCAAAAGGTTGCAACTTAGGTTAATCGCTGATCGTAATCGTTAGGTGCGCTGGAATAACGCTATGAGGGAGGCAATACAACTGGTTGCAAAAATCACCGGAGTGGTATCCGGGGTCGGGGCGTGTGCGTCCTGGTCTGTTGCAATGTGGATGCCCAGCCCGGCGCTTCCGTTGTCTGGCGTGGCTATTGCCGTAGCGTTGTTCATGGCGGTGCTTGCAATCATTGCTGTAATCGCCTCGGTCCGTGGGCACGGCATTACGCTAATTGTGTTGTTCTTTGCATCCTTCTTTCCGATTGGATTGTTCCTGCTCGGGATACCCGGTTGGGTCCGGGTGATTGGTGTCTTAAACTTGGGTTACCTGATCGCCGGCCTGGTGGCATGGCGAATGCCGCGTGTGATCGAAAGATCTGAGTCATCGGCCACCTGATAACTCGCTGTTTTCCATTACCACCTGCTACTGCAAGTATGTTGTCCGTTCCCCTGATTGACAGCGATATTTCTTAATTTGAGAAAAGCAGGTTGCCTGCATCTCGCATGGAGGGGTCATGAAAATATTGTTTCTATGTACAGGCAATTCCTGCCGATCGCAAATGGCGGAGGGGTGGGCGCGTAAGCTGGGTGGGTCATTACTGGAAGTCCAGTCGGCCGGTATCGAGGCTCATGGCAAGAATCCGCGCGCTATTGCTGTGATGCAAGAGGAGGATATCGATATTGCTGGTCAGGAATCGATAAAACTTTCCGATGAGTTGCTGCAATGGGCGGATATGGTCATCACCGTTTGCGGCCATGCAGACGAGTATTGTCCGGTATTACCTTCCGGGACTTCTAAAATCCACTGGCCACTGGATGATCCCGCCAAGGCCACGGGCACAGAGGAAGAAATAATGTCGGTATTCCGCAACAGTCGTGACGATATCAAATGTCGGGTGCGGCAATTAATAGGGCAGCTCTGATTAAAGCAGTGCTTCCTGCTGGTCCACATTCCAGGCGCGAAACCGGGTTCATCCTTTTTCGACAGGTAGACCGGCCGATTTCCACTCCGGGAAACCCTCTTCAAGACGACGCGCCTTAAGACCCTTTTTTCGTAATCGGGCCACGGCTTCAAACGCGAGTACACAATACGGTCCGCGGCAATAGGCAACGATCTCCTGTTCGGGATCGAGTTCACTCAATCGTTTTTCCAGATCGGCAACAGGAACGTTAACGGCACCGGGAAGATGGCCGGCAGAAAATTCCTCAGGGGGCCGGACATCGAGCACGGTAATCGAACCCTCGCGGGCTCGTACCAATAACTCTTTTCTTGGTATCGGTTCCAGGTCGTCTTTTACTGTCAAATAAGTCGCAACCAGACGATCAACTTCAGCCAGATGCGTTTCGGAGACCGCCCGCAAGGCGTTCAGCAGCACCAGTACATCTTCACCGGAAAGGCGGTAGTACACATGAATGCCGTCCTTACGGGTAGAGACCAGCCCGGCCTGTTTGAGTTGTTGCAGGTGGCGGGAGGTATTGGCCACTGTCAATCCGGCGACCCGACTTAGCGATTCCACATTGCGTTCGCTCTGGGCGAGAAACTCCAGCAGCTCCAGACGATGGCCATTTGAAAGTGCCTGTCCTGTTCGGGCAAACTGGGCAAACAATTCTTGTTTGAAACCGCCGCTTGACATATTTGGCAAATTCTCTATTATTCAATTGATCGATTGAATTATAGACATTTTGTCTAATAATGCAACGTTTTCAACCAATTAAACTGCTGGTTAAATGTATGAGGATTCCTAAGTGAATATCGATCAATTCATTACGCAAAATGAGGTACCGATACGGCTCGGCTTCTTTTTCGGTATTTTCGCGATAATGGCGCTGTGGGAACTAGTAGCTCCACGCCGTAGCCTGACAAGCTCGAAGCTGGTGCGCTGGGGCAATAATCTGGGTCTGGTAGTTTTCAATAGTTTTGTTTTGCGCCTGATTTTCCCGGCGGCGGCCGTGGGAATGGCCGTCTTTGCCAACCAGCAGGGATGGGGCCTGTTTAATTACAAGGAAGTTCCCTTCCTGGTGGCGGTAGTGGCCTCGGTAGTGATTATGGATTTCATCATCTACCTGCAGCATGTGATGGTGCATGCGGTACCCATACTGTGGCGTTTCCACCGTGTTCACCATGCCGACCTCGATTTTGATGTCACAACTGGGGCACGATTCCACCCCTTCGAGATTGTATTATCCATGCTCATAAAGTTTGCGATCATCATTTTACTAGGTCCACCACTGGTGGCGGTAGTGATCTTCGAGGTCGTCCTGAGTACTACTGCTATGTTCAATCACAGCAACGTACGTTTACCAAAATTGATTGATCGATGGTTGCGCTGGGTCGTTGTGACGCCGGATATGCACCGGGTACATCATTCGATAAACGATGACGAAGCCAATAGCAATTTTGGTTTTAATTTGCCCTGGTGGGACCGTTTGTTCGGCACTTACCGCAACCAACCCAGGGAAGGCCACGAAGGCATGACCATCGGCATTCACCAATATCGCGAGCCAAAGAAGGTAAGCTGGTTGCCAGGCATACTTGTCTTGCCATTTGTCGGACAAATTACCGGTTATGCCATCAACCGTCGGCAATGGAGTGAGGGCGATGAAAAACAGAGTTAAGGCCAGCCCGCAGTTCAAGATGGCATCTATAACCGCTCCCGAAACATTTTCCGCCGCACGTGGCCGTAGGCGTGTTGCGGCGGCGGGAAAAAGGTCAAACTATCACCGACAAAAAAACAGGGGCGCTGGATTTGCGATTACCACGTTATGCGGCGCAAGCCACTGGTTGACCGCTGCTGCGCACCCTCGTGTCGCTGGTTATGCCATCAACTGTCGGCAATGGAGTGAAGGCGATGAAAACTAAACTACTGCGCTTTACATTACTATCCTTCATGGCCGCCGCCATTGCAGTTGCGGTGGTATATCGTGACGTGTTGGACGCGGCTGCTCTCGAAAGCTGGGTGAAAAGTGCGGGTGTCGCGGCACCATTGCTGTTTATGGCCATCTATATTCTGGCTACTGTTCTGTTTCTACCGGGTTCGGTGCTGACTCTCGCCGGAGGGGCCCTGTTTGGACCCGTATGGGGTACTTTTTATAATCTAACCGGCGCAACAATTGGTGCGACGATCGCCTTTTTCATTTCCCGTTATCTCGTTTCCGACTGGGTCTCCCGCAAGGTGGGTGGGCGCACCAGACAGCTCGTCAATGGCGTGGAGGCAGAGGGCTGGAGATTCGTTGCCTTTGTGCGGCTGGTGCCATTGTTTCCCTTTAATCTCCTGAATTACGCACTGGGGCTGACGCGTATTAATGCCTGGCATTATGTGATTACCAGTTATGTCGCCATGCTGCCGGGCGCCATTGCCTATACCTATCTGGGTTATGTTGGCCGTGAAGCCATCGCTGGTAGTGAGGGCTTGATCCAGAAGGGGCTGTTGGGCCTGGCCTTGCTGGCCGCCGTTGCCTTTCTGCCAAGACTGATCGGTAATTTACGCAAAGGCGCAACGATCGGGGTCGATGAACTCAAAAAACGACTGGACTCGGGCGAACAGCTAATGGCGCTTGATGTAAGAACCGAAGCGGATTTTGTTGGCGAGCAGGGGCACATCGCTGAAGCAGTCAATATCCCGCTGGAATCGCTGCCGGACCGCGTAGGCGAAATCATGGAGTATCAAGAACGCCCGGTTCTAATCTTGTGCCGTACGGATAAACGCTCTGCCAAGGCGGCACAATTGTTGGAACGGAAAGGCTTTGGTGACGTGTTTATTGCACGCCGTGGCATGACGGCCTGGCTTGAGGCCGGGTACCCTGTAGAAGATAGAGCCTACAGCACGGAGAAGCGGTAAGGGAAAATATTTTATCAATACCGGCGCTGGCAAGGCCGGGCTCGAACGGGGGGTTGCTGTGCCGAACCGGCACCAAAAATGAAACTCTACAAACCGGGCTATATCTTGCCTTGGGGCAAGATTGCTTCCGGGAAGTATTGATTGCCTAAGTGGTTCTAATGCTGCTCGAATTTTTGGATCCTGATGAATAAAAAGCTTATTGTCATCGGCATTGCAATAGTCGCGATAACCGCCTTTTTTGGGTGGCGCTTTGTGCGGCCACTGAATATTTTTATTGTCTCCGAGAAATTTGAACGGCCGGTATCGACCGTAAAAATTCCCGCCATGTTCAAGACTTTGCGCGCAGAGGAATGTGGTACCTGCCACCAACAGTTTTATAAAGAATGGAAGACGACCATTCATGCCCAGGCATGGACTGATCCATATTTTCAAACCGACTGGAAGTTCGAAGGTTCACAACAAATTTGCAAGAACTGTCATATTCCGCTTGACCGGCAGCAGGAACACAAAGTGATCGGCTTTCGCGACAAGGATAAGTGGGATCCGATACTGCAACCGAACCCCGATTTCGATCCTGTGTTGCAACACGAGGGTGTGACTTGCGCTGCCTGCCATTTGCGTGAGGGAAAAATTCTTGGTGTATACGGTGATACCAGGGCACCACACCCGGTGAAAAAACTGCAGAGTGGTAACGAAATCTGTGTTCAGTGCCATGTTGTGAGTGGTGAGCGATGGGACACTTTCTTCCGTTTTCCGCCTTGTGGCACGGTGGCCGAGATCCAGGCTGGTCGTGGTGAAGAAGTCGCACACAGTGGAGAGACCGTTGTTGGTGATCCCGCCTCATTGGGATGTGTGGGCTGTCACATGCCGCTGGTCAGGCGGTCACTGGTAGCAGGAGGCAAGGTACGAAATGCGCGGCAGCATCTGTGGCGGGGTGGCCACGATCCTGAACAGGTCAAGCGGGCCCTCGATATCAGGTTTGAGCAGGCCTCAGCCGATGGGCGCCGTTACCTACTCACATTAACCAATGTCGGTGCCGCGCACTATGTGCCTACCGGAACACCTGACAGGCATTTTACACTGAATGTCCGGTTGCTCGACAAAATCGGTAAGACAATAATGGAAAAAACGCATGTCATTAAACGCACTGTTATGTGGCGTCCGTTCATAGTTGATCTGAAAGACAATCGCTTGCCACCCGGCAAACCGCGGCAACATGAATTCAATTTTTCGAAACGGGAGTTACACACTGCTGTGGCAGTGGAAGCAATCGTACGTTACGGGTTGGTGGACAAAAAGCGGCTCGAGCGTATCGGCTACAAGGGCAAGGAAGCACTTTCGTATGAAGTATTTCGCAAACAACTTATGTTAAGTGAACTCCCAACGCAAAGACGCCAAGGCGCTAAGAATACCAAGTTAACGAAATGAAGGGGTTACTTAATATATTGGCTTTTGTATTAATATCTTGGTGTCATTCCGAGCACTGTCCTGAGTGAATGCGAGGGACAAGGATTTCTCACTATGTTCGGAATGACATTTGGCATTAATAATAAGAGTTTACTTGGATATTTTTCTTTGCGCCTTCGCGTCTTTGCGTCAGGTGTTTTTATAAACAGGATAACATCACTATGTCAAAACAACAGGATCTGGTAATTATTGGCGGCGGTGCCGGCGGCCTGGTCGTGGCCAGTGTCGCCTCCCAACTTGGTCTGAAAGTGACTTTGATTGAGAAGGAAAAGAAGATGGGTGGCGACTGTTTGCATTACGGATGCGTGCCAAGCAAAACGTTAATCCGAAGTGCAAAAGTGGCCTCGCTCATGCGCCGCGCGCAAGAATTTGGTTTGCCACCAGTATATTTTGACGTAGATCTTGCAAAAGTGACTAAACGTGTGCAATCGGTCATCGATAAAATTCAGCCTCATGATGATCCGGAGCGCTTTCGCGAGTACGGCTGCGAAGTGCTAGTAGGTGAGGCTGCCAGGTTTGTTGACGCTCGTTCAGTACAAGTGGGTGACCGGGTGATTCATGGTCGACGATTTGTTATCGCCACCGGTTCCCGGCCATTCATTCCACCAATCGATGGTCTTGAAGAAGCTGGCTACCTGACTAATCTCGATGTATTTTCACTGCAACAGTTACCGCGAAGACTGGTAGTACTAGGCGGTGGACCCATCGGTCTGGAAATAGCGCAGGCCTTTTCGCGCTTCGGCAGTCAGGTGACAGTAGTTGAAATGTTGCCACATTTATTACCCCAGGAGGACCCCGATGTCAGTGATGCCTTGCGTGCCATTCTTGAGGAAGAAGGCATTACCATTCACACTGGCACAAGTGCCGAACGGGTCCGACGGGAAAGCGACAAGTGTATCGTTGAATGTAGCAACAGCATTACTGTGGAAGCGGACCAGATTCTGGTTGCTGTAGGGCGTCGCGCCAATGTTGACAACCTGGGTCTGAAGACAGTGGGCATCGAATACAGCGAGCGTGGTATTCAAGTCGATGCGCGCATGCGCAGTTCGAAAAAACATATTTATGCTATGGGCGATGTCTGTGGTCCTTATCCCTTTACCCACATGGCCGAGTACCAGGCTGGCATCGTTATCAGCAATGCCGTCTTCCGTTTTCCAAAGAAGGCCGACTACCGGGTCGTTCCGTGGGTGACCTACACCGATCCGGAACTGGCTCGTGTTGGCCTCACCGAAAAGCAGGCAAGGGATGAAGGAATTGAACCGACTGTGCTGCGATTCCCGTTCAAGGATGTGGATCGTGCATTGACCGACAATGAGACTGATGGCTTCGTTAAATTAATTACCCATAAAGGCCGTATTCTAGGTGCCAGTATACTGGGGCCGCATGGGGGTGAATTGCTGCAGGAAATTGTGCTGGCCATGCAAACCAATGCAAAAATTGGTGATATTTCTGCGACCATTCACGCCTATCCCACCCTGTCCCAGGTTAATCGGCGTACAGTGAATACTGCCTTTGCACCCAGACTGTTTAACTCCGGCACCCGCAAGATTGTGCGCTGGATTAATCGTCTTTTACCTTAACAATGACCAAGAACGGATAGCTATGCACGCGACACTGCCACTACTAAGAGACTCGGATTTTCCAGCAATAAACCGCGATCGACTAAAGACGCTTCAGGTCAACCTGGGTTATAAATGCAATCTGAGCTGTTTGCATTGTCACGTGAATGCTGGACCAGAGCGCAAGGAGATGATGTCGAAAGAAACTGTAGACGACGTTATTACCTTTCTTGAATCTGGCATGGTAACGCAACTGGACCTGACCGGCGGTGCGCCGGAACTCAACTCCCATTTTCGCTACCTGGTTAGTATGGCGCGAGAGCTGGGAATCCATGTCATAGATCGTTGTAACCTGACGATACTGCTGGAAGAGGATCAGCAGGCTTTGGCGGATTTTCTGGTAGCAAACGAGGTTGAGATTGCTGCCTCTCTGCCCTGTTATCTGAAAGAAAATGTCGATGGGCAACGCGGTAAGGGTGTCTACGATAGCAGCATCGAGGTGATCAAAAAACTGAACGATCTGGGTTATGGCAAGGACGGCACCGGGCTGGTATTAAATCTTGTCTACAACCCCACCGGTCCTTACCTTCCACCGGAGCAATCCAGTCTGGAAGCGGATTACCGGCGTGAGTTGGGAGAGCAATTTGGTATCTTTTTCAACCAGCTCTTTACCATCACCAATATGCCCATACTGCGTTTTGGTAGCACCCTGATTTCCAGGGGGCAGTTCGGTGAGTACATGAGTTTACTGAAATCATCACACCAGGACAGTAATTTACAGACGGTCATGTGCCGCGAACTCATCAGTATCGATTGGCAAGGTTTTGTTTACGATTGTGATTTCAACCAGATGTTGGGATTGCCACTGATAGCAGGAAGAAGACCAAAGCCCCACATCAGCGATTTGGCCGGCAAGGACCTGGAAGACAACCCCATCTTGGTAGCGGATCATTGCTACGGCTGCACTGCCGGACAAGGCAGTAGCTGCGGCGGCGCATTGGCTTAAGGAGACAGCAAATGAATATGCAAGTTGAAGTACAGCAACGTTACGCCGGTGGCGCCAATCAAAAGGAAGCGGAACTCTGTTGTCCGGTGGACTACGATGCCTCGTTATTGGAAATGCTGCCCAGAGAAATAATCGACAAGGATTACGGTTGCGGGGATCCGTCTCGATATGTACGTGAGGGCGATACTGTGCTGGATCTCGGTTGCGGTGGTGGCAAGATTTGTTATATGGCGGCACAACTGGTTGGCTCCAGGGGTCGCGTGATTGGTGTCGATATGACGGACGACATGTTGGCCCTGGCGCGTAAGTATCAGGACGAGATGGCCAACAAACTGGGTGGCCAACGAGTTGATTTTTATAAGGGGTATATCCAGGATCTGGCGCTGGATGTTGAAGCCATGGAGGCCTATCTTGCCGAGCATCCCGTGCGCTCCACGGGTGACCTCGCCGAACTGCAGCAGTGGCAACGCCGGCAACGTCAGGATGAACCTCTGATCGCGAATAATTCAGTTGATCTTGTTGTTTCTAACTGTGTCCTCAATCTGGTGAGCGATGAAGAAAAGCAACAGATGGTAAAAGAAATTTTCAGAGTATTAAGACCCGGTGGTCGAGTGGCGATTTCTGACATTATTAGTGACGAAGTGGTACCACCGCACCTTAAGCAGGATAGCGAGCTATGGAGTGGCTGTATTTCAGGGGCATTCCAGGAACAGGAATTTATCAGGGTCTTTATCGATGCCGGCTTTCTCGCCATTAGCTATAACAAATGGGATGCACAACCCTGGCGGGTGGTAGAAGGTATCGAGTTCCGCTCAGTGACACTAACCGCAGTGAAAGGTGAGCAGTCACCGTGCCTCGATTACGGCCATGCAGTAATCTACAAGGGCCCCCATGCCGAGGTACGGGACGATGAGGGCCATGTGTTCCCGCGGGGTGAACGTATGGCAGTGTGTGAACGGACCTTCAAATTTCTGACAGAGAACAGCGTCTATGGTGGCGATTTTATCGGTATCGAACCTACCCAGCGTGGCGAAGCGAAGACCTTCTGTGCATCCAGCGGTACACGTCGGCCGGTGTCAGAAACGAAGGGTGGCATAATCACTGGCGGTACGTCTTCGGGTAGTTGTTGCTAATGACTCCAGTGGCAAGTAAGAACCATCCGGTGAGAATGATTTCCGTTGTTGTGCCCGTTTTTAACGAAGCGACGACAATCGAACGGACTCTCGGCGACTTGCAGGCACTGCGTCGCGCCGGACATGAAGTTATTGTCGTGGATGGTGCGAGTGATGACGAAACATTGGTGCGAGCACGGCCGCTGGTGGACGAGGTGCTTACCGCGCCACGCGGTCGCGCGTCACAAATGAACGCCGGTGCACAAATTGCGCGGGGGGATGTGCTCTGGTTTCTTCATGCCTACTGCCTGCCACCAATGGATGCCGATCAATTGATTCTTAATGCGTTAAAAATGAAAGATGTAATTTGGGGGCGTTTTGATGTGTCTCTTTCCGGTTCGGGTTTTTTATATCGTACCATCGAATTCATGATGAACAACCGCTCACGCATGAGCGGCATCGCCACTGGCGATCAGGGTATTTTTGTTACACGAAAGATGTTTACACAGGCGGACGGCTTCCCGGATATTCCGTTAATGGAAGATATTACTTTTAGCAAACGACTTCGTGCATATGGACGGCCAGTTTGTTTACACAGCAAATTGACGACATCCAGCCGGCAGTGGGAAAGGCGGGGGGTATGGAGAACGATATTGATGATGTGGCGTTTACGTCTGGCATACGCGCTGGGAGTCAATCCACAAAAACTGGCGCGTTTATATCGTTAGACAGTAATGAAGGCGGCAACAGGAAAAATCCTGGTTTTCGCCCGGGCCCCAGTTCCGGGTCAGACCAAAACACGACTCATCCCCGCCTTGGGAGAGGCAGGCGCCGCCAGGTTGCACGCTGAACTGATTCACCGAACGCTGGCAAATGTCACTGCGCCGGGAAACGTCGAGGTCGAACTCTGGTGCACACCCGACACCCGCCATCACTTTTTCGTCTCCTGTGCCGATACCTATGGTGTGAAACTTCGCCAGCAACTCGGCAATGATCTCGGCGAGCGCATGGATGTAGCGCTTGCAGAAACCCTGGATCAGGCGTCCTGGGCCATTCTGATAGGAACCGACTGCCCTGAGTTGACGGCGGCCGACATCAAACAAGCCTCTGCCATGTTGAGTGGCGACACTGACGCAGTGCTTGGACCTGCCACAGATGGCGGCTATGTACTGATTGGGCTTAGTCAGTCTGCACCATCTCTTTTTACGGATATGCCATGGGGTAGTGATCAAATTGCTGAACTGACACGTGAGCGGTTGCGGGGCCTGGGGATGTACTGGCGCGAATTACCGACACGCAGTGATATCGACCAGCCCGAGGATCTGGTACACCTGAACTTTGACATTAAGGATTCTGCCGTACGGGCAGGGGATTTAAAGCGTAACTGAACTCAGTTTCAGAATCTATATGCCCAATATGCGTGCCTAAAACCCTTATGCATCGGGTCTTGTCATTGCGATCGTAATGACTGTCGAAAAATGACTACAAGTGGATAACTATTCTAAAAATCTAACAGTAAGTTTGTGGACAATCTATAGACAGTGGCCCTTGGCAGACAATTCCTGTTTAACGTTTCCCATTACCTCCTGCAAGCGCAAGGAGTGCGTCTTGCCAACGAAAAGGCAGCACGCGTTTTAAAAATGCGAAAACATAAGTCGGTACGGTAACAGCGTAGCGGATTTTAGGCCGCCGGGCTTCCAGCGCGTGAATGGTTTTTCCAAGCACGGCTTCCGGTGGCAGGGTAAAGGGCATATTTCCTGTTTCCCCCTTGAAACGCGCGATCATGTTCTGGTATCGATTACGGTGGGCGCTATGTTCGACATCGATATTGGCACGGAAGGCGGCATAAGCATTGTCTCGGAACTTGCTAATAATGGGGCCAGGTTCAATGAGAATAATGAATATATTGGTATCCTTGAGTTCCAGACGCAGGGTATCGCTCAATCCCTCAAGCGCGTATTTGCTGGCGATATAGGCACCCCGATAGGGCATGGCGACAATGCCAAGGAGGGAACTGATCTGGATAATGCGACCACCACCCTGATTCCGCATTATCGGAATAACCCTGTTGGTAAGTTCCTGGGTGCCAAACAAGTTGGTCTCGAACTGCTGGCGTAATGTTTCGCGCGACAGGTCTTCCACCGCGCCTGGCTGGCCGTAGGCGCCATTATTAATCAAGGCGTACAACTTTCCCTGCGAACGGTCCAGGACCTCATCTACCGCGGTATGGATTGAGTCGCTGTCATCGAGATCGAGTAGTATACTTTCCAGACCTGAGGCGGCCAATTGCTGCACATCTGCTGGCTTTCGTGCGCTGGCAAAGACACGATAGCCGCGATCCCGCAGGCCCCTGGCCAGGCACAGGCCAATTCCGCTGGAGCAGCCGGTGATAAGTATTGTTCTGGATTCCATCGGAAATCTCATATATTGATTTTCGAGCGTAGCTTAGAGCATTGGCGTACAATGCCACAAGCAAAGAAGATACAGGAAATTGTTGAATAAATATGAGCGTGCACAACGCAATTATTTGGCTATCCAGTAATAAAAACTTGCCTGCTGCTTTGGGTGACGTGATGGCAGCGGTCAGTATCAATACCTTTGCTTCCATCGACGACCTCGCCAGCAATGCCAATCATGGTGTTGCATTACTGACCGCCGTACAGGTATCCAGCCTGCTTCAGTTAAACCCGGCGACTGAGCTTCGTATTATTATTGAGTTGCAGGATAACGAAGAGCTTACCACTCAATTCCTGAACAAGCCGGCCATCAGCGGTGCTTTTGCCAAAGACAGTCCACGCGAGGCAGTGGTAACGGCATTCAAGTCGGCGCTTGATTTGGCGCGACGTGATACTAGTCATACCAGTACCGCCGACACACTCGAAAAAATTCTCGAGATTGGCAGAGCACTGGCGTCAGAGAAAGATCTTGATACCTTGTTCGACCTGATCCTGACGCAGGCACGCCATCTCACAGGAGCTGACGGTTCATCGATCTACACCCGCGACAGTGAAGGCAAACTGTATTTCCGTTTATTCCAGAATGCTTCAACACAGGCGACTTCCAATGCTCAAATGACTCTGGTAGGTGATTACAGTATCGCCGGTTATATTGCGCGGTCCGGTGAGATCGTTAACGTTGATGATGCCTATGAGATCCCGGAAGACGCGCCATACAAATTCAATCCCGCCTCGGATAAGAGCTTGAACTACCGCACCCGATCCATATTGACACTTCCGTTGACCAACAAGACAGATGAAGTTGTGGGTGTATTGCAGTTGATTAACCGGAAACTGGATTTCGACCAGCGCCTGTCCTCAAAAGAAGACTTCGAGAAGAAGGTGTTTCCTTTCGGAAGTGGCACCATCGAGATTGCGAAGGCGCTGGCGGGGCAGGCCGGTGTAGCGCTGGAGAACAGTATTCTTCATGAAGATATTGAGAAATTATTCGAAGGATTTATTCGCGCATCCGTGCAGGCTATCGAAGCACGAGACCCGATCACTGCTGGACATAGCTTCCGTGTTGCAGAATTTACCGAACGTTTAGGTAAGGCCGTTGACCGCAGTGATTTGCAGAGCGTTAAAGGCATTCAGTTCAGCAGGGATCAAATGCGCGAGATTCGCTATGCCGCACTATTGCACGATTTTGGCAAGGTCGGCGTGCGCGAAAACGTGCTGGTCAAGGCCAACAAGCTTTATGAACACGAGCTTAAATATATTGAGCAACGGTTTCAATATGCACGTTCCAGTATCGGTCGTCATGCCTATCGCGAGATACTGGATTTGTATGAAGCCAGTGAATTATCAGCCGATGAGCTAAAAGGCCGACGTCTTGAAATCGAGCAAATGCTGACGCAGGAAGACAGTAAATTAAAACGTTTTCTTGACGTAGTACTCACTGCCAATCGGCCAACTGTGTCTCACGAGAGTGCCTCGGAAGAGCTCAAGACTATTCGACAATATCGTTTTCCCGATAATGCCGGTGATTCGGTCGAGCTTTTAAAGGAATTCGAGTTCACCAATTTGTCGCTTTCCAAAGGCAGCTTGTCGCCAGAGGAGCGGGAGCAGATCGAATCCCATGTCAGCCATACCTTTGAATTTCTAAGGTTGATCCCGTGGACCAGGAATCTTGCCGCGTTGCCATATATCGCCTTTGCTCACCACGAGAAACTCGACGGCACCGGTTATCCGCGCGGTCTGCCGGCGGAAGAAATTCCGGTGCAATCCAGGATAATGACGATAGCGGATATTTATGATGCTTTGACCGCGCCGGACCGGCCCTACAAAAATGCGCTACCCATGGACCGAGCACTGGACATTCTCGCCGAAGAGGCTGGAGCGGGAAAGATTGACACTGATCTTTACCGTATTTTCATCGATGCCAAGGCCTTTACCTTGATTGAGGCCTGAGATCTGGTTTGGAGGCGGGCCAGCACCGATGTATAATTCGCGCCGTTTCCAGGCTTGGTTTTCCGCCCTTTTTCAGTAGGTATCCATGACATCACCCGATACAACTTCCGCCGAGGGGGCTTCCGAACGACTGCGCATTGGTGTCGTTGGCACCGGCTATCTCGGCAAATTTCATGCGCGTATATATAACGATATGCCCGATGTGAATCTCGTCGGCATTGCTGATATTGATGAGGATGCCGCCACGGCGGTTGCAAAAGATTGTGGTGACTGCCCGACCTACACGGACAGCCTCAAGCTGTTGGACAAGGTCGATGCCGTGAGCATTGTGGTGCCCACCGAGCATCATCTGGAGGTCTCCCGGCCCTTTCTGGAGAAGGGCATACACATGTTGCTGGAAAAGCCGGTGGCTCCCAGTTACGAGGAATCTCTGGAGATTGTAGAGCTGGCGGAAAAAAGCGGAGCCATTCTGCAAATCGGTCATCTCGAACGTTACAACGCCGGGGTCATGGCCCTGGCTGAGCGTGTCAAGATGCCACGTTTTATTGAAGTCCACCGCCTCGGGCCGTTTGTCGCGCGCGCCACGGATGTCGATGTCGTCACCGACCTGATGATTCATGACATCGATATTGTCATGGCGCTGGTGGGCTCGCCCATCAGGAACTTGTCCGCCATGGGTACGCCCGTCATTACCGATCATATCGATATCGCCAACGCGCGTATTGAGTTTGAGAACGGGGCGGTAGCCAATGTCAGTGCCAGCCGTGTATCTAACAAGAAATTTCGCCGTATACGTGTATTTGAGCGCGACCATTATTATGGCCTGGACTATACAGATCAGCGTCTCGATATCGTTACCGCACAGCGCAAGGATGTCGATCAGGAATGGCCCGAGATTGTTACGGAAAAAGTCGAGATTGAACCGAGGCTTCCGCTCAATGCCGAGCTGGAAGATTTTATTAACAATATTAGAAACGGCAGTACACCGCTGGTGACCGGGCGCGTCGGCCTTGAGGCCCTGCGCGTTGCGTTGCTGGTTAAGGAGAAGATGGCAGAATGTCTTCCGTGATTTCCTCAGTACCTTTTCTTGATCTGACCACCGAATTTGCCGAACTGGAAAGTGAATGGCTCGAATCGATTCGCAACACTGGAAATCGCGGCACCTTTATTATGGGGCCAAATGTACACGCATTTGAAGATGAGGTTGCAGAATACGTTGGTGTAAAACACGCTATTGGCGTTGCCAACGGTACCGATGCGCTGGTGTTGTCGTTACGCGCTTTGGGTATTGGGCCAGGGGATGAGGTTATTACTACACCTTATACTTTTTATGCGACTTCCGAGTCGATCGACCTGGTGGGTGCCACACCGGTATTTGCCGATATCAAGGAAGATAATTTTACGCTTGACCCGATCAGTGTGCGGGAGAAACTCAGTGACAAGACGCGTGCCATCATTCCCGTACACATTTTTGGTTGCCCGGTTGATATGGGCGAGATCATTGCCATAGCCAGGGAAAACGATCTGAAAGTGATTGAAGATGCGGCCCAGGCCTTTGGTGCCTCATTGGGAGATGCAAAAGTCGGGAGCTTTGGTGATACCGGCTGCTTCAGTTTCTATCCCACCAAGGTAATGGGCTGTTATGGCGACGGTGGTCTGATAACGACGAATAGTGATGATGTAGCCGAACACATCAGGCGCTTGCGTAATCACGGTGCCATCAATCCCTTTATCCATACAGAAGTAGGTTACAACAGTCGGCTGGATGAAATTCAGGCGGCGCTGTTACGTTTGAAGCTTAAGAGAATTGATGCGGCCATTACAAGTCGCCGCGCGGTGGCAGCGGCTTATTCGGAAAGACTGGAAGGCAGAGTGATCGCAGTACCGTTGGCGCCTGTCAATGGAGGCCACGCATATAACCTTTATACGACCCGGCTCGAAAACCGTGATGCCTTGCGCCAGCACTTGATAGACAACCAGATAGGGCATTCGCTGTGTTACCCGCAGTCATTGCACTTACAAGAGGTCTATAGCGATCTCGACTACGTTGAAGGTAGCCTGCCGAAGGCCGAAAAGGCCTCGCTGGAGGCGTTATCCTTGCCGATTTATCCGGGCATGCCGCAGGCGCATATTGATCATGTATGCGATGTGCTCCTGGAGAATTGACATAAGTACTTGTTTCTAATAATAATAAAAAACAACGGTCAACCGGGTCGTTGTTGACTACAGTATAAGTGCTGGAAAGGCTTTTCGACTGCCACTGGCATTCTTATCAGTCATATCTTCCTGCGAATGCGGCAGAGGGGGGGTGGGTGTTCTCAGTTCGGATTGGGCAGATTTCTCTGCTCGTGATTTTGTGTGCCAGCGTCGGTGGCGTCGTCGCAGCGGGAAAAGCAGATGAACAAGACAAACCGTCCACCATTACTGGTGCCGGTGCGCACTTTTCCTGGGTCATATTCAATGAACTCAAACCTGCATTGGAGCGCCGCAGTGGTCGACAGGTAAAACTGTTTGGCAAGGAATCCATGTTGGGCATGGGCTGCAATGCCGGCATCAGGACTGCGCAACAGAACCGTCCGGACCATGAAACTTTTGGATTTATTTGCTGCCCGTTAAGTGCACGGGAAATCAAGGAGAAGAACATTCGGGTTCACCCTATTGCCAGGGAACCTGTCCTGATTCTGGTTAATAACAAAAACCGAATTACCAATTTGTCTCGCCAGCAGGTACGCGGCATATTCAGCGGGAAAATAAAGAATTGGCGAGAAGTGGGTGGCGAGAATAAACCCATTGTTGTGGTAACCCGGTTGCACTGTAAACACAGGCCCGGTCACTGGAAAAGTATTCTACCTAAAGCAAAGGCTTTTCGAAAGGATCGGCTCAACGTGAAAAGTGCGGCGGAAATGATTAAACGGGTCACTGACTTTCCCGGAGCCATTGGCCATGCCGGCACCACCTGGGTGTTTGGGCGCGACAGTGAAGTAAAGAGCGTTAGCGTTGGTGGTAGCGCACCTACCGCCAGAAATCTGCTTGCAGGTCGTTATCCCTTCTATCGTGTTTTGTCCGCAGTGACTAATTACCAGGTGTCACCTGATGTCATGACCATTATTCGCCATGTGCAAACCGGACCGGAATTCAGCAGTGTAGCTAAAAAATACGAGCTTGTACCCATCAAGCAGTAAACCATGTTGCCTCCGCATACTTATCGTAATCGAATGATCCTCTACGTCGTTTTACTGGAGGTATTTCTGATTGGTGTTCTGTTCTTTTTCTATACTCAAAGTCGTGGCGCCATTCTTGAAGCGGCCAATCGCAATATTGGCCTTTTTGTTTCACAGGTCAACGCGAAAATAAAACTGGAAGAACATGAGTTGCAGCAAAGTGCTCGCATCATAAGTAATAACGTACAGTTGCGCGAGTACATGTTTGTGGTCGTGAACGTCGGTACCGAGACCGACCCGCTTGAAGAATTGTTTCAAAGGCAGTTCGGGTGGTTACCGTACAGCAGCGCGGTAATAATATCGCGTAAAGGGCGGGTACTGATTGGCGGCAATGAAAAACAGTTGTTGGATGAATTGGGTAAAAACCGGCATCCAGAGGAACCTCGCGACCATCTGTTCTATTACGCGACAGATAAAAGCATTGAGATGGCGGCCTTTATACCGGTTTACTATCAGGACCGTTTTCTCGGTAGTGTGGTGCTGACACGTACCATGGATGCCAGTTTGATAGAGGCCGCGCGTAGTGTTGGCTATGGTCAATTTTTTGTTGTGTTCAATGGAAAAATAATCCGCTCTTCTCTGGGGGAAGACCTCGCTGATAGAGACTTTGCAGAGAGTGGTGGCCGGTTCCGGCTGGGGCAAGACAATTACCTGGTTCGCAAAGTATCATATTCCTCAGAAGATGATCTGCCACAGATATGGTTCGGGTTTTCCAATCTGGAACTCACCGGCCAACTCGACCAGAACCGTTTGCAGATAATTGCGCTGGCGCTTGGCGGCAGTATCGCGATACTGGTAGTGGGCGCTGCTGTGATCAGAAACTTCAGTCGGCCAGTGGGCAGGTTGGTCAGTATCATGCACCATGTTGGCGAGGGTCGCTTTCCCGAAATCGAGGCGACACAGTCCAAAGATGAATTTAGCTATTTGATTAACCAGTTCCAGAACATGGTAACGCGCTTGAAAGAGAAACAGGATGAGGTCGATCGGGTGCATTCGCAACTGGAAGAGCGGGCGACTACCGACACGCTTACGGGTCTGTATAACCGGCGCTACCTTTATGATCTCTATCCCAAGATGCTGTCGGATGCGGGGCGCCATGGAAAGACCATTACCGTCATCCTGGCCGATTTAGACAAGTTCAAGGAAATTAATGATGAATACGGGCATGAAATTGGCGACAAGGTACTTGTCCACGTGTCGGGCGTCATGCGCGATTGCTGCCGTAACAGCGATTATGTCTTTCGAATTGGCGGCGAGGAGTTTCTGGTGCTTACAACCGGCGGTATTGCCGGCGGGGAGATATTTGCAGAAAAAATCCGCGACAAGATTGAACGGTCTCCGGTAGCCATTGGAGATCTGATATTGCACGTTACTTCCAGTTTCGGTGTAGCGCAACTGGAGAAAACGGATGGTGATGCTGGACTGAGCGTCATTCTCGCTCGTGCGGACAAGGCACTATATGCGGCCAAAGACAGTGGACGCAACCGGGTATCAGCACTGGATGTCAGTACAATACGACCGAGCAAAAAGCGCGGCTAAAAAGTCGATCCATTCCAGCCCCACATGGTTCCAGGGGCATCAGCAAATTCGATATAAATACGATCAGCGGGAATGCCCAGCTGACTGTCAACAAATTCGCAAAGTACGGTAGACAATGATTTTGCTTTATCCTCCGTCAGGCCGATCGACTTTAGCTCCAGATAGGCACAGGGTTTATCACTACCGGCAAAGACCATAGGCTGCGTGGGTTCAAACGCCACCATAACGTAGCGTTCCGGTTTACCAATTTCACTTGCGACCAATTCAGATGCTGCCTTGATGGCCGATTGTTTTACATCAGCTGTAATTTTTTGATTGGTCTGGATTTTTAGTAGCGGCATGGTTTGATCCCTCTTTTTTCCATCTAGCGCATGAGGCGGACGCCGGTTCTGGCCATTTCAACAGCCTCGGTTAATGTAGTGCACCCTGAGGCCACGACCCGTTTTTCCAGTCCACGGCAAATGCGCTTTACTATGGCGGGCCCCTCGTAAATAAACCCGGTATAGACCTGCACCAGGTCAGCACCGGCAACCAGTCTGTCCCAGGCGTCGTCGGCGTTCTCAATACCGCCGACCCCGATAACCGGAATGCTGCCCTTGAGGTGGTTGTAAAGAATGCGCACCACTTGTGTTGAGCGCTCTTTTAGCGGGCGTCCACTAAGGCCACCAATTTCTGTCGCCAGCAACTCCTCTTCGACACCGTTGCGCTCAATGGTGGTATTGGTTGCAATGACGGCATCGAGCTTGTGTTTCAGCACCAGATCCGCGATTGCCACGATTTCGCCTTCATCAAGATCCGGTGCAATCTTTACTGCAATGGGTACATAGATGTCACGCGTCTTGCCCAGCATAATTTGTTCGTGTTTCAGTGCCTTGAGCAAGTCATCAAGGACATTAGTGCTCTGAAGGTCGCGCAGGTTGGGTGTGTTGGGTGAAGAAATATTGATCGCGACATAATTGGCGCTGGCATACACTGCACGGAACGCAGAAATATAGTCATCGATTGCTTGGTCATTGGGCGTATTTTTGTTCTTGCCAATGTTAATACCGACCACACCGGTTCTGTCGCTTCCCCTCAGATTTTTGAGAAAGGCGTCAATGCCGACACTGGGAAAACCCATGCGATTGATCAGGGCGTGCTGTCGCGGCAAGCGGAAAAGACGTTTGGTTTCATTCCCCGGCTGCGGACTCGGAGTAACGGTCCCGATTTCGATAGCGCCAAAGCCGATGTTAAACAGCCCCGGGACACATTCCGCATTTTTGTCCAGTCCTGCTGCCAGACCTACCGGATTGGCGAAGTGTAATCCCATCAGTTCAACAGCCAGGGCATTGCTTTGCGGGCAATACAGGGAGCGCAGAAGGGCAGGCAGGCCGGGAATCTTGTTTGCGATGCGTAACAGGAAGAGGGTCAGTCGGTGACTTGTTTCGGCATCGAGCAGAAACAGTAATGTACGGATCAATGGGTACAAAAGAATGATTCGCCTGAGTTGGTTTTTAGAAGTTGTTCGGTCTAATATTGGCTGACAACGATCATAACCCAATCAGAAGCATTCGTCCTTGCCCAAATAGCGCCACTGACCTTCAGGTAAGGCGCCCAGCCGAACACGGCCGATTCGAACGCGTTTCAGAGCGGTGACCCCCAGACCCACCAGTTCGCACATGCGGCGTATTTGCCGTTTTCTCCCTTCTTTCAATACGAATTGTAACTGATCGGGATTGATCTGCGTGATCCGCGCCGGTTTCAATTTGCGGCCATCCAGAGACAAACCGTGCCGCAGTTTCCGCAGGACTTGATTTGTGACTTCGCCTTTTATCCGTACCAGGTATTCTTTTTCGATGACTGAGTCCGGGCTTACCAGTGTGCGGGCGACACGCCCGTTCTGGGTCAGGATCAGCAGGCCCTTGGAGTCGATGTCGAGCCGGCCCGCTGGCGCCAAACCTTTTCTGTCACTTGGGTGCCACTTCCTTTTTATTTTATCTTTCTTCGAATGACTGGCCGGAGTAATCAGGGTAACGGCTGGCTTGTAATCTTTCTCTGCTTGTCCGGAGACAATACCCACGGGTTTATTCAGCACGATGGTTAACTGGTTCTCCTGCGATTGTGTCGCCTGTCGATCCAGTTCGATGGACACACCGGGATCAACTTTGACACCCAGCTCCGCCATTTGACCGCCGCTGTAACGCACCCAGCCTCGATCGATGTATCGATCGGCCTCACGTCGCGAACACAGCCCGCGGTCGGCCATTAACTTGGAAATCCGGATCTTGTTGTCGTCCATTTGCTGTAACTGAGTAAACTGAATCGATGCATTGTAATCTTTTCTTCAAATCGAGGTGCGATTTGTCCGCGAGTGAACGATGTGTAACTGAATGGCCACCAGACAGGGTGTTGGTATTGTCATCCTTCAGGCTAAATTCGAACAGGATATCCGGGTCAAGATCGCCTTCCACAAGCCCCTGCCACGGGTCCGATCACGGGTCGCCAATGCAGTGGCCGGTATTATCCCGTTAGGCGACACAGGGCGAGCCCAGGGCGGTGTTGGGGAAACAGTTGGCACCTGATCCGGCGACTGTGGTTGATCGCCGTTTCTCCTTTTATTTGTTATTCTCTCCCGCCTTTCGGGCAGTTGAGCCCGCCATTGCTGGATAACTACAGACTGGCCGGAGAATTTCATGTCGCAAAAACTGAATAAATTCAGTTCCCGCATCACCCAACCTAAATCGCAGGGCGGATCGCAGGCGATGCTGTATGGCGCCGGTCTGAATCGCGATGACATGAACAAGGCCGAGATTGGTATTGCCAGTGTCTGGTGGGAAGGTAACACCTGCAATATGCATCTCAATGATCTGGCCGCCAAGGTCAAGGAAGGAGTGGTCACAGCCGATCTCGTCGGTATGCGTTTCAATACCATTGGCGTCAGCGATGGCATCTCAATGGGAACCGAGGGCATGAGTTATTCGCTACAATCGCGCGATCTCATTGCCGATTCCATAGAAACCGTCATGTGCGCCCAGTGGTACGACGGACTTATCACCATCCCCGGTTGCGACAAAAACATGCCCGGCTGCCTGATCGCCATGGGGCGGGTCAATCGTCCGGCGCTAATGGTTTACGGTGGCACCATTAAACCAGGGCACTCTCATGGAGAGGCGCTCAATATCGTGTCGGCCTTCCAGAGTTATGGTGAATTTATCGCCAATAAAATTGACGAAGAAACACGGCTGGACATCGTGCAACACTCTTGTCCCGGCGCCGGTGCCTGCGGTGGCATGTACACCGCCAAC
>JAZFSZ010000129.1:0-5833 GCA_036446455.1 Acidiferrobacterales bacterium
CACCGAGTGGGTGGCATCAAATACCACCGGACAATCGGTATCACGCAGTATCGCCAGCGAGCGCATGTCAGAAACCAGGTTGTTATAACCAAAGCTCACGCCACGCTCGCACACCATAATGCGATCCTTGCCGCCGGCCGCGATCGCCTTATCGACAACATTTTTCATGTCACCCGGCGCCAAAAACTGTCCCTTCTTGATGTTGACCGGCTTGCCGGACGCAATCACTGCCTGAATAAAATCGGTCTGTCGGCACAGGAAGGCGGGAGTTTGTAATACGTCAACAACACTGGCAACCGCCTCAATTTGCGGTATGTCATGCACGTCTGTCAGTACCGGCACGCCGATTTCATCTTTGACCGCCTGCAGAATTTCCAGACCTTCTTCCAACCCCGGGCCACGGAAAGAATTGCTGGAACTGCGATTGGCCTTGTCGAAAGACGATTTATAAATAAAGGGAATATTCAGTCGCGTGGTGATTTCTTTTAGCTCGGCAGCGGTCTGCAAGGCCAGCTCGCGCGACTCCACTACACAGGGCCCGGCAATCAGGAACAGCGGCCTGTCGAGGCCAACTTCAAATCCACAAAGTTTCATTCAAGCGATGGCCTTCTGTTTACTGCTTGAGGCACTGAATTCCCGCGCAGCATTGATGTAACCGCTAAATAGCGGGTGTCCGTCACGAGGCGTCGACGTAAATTCGGGATGAAACTGTACACCGACAAACCAGGGATGGTCTGGTAACTCAATAATTTCAACCAGATTGCCATCAGTAGACAGTCCCGCCAACACCAGTCCGGCGCGCTTAAGCTGTTCACGATACTGATTGTTGAATTCATAGCGATGGCGGTGACGTTCGACGATAGTGTCCTGACCATAGAGCGCCCGCACATGGGTTCCTGGCGCCAGTTTGCACTGCTGACCACCCAGCCGCATGGTGCCACCAAGATCACCATCGGATTCACGAATTTCGATCTTGCCATTGGCATTGACCCATTCAGAAATCAAGGCAATCACTGGTGCCGGTGTATCGTTGCTGAATTCGGTGCTGTGGGCCCCTTCCAGACCGGCGACGTGACGGGCAAACTCTATCACCGCCAGTTGCATGCCCAGACAGATGCCCAGATAAGGGATCTGCTGCTGCCGAGCGTAGGAAATTGCCTGAATCTTGCCTTCTGTCCCGCGTTCACCAAATCCTCCCGGCACCAGAATGGCATCTACCCCCTCGAGTTCACCGGTGCCATCAGTCTCGATGGCTTCGGAGTCAACGTAGCAAATATTTACTTTGGTGCGCGTTCGAATACCGGCATGGATCAGCGCCTCTGACAGCGATTTGTAGGATTCTTTCAGGTTGATGTATTTGCCCACCATGGCCACCGTGATCTCCATGTCCGGGTTTTCCATGTCATGAACAACCTTGTCCCACTCCGACAGGTCGGCCGGTGGCAGGTCCAGACCCCATTTTTCGACCACAATGTCATCGAGCTCCTGTTCATGTAACAGCCCGGGTATCTTGTAAATATTGTCGACGTCTACCGCCGATATGACTGCCCTCGCTGGCACATTAGTGAACATGGCAATCTTGTTACGCTCGGCATCCGGCAGATAACGATCGGCACGGCACAACAGCACATCGGGCTGAATACCAATGGAACGCAGTTCCTTTACCGAGTGCTGGGTCGGTTTGGTCTTGATCTCACCGGATACCGTAAGATAGGGCACCAGCGTCAAGTGCATAAATGCCGCACGTTGTGGCCCCAGCTCGATACTCATCTGCCGGATGGCCTCAAGAAAGGGAAGTGACTCGATATCGCCAACGGTACCGCCAATTTCCACCATGGCGACGTCGGCATCCCCGGCACCAGCTTTAATACAGCGAATAATTTCATCGGTAATGTGTGGAATAACCTGCACGGTGGCACCCAGGTAATCGCCGCGCCGCTCTTTGGCGATGACGTTGGAGTAGACACGACCGGTGGTAAAATTGTTGTCCTGGGTCATGGTAGTACGCACAAAACGTTCGTAGTGCCCGAGATCAAGATCGGTTTCGGCACCGTCTTCTGTAACAAACACCTCGCCATGTTGAAACGGGCTCATGGTGCCCGGATCGACGTTGATATAGGGGTCGAGTTTCAGCAGGGTAACTTTGAGGCCGCGGGCTTCCAGCAAGGCCGCCAACGAGGCTGCAGCAATACCCTTGCCTAAAGAAGAAACAACGCCGCCGGTAACAAAAATATATCTGGTCATGAGTCCGCTTAGGTGAGGGAAAAGAAGTGTCCCAAACGGAAGTAGAAACTAGCAAATACCGCCTTATTCCACAACCAGAATGTTTAAACTCTTCATAATTTGCTGATTTTCAGCTCGAGTCCGGCCTCATTTTTGTCGGCTACGAATTCCTGACTAACCCATCGGTCACCAACTGCCGCTAATTCACCATCCACATACAGCAGCGGTAACCTGCTCCGCTCCCAGGGCGGCACGCCCGCTTCCTGAAATAATTTCTTTAATTTGTGATGATGGGCGCGGCCTGGCAGTCGCAGCGACTCACCCCCCTGGCGATTTCGCAGGCGCAATGACGCATTCCGCACCCGTGCCAGTGCCAGCCCCTGCCCTACGGCAGAATTTGCACTTACCTCGATCCCCAAAGGGACAATCACCACCGGCTGTGCAGGATCCCAGGTGATATCGTATTCATAGTCTTCGTTGGCAACCCGGGGAGAGAGCGATAGCGTGTCGCGATAGCGATAGCAGGCACCGCCCGGCCAGTTGATAATCGCGTGACCCGTGGTCGATGGTTTGCGAATCTGCCGCACCACCTCATCGACATGGCACGTGGCCGGCAATGCCAGACCTGACTGACGCACCCAGTTACGCAACAAATTACGCAACCGGGCATCGCCTAACGTTTTGCAGGCACGCAGGCTCAAGCCGCTATCGCCAGTCAGCCCGCACCGTTGCCAGTCTTCAACCGCGATTTGCTCCAGCAACTCGACTGCCGCCGCCGCATGACCCGCTGAACGCCCTATTACCTTCTCCGCACCACGCCAGTGGGCACGTAATATCGGCACAATTTCGTGGCGCATGTAGTTGCGACTGAGCGAGGTGTCCGCATTGGAAGCATCGTTCACCCACTGCAAATGCCGGGTACGGGCATAATCTGCAATCTTCTGGTGACTGATTTCCAGCAGCGGACGAATATGGATGCCGCTGGCAAACTGGCGCAAAGGCGCCATGCCGGCCAGCCCATGGGCACCGGTGCCGCGGACAAGATGCAAAAGTACTGTTTCAACCTGATCGTCGCGGTGATGCGCGGTGATTAACACAACATTTGGCAACATGTGTTTCGCCAGGGTCCGGTAGCGCGCCTCGCGCGCGGCATCTTCCGGTCCTTTATCACCTACGCGGATTGAAACTCGTTCTACAATCAATGGTACGGCCAGTTTCTCGCATACATCGGTACAGTGCTCACCCCACTCGGCGGACTGCGGCGACAATCCATGATCAATATAAATCGCCTTTAATTGCAGATTGCTATGGTTGCATAGCTCTGCAAGCAGGTGCAGCAACACGTGGGAGTCCATGCCGCCGCTGTAGGCCAGCATCAGGTGTTTTCCTTCGAAATCAGGAATCAGTAGAGCGAGCTGGCCTCGCAACCATTCCGCCGACAGCGGCTCAGGATTTTTCTTCGAAGACACCGAACTGCATGAGGCGCTGGTAGCGCAATTCGCGTAGTCGTGAAGGCTCAATTTTTGTCAGGTCACCAACCGATGCAATCAGCGCCGACTTCAGTGTCGCTGCCATCGCATTGATGTCGCGCTGCGCACCCCCCAGGGGTTCGGGCAGGATTTCATCCACCAGATTCAGTTCTTTCAGACGCTCCGTGGTAATACCCATTGTCTCAGCCGCGGCGGGCGCCTTGTCGGCACTCTTCCACAATATAGAGGCACATCCTTCTGGTGAAATGACGGAATAGGTAGAGAATTGCAGCATCAACAAACGATCACACACGCCGATCGCCAGCGCACCACCAGAGCCTCCCTCCCCGATTACGACACTGATTATAGGTACATTGAGCCCCGCCATTACATAAAGACTGCGAGCAATGGCCTCACTCTGGCCTCGTTCCTCGGCACCAACACCGGGATAGGCACCTGGTGTGTCAATAAGGGTGATCACCGGCATTTTGAAACGTTCCGCCACACGCATCAGGCGCATGGCCTTGCGATAACCCTCAGGCCGGGGCATGCCCCAGTTGCGTGTCACCTTTTCATTGGTATCACGCCCCTTCTGGTGACCCAGCACCATCACCGGTCTGCCATCAAGCCGCGCCATGCCGCCAATAATCGCCGGGTCATCGGCATAGACGCGATCACCCTTCAGTTGCTGATAGTCGGTAAAGATGCGAGAGATATAGTCTTGCGTGTAGGGCCGCTGTGGATGGCGCGCGATTTGCGATACCTGCCATGGCGTCAGGCTGGAAAAAATGCTTTTCGCCAGCTTCTGACTTTTGGCCTCGAGCCTGTTGATTTCTTCGCTAATGTTGGCGTCGGTACTGTCTCCCGCATAACGCAAGGCTTCGATCTTGGCCTCAAGATCGGCGATGGGTTGCTCAAAATCCAGGTAATGCTGATTCATAGCTTTCAATAAAGAATAGTTGGCCCTGCGGGCTAATTTCAGTCACCCGCAACACCATTAATTTATGGCTTAAGGATAGATGACGTGTACGTGCTTCTCGCCAGCCAAGCCTTCAAGTTTCTCCAGCACGCTGGCAGTGGGATTCACCTTCCACTGCTCTCCCAAGAGAATTTCTGCCTCGGCGTCATTATTACTATAGTTTAAATACACCGGACAGGGTCCATCCATTACCGGCGCCAGAATCTGTTTTAGCTCACTCACAAAGCCGTTCCCGGCAAGATCTATATTAACGTCAATAACAAGTCGGTCTGCAAATCCGGCTCGTGCCTCATCCATAGTATACAGCTTGTCGGCACGCATTTTAAATCCACCGGTATATTCATCGACACTAAGATGGCCATCCACCACCATCAGGTTGTCTTTCGTCAGCAGATCCCGCGAAGCTTGGTAGAGGTCTGAAAATACCGCCAGCTCCAGCCGCCCTGTGCGATCATCCAGGGTGACGAAGGCCATGCGATCACCGCGGCGTGTTCGCATGGTGCGAATGGCAACGATCAGGCCCGCCACCACCACATTGCTTTGCGATGCATTGAGATTGGCGATGGTGTTGCCGGTGATATGTGCGAGTTCTTTTTCGAAGCGGGCAATCGGATGACCGGAAAGATACAGGCCCAGCGTGTCCTTCTCACCCCCCAAACGCTGATCCTCACTCCACTCCGGTACCAGGACATATTTATGCGCTGGCGTCTTCAGGTCGCTGGATCCGAATATGTCACCTTGACCGGCTTCCTGATCCTTGCTGTGCTGCCCCGCCACCTGCAGCGCGGTATGCAATGTTGCCATCAGGCTGGCACGATGGGTGCCGAGTGCATCCAGTGCTCCAGAGCGAATCAATGATTCCAGCACGCGTTTATTGACCTTGCGTAAATTAATACGACGGCAAAAGTCAAACAGATCAGAAAAAGACCCGCCCTGCTCGCGAGCTTCAAGAATCGACCCAATGGCCGACTCACCGATGCCCTTGATGGCACCAATCCCATAGAGCACAACCTCATCACTGATGGCGATAAACTCGTAGTGACAGCGATTGATATCGGGTACCGATACCTCCAGCCCCATGTCACGACATTCGGCAACCATGGTTACCACCTTGTCGGTGTTGTCCATGTCCGAGGACATGACAGCGGCCATGAACGCGGCG
>JAZFSZ010000130.1:0-13200 GCA_036446455.1 Acidiferrobacterales bacterium
TGGCTCTAATTGTGAATAATATTTCTGCCGACCCCAAATGTCACTATCCGGTTTTCTGGTTGTAAATTCCCGGCTCCTTTTTTATATTTTTTTCAAAACAGGACAGCAAGCATTCAGCGAACCTGTTTCGGTGTCAGCCGGTGAAACAGGTTAACCACTGCCAGTAATAACACAGCTGCTACTGCATTGTGCGCGGTTACCAGCAATAGCGGCAGTTCCGTCAGTAACTGGATTACTCCCAGACTGGCCTGGACCAATAACAAAAACAGGATTGCTGTACAGGCGGAACGCAAGTGTTCTCGGTCTTCGTTCCAGACGCGACTCTACCGACTCCATCCATGGAGTCGTACCTTCGCCCGTCCATGGGCTCGTACCGCCTGCGTCCATGCAGGCGTCTGATAATGTGGCAGTGCCATAGCCAGGGCAACCAAAAGAGTCCCCCTTATTGCTGACCATTTGTCATGCAATCACTGCTTATTAGATTAGATGTGTTATTTGAAAAGTTGTTTATGGTACTACCGTAGATGCATCCAGCACAAAAAGTCCATGACTGCCGTCACTGATAAGTATCTTGTCCGATCCCAGGAAGGGATACACTCCCCAGTTGCCAAAATTAGATGAACAGTTTCCGGTATAAGAGTTAAAGCCCGCTATGTGGGATGGGTTGGCGGGGTTGGAGATGTCGAACATCTGTAGCCCTGCTTCATACCAGGAAACATAGAGAGTGCTTCCAATAATGATTGGATTATGCGGTGAATAGGCGTTGATACCAAAGCTACTGGCCTCGATGGTAGAGACAAGCTGGATATTGCTCATATCTGAGATGTCGTATAACTGTAAGGTGCCATCTTGTGTTTCATGGGCGATGGCGATGAGGTTGCCATCAGCACTTGGCCAGTTACTGTGATTGACTGAACCGGTGGTAAAGCTCCCCAGTAATACGGGTGCAGCAGTGACAATTCCACTTACATCGTATATATCAGTGACACCCCCAAATCCAGAAGTGTATAGACGGTTATTTATAGCAGTAATGTCATGAACCAGTAGGGAATTAGTATTGGCACTGTCGAATTCTCTGATAAAAGTTGGGGCTGCAGGATTAGATACATCAAACACCTTGATTACAGTACTTATGGCAAATGAAGCTTGATAAAGAATATCATTATCCAGGCTTATATTATGAATACTGTTATAGCCACCGATACTTGAGGTTATGGTGCCCAACAAATCAGGTGTTGCAGGTGTGCTGATATCAATAATGTGTACACCGTCCCCATCGGTTGCCAGGTAAGCGGTACTCGAAACTATTTTTACGTCATTTACGATTGCGTTATTTTGAGTATGATACCGTGTATGTAACTGCGGTTGCGCGGGGTTTGTGATGTCGATAATGGCAGCGCCTGAGCCAGTGCCGTACGAACCAACTATTGCGGTATTGCCAGAAGCCCAGATATCACTATACACATTTAAACCGGGTACGGGGTCGAGGTTGCTTATGAAAGTCGTATTTACGGCTGTGTTTGTATTAGATGAAAACACGCACCCTGTTACAGGATCGGGGTTAGGGTCTGGTGTGTCGCTGTTATTACAGGAGGAAGTGAACAGGACACTTGTTAGCAATAAAAAAGAAAGTGGTGAACAGAGTTTCATACTGGAGATTATTCTAGCAGAGTCTTGTTTGTCTTAATTAAACAATCTTGCGTTTGTTGCTTGCCAGGTATTTTTCAATCCAGGGGACAATAGAGCACTGGAGCAATAGAATAGAGCAATAGGAGCAATAAGGGACAGACCCTGAACTATCCCTGCGAAACAACAATTGAATTCAACAAATTAACGAGTATAGTTCGCCTAAAACAGCATGCGCATCGGATTTTTTCCCTCGAACTCTTCACTTTTCGGGGGGTCCGATGCACACCGTCAATGTGTTACACAAAGTACTATCTCAGTCTGTTCCTGCTGTTCCTGTCGCTCGCTCTGGTAAGTTCTTGAAGGTTACGCAAAGTAACGCTCGGAAAATATTACCCTGCTTGCTACGATAATCAACGCAACATCAATAACTTATAAAAACACCATAACTATCATTACCCACAGATTTTTCTGACGAGGCAATTATATAGTATGCGCGGTATTAAGTTGGTCTGAATTCACAATTGTTAAGGAGCTGTGGTCAACCCGTTAGTATATTTCTGCGGGAACGCATCCTGTAGAGATCGTGTCACATTTGGGGTAGCAATTATGCTGTGATGATTCCAGCAACATATCAGTCTATATTCAGATAAACCTGTTCAAATGAAGAAATATTTCTTACGCATGCGGGGCATGGAAAAGAGCCCGGCAAGAAAACCATTAAGTAAAATAGCCTGGTCGTGGCTGGGCGCATTTGTCGGGATGTACAGTATTTCGTTGTTGGGCAACTACTTCCAGTTAACAAATTTTGATCAGCTGTTCCTGGTTGGTTCTTTTGGTGCATCGGCGGTGCTGATCTATGGTGCCCCCAGAGTAGAATATGCACAGCCAAGAAATCTGGTAGGAGGGCACCTTGTTTCCGCCATCGTCGGTGTCACGGTATACAAGCTGATCCCGTTTGATGCTGCCCTCGCCGGTGCAGTTGCTGTTTCACTGGCTGTCGTTATGATGCATCTCAGCAAGACACTCCACCCTCCAGGGGGTGCCACGGCGTTGATTGCGGTCATTGGCAGTTCACAGGTGCATGAGCTTGGTTATATGTTTGTGTTGTCACCCATCGCGTCGGGTATTATTGTCATGTTGCTGGTGGCTCTAATTGTAAATAATATTTCTACCAACCCAAAAAGACACTATCCGGTCTTCTGGTTTTAATTTCCCAACCCCTTTTTTCAATTCAGAACAGCAAGCATTCAGCGAACCCGTTTCGGTGTCAGCCGATGAAGCAAGTTGATTACTGCCAGTAACAACACGGCAGCTACCACATTGTGCGCGGTCACTATCATTAGCGGCAGTTCCGTCAATATCGCGATTACTCCCAAGCCGGCCTGGACCAATAACAAAAACAGGATTGCGCTACAGGCGGAACGCAAGTGTTCGTGCCGACGTACAGCCAGTGCTGCCAGGCCACCAATGTACAGCAGTGTTAGCAGGGCACCTATCCGATGCACCATATGCAGAGTTGCCTGCGTGTTATCAACAATAATTTTCCCCTGGTTATCCATAGCCAATTGACGTGAGAGGTCGAATCCCTGAAACAATTGCGAAAGAGACGCCCAGTTCTGTGCGCAAGCAGGGAGTGCCGGACAGGCAGGGCCGGCAAAATTAGCACTGGCCCACGCCCCGAGCGCGATTTGCAGCATTACGATTCCTATCCCTGCCAGCACCCAGGGTCTGAATTTACTCCCCGTGTTTTCTGCAACTGTTTCGCTGGCCAGGGAACGCTGACCCATCCACCACAGCAGAGACAGCAACGTCGTGCCACCGACCAGATTCCCCAGTGTGACCGCGGGGATCTGCCATGCGGGTGTATTAAAACCGAGGACCGACAGGAACACGATCAGCGCGAAGGCAAGCAGTGGCACTGTCAGACCGGTACCGGTACGACCGCGGTGGCGGATGGCGAGGACGGTAATCGTCATCACCAGCAGGCCCAAAAGACTCGCCGTTATCCGGTGCATAACGCCAGCCAGGGTTGTTGGCAGGGTGCCGGCATCGCTTGTCATCGGTATCTGTCCGAAACAACGGGGCCAGTCCCCGCAACCCAGCCCAATACCGTCCAGCCTTATATATGCGCTTAACACCACCACCGCCAGCGTGAGCAGCAGGGATGCAAAAACCAGCATGCGGAAAAATTTTAATTGTCGACTTCTGTTTTCCATGGTTTTCCAGAAACCCTGATTCAAAAAAACAACATAAGGAGTCCGGCGGAGCCGGTATCCAGACCACTAATACAACTTATCGAGAATGCCACAAAAGAACATGGAGCCCCAATCCCGGGTAACCCCGCGCTTCGCTATTGCATTTCCTTGCGGACTTTGAGGTGCAGTTAACATAGATCAATTGAATATCGTATTAAAAGTGGTTTATTGGGCGGCGAGGCAAACTACCACACGCTGCACATTGGCCTTCTGTCTGGTTTGGGAGTGCCACTGATTGTGATGGCAGCGAAGTGGCGCTCCGGGTGGAGCCGGTGAAAACGGTAACACCCGATATCAATACAAGTATCAACGGAGAAATATTATGGCTGACGAGAAAATTCCGGTTATGCAACGCGTGCTTGATAACCCTTTTCTGTTGCTATTCATCGGTGTGGTTGTTCCGACGGTATTCTATATGGTTTGGGGAATCATGGAGATCATCCACATTCCCATTGCCAAATAATTGTAATAGCTAAGAAGCGGATCAGGAGGAAGTGCTATGAGCGCATTAATGCCACCGTCAGATCGGTTGTGGTGGAAAGAACCTATCGAGAAGGTCGAGTTGCTGTGGATCGCGCTGGCCTTGCTTTGGGCTGTCTTGATGTTTGCCATGATGCCCTATTGGCATGTCTATGGAAAACAGAATCTGTCGAACGAGGCCTATAAAACTACGCCCGAGGCCTACCAGAAGAAGGTCCAGGCCATGGTGGACCAATATACCGTTCGCACCGACGGCGTTCGTAACTTCCCGGTGGTGCGCCCACCCGCAGGCAGCGACATCTACATGCTTGCGCGACTGTGGGATTGGTGGCCTGTTCTGGAACTGGAAAAGGACAAGAGCTATCGCCTTCACCTGTCTTCCATGGATTGGCAGCATGGCTTCTCATTGCAACCCGCTAACATCAATTTACAGGTGCTCCCGGGCTACGAGATGGTGGTGACCATTACCCCCAACAAGGCGGGTGAATACTCGGTGGTCTGTAACGAATATTGTGGTATTGGCCATCATAAAATGGTGGGCAGGATCTACGTCACAGAATAACGTCAAAGAATAAATTATAGATTGGGAGTCGAAATGGCCATTGCTAGTGAATTCCGTACTTGTCCCGACACCGGGTTGCTGTTCCATAAACCGGCGGAAAAGTTAATCAAGGCCCACGCCGTCATTGCCGTTGTCTTCCTGCTGGTTGGCGGCGTTCTCGGTTTACTTGTTGGCCTCACTCGCTGGCCGGCCGTTCATCTGCTTGGTGCCAGTGACTTTTACCTGGTGCTGACTGCCCATGGTATTGATGTCCTGATTTACTGGATGATCTTTTTTGAGATGGCAGTACTGTATTTCTGCTCATCAACCTTGCTGGGATGTCGCCTGGCGACACCGCGCATTGCGTGGCTTGGTTTCGCTATGATGCTGATCGGCGCAATCATGAACAATGTCGCCGTATTCCAGGGCAACTCCAGCGTCATGTTTACTTCTTATGTACCCATGTCGGCGGACCCGATGTTTTACCTGGGCCTGATCTTGTTTGCCGTCGGCGCGTTGCTCGGGTGTTTTGTGTTCCTGGGGACGCTGGTCATTGCCAAAGAAGAGAAAACCTATGAGGGCTCACTACCGTTAGTGACTTTCGGAGCCCTGGTAGCGGCCATCATTGCTATATTTACCATCGCTACCGGCGCGATTATCCTGATTCCGACTTTTTTATATTCAACAGGGTTTATCAGCAATATTGATCCGCTCATGTACCGGGTGATCTGGTGGGCCTTCGGCCATTCCTCACAGCAGATCAACATGGCCGCCATGGTAGCGGTCTGGTATGCGATCGCCGCCGTAGCCTTCGGCGCCAAGCCGCTGTCAGAGAAGGTCAGTCGCGGGGCTTTCTTGCTGTATATTGTATTTCTGCAACTGGCCAGCGCCCACCACATCCTGGTGGACCCGGGTGTCAGCTCTACCTGGAAGATCTTCAATACCAGTTACGCCATGTACCTGGCGGTGTTGGCCAGCATGATCCATGGCCTGACCGTGCCGGGCTCCATTGAAGCAGCCCAGCGCAAGCGCGGCTTCAATAAGGGCCTGTTCGAATGGTTACGCAAGGCCCCATGGGGCAACCCGGCGTTTTCGGGCATGTTCCTGTCGCTTGTCCTCTTTGGATTCCTGGGCGGTATCTCCGGGGTGGTCATGGGTACCGAGCAAATCAATCTGATTATTCACAACACCCTCTATGTCCCGGGTCACTTCCATGCCACCGTCGCCATCGGTACGACCCTGGCTTTTATGGCTCTCACGTACTGGCTGGTGCCGGTATTGTTCAGACGCGATCTGATTATGAGTGGGCTGGCCAGGTGGCAGCCGTACATCTTCGCTATCGGTATGTCAGGGGTGGCCGTGTTCATGATGGGGGCCGGTACACTGGGAGTGGCAAGGCGTCACTGGGATATGTCATTCGCAGGCGCAGCGTTTAACCATAACTTCCCGGAGACCGCTTATACCTTGTTGGGCCTCATGGGAATCTCGGTGGTCATGGCCGTTGTCGGTGGCGCCGCTTTCTGCGTCATCATTGTCGGTTCATTGTTGTTCGGCAAGCGCAAGAGCCTGACAGAGAAGTCTGCGGTACCGTTAATTGCCGAACCGATTACCAGCTACGAAGGAGTCGGCATCGGCAAGATTGTGGCACCGGGAACGTTCGTGCTGGCACTTGTGTTCCTGGTTTCCTTTGTTCTCTACTACTTCGTCAACTGGAAGTTCCTCTCCGAAACCTGGGGTATCAGTTGACGTGATAGCCGGACAGGACAGTAACTACTTGTCCTGTCCTTTTTCGGCGGCACGGGCGGTAAGTGTTGTTGCATTAACATAGAAAATTACGACGTATGCTGGCTCAACTCGTTAGTGTCTTTAAACTTCGAATCGGTTTGCTGATTGCCTTAACCGCAATCGCCGGTTATGCCGTAACCCCCGGTATTACGTTACCCACGTGGCAGATTGCCGCACTCGGCTTGCTGGTACTCATGTCCTCTGCCAGTGCGGGTGCTTTCAATCAGTATGTGGAACGGGATCTGGATGCTCTCATGTCCCGCACCCGCCAGCGACCATTTGTCACCGGTGCATTTACCGTCAACCGGCTTTGGCTATGGGGAGTTTGCGCCATGTTACTGGTGTCGGTGGCAGCCGTCGGCTGGTTGTTTAATCTGGTAGCGGCGTTCCATATATTTATGGGTGCATTTGTTTACGCAGTCATTTATACGGTATGGCTCAAGCGGCGTAGCGTATTCAATATCGTCATTGGCGGCCTGTCCGGCAGCTTCGCTGTTCTGGGCGGTGCCGCGGCCGCTGATCCAGGCCTGAGCACTGCGGCAATCCTGCTGGCCATCGTACTGTTCTTATGGACACCACCGCATTTCTGGAGTTTGGCCATTGTTCTGCATCGTGACTATGCGGCCGCCAAAGTGCCGATGTTGCCCGTCGTTGTCGGAGATGCCACCGCCACACGAATTATTCTCGCCAATACGATTATTCTGGTCGCCGCATCAATTATTCCTTTCTTCTACGGGCTGGGGTGGATTTACCTGGTCTGTGCCATGGCCGGGGGAGGTTATTTTATACTCAGAAACATTGAACTGGTCCGGCAGCCTACAAAAGAAAAAGCCAGAGTCAATTTTTTTGCTTCAATTATTCAACTCTCCCTGGTGCTCGTGGGCGTGTTCGTGGATACCCAGTTTACGAGCTGGAGCGGTGTTTGATCTCACGATTACAGTCGAGTTGGGCAACCACTGGATTCATCGCGCTGCTGTTATTGCTATCGACGGTGCAGGGGACTTATGCATCCGTAGGTCTGGCGGTATCGAAATCAAAGACCTTCGATAACACCTCAGCTCTTGAAGTCAGTCAGGCTGCGATTGGCAATACTATCGGTGAGCATGTATTTGTCGATCGGGCAGGCCGGACGGTAAGGTTATCCGACTATCGCGGTAAACCATTGCTGATCAGCTTTGTTTACAGCAGTTGCTACCATGTATGTCCAACAACTACACGTCACCTGGCACTCGCCGTTAAAAAGGCGCGGGACGTGCTGGGTGAGGACAGCTTTAATGTTCTAACCATCGGTTTTGATACCCTGAACGATACACCAGACGCCATGCGCGTGTTTGCAAGACACCAGGGCATCGACCAGCCGGGCTGGAAGTTTTTGAGTGGCGATCAAAAGGCAATCGACAGCTTGGCGAGGGAGGTCGGATTTCTGTATTTCAGTTCACCCAATGGTTTTGATCACCTGCTGCAAACGACGCTTGTTGACAGTACCGGTAAGGTAGCCGGCCAGGTTTATGACATCAGCGGTTCAAGCTTTGACACGCCACGATTAGTGGAGCCGTTGAAGCAGCTGGTTCTTGGAAAACCAAACCCCGGCTCATTGCTGACTTCTCTGGCTAACCGGATTCGTTTGTTCTGTACGGTCTACGATCCTGCCAGTGGCAGTTATTATTTTGACTACTCACTATTTGTCGGCATGTTTATCGGTGCGATCATCATATTTTCCATACTTTTCTGGCTAATTCGGGAGTGGCGGGGGCAGCGTCGCGCCAGGACTTAAGTAATGCTTGTGGGGCCATGGTTGAGGCTACTCGGATTGGCGAAGTAACATTAAGAATCACAGAATTTAATAACAACAATTAACATTAATCAAAGATTTTACCGGGTAACAGGGCTAATTGTAATTGTTCTTGTAGCCCAAACAGGGGTTTGTTCTTGCTAACAGTTCTTCAACATGGTCTCCGCCGACTCTTCGATTTGACGGAAAACGGATTTAATCGTGCATTCGGGCAAACTGGTAATCCCTTCCACCAGCTAGGTGCGTTGTCGTTCTATTTCTTCTGGCTCATAATTATCAGCGGCCTGTATCTCTATATTTTCTTTGAAACCAGCGCCATAGCGGCCTATGAGTCGGTCGAGTACCTGACGCATGATCAATGGTATCTCGGCGGGGTGATGCGAAGCCTGCACCGTTATGCCTCTGACGCGTTTGTGGTCACCATGACGCTCCATCTTTTCCGGGAATTTGCCTATGGTCGCTATCGCGGGTTTCGATGGTTTTCCTGGGTTTCGGGTGTGCCGCTGTTGTGGCTGGCGTTCGCTTCCGGCATCGGGGGCTACTGGCTGGTATGGGATGGACTGGCCCAGTATATCGCTGTTGCAACAGCTGAATGGCTGGACTGGTTGCCAATTTTCACCACACCGATGGCGCGCAATTTTCTCAATCAGACCTATCTGAGTGATCGCTTTTTTTCGCTATTGATTTTTTTGCATATCGCCATCCCGCTAATACTGTTGCTGGGCATGTGGATTCATATTCAGAGAATTACCCTGGCACGCACCAACCCGTCGCGCACATTGGCTGTCGGCATGTTGTGTGCGCTGCTTGCCGTTTCCCTGATTCGACCGGCAATGAGCCAGGGTGGTCCGGCGAATCTGGATATCGCGGTCAGCGTAGTCAATCTGGACTGGTTTTATTTGCTTACCTTTCCCTTGCTCGATATCTGGTCTGCCGGTGGGTTGTGGATGCTACTTGGTGGATTAACCCTGGTATTGACGGTGCTGCCCTGGCTACCGCCCGCAAAAAGTGAACCGGTCGCAGTTGTCGACCCCGACAATTGCAACGGATGTCGCCGCTGTTTTGCCGATTGCCCGTTCGAGGCCATCGTCATGCAACCCCACAGCAAACGGCCGGGCATTGAAGAGGCCGTCGTTGACCAGTCCCTGTGTGCCAGTTGCGGTATCTGCACTGGTTCCTGTCCGGCATCGACCCCTTTCCGCAGCATCGAAGATCTGGTCAGCGGAATAGATATGCCACAGTTACAGATAAAGGAATTGCGGCTGCAAACGAAAGCGGCACTGAAACGACTGAACGGTGACGTGCGAATACTGGTTTACGGCTGTGATCATGCGATTGATGTCGGGGCCTTGCAGGATAGTGGCGTGGCGGCACTGTCATTGCCCTGCATTGGCATGTTGCCGCCTTCGTTTATTGATTATGCAATGCAGGAGGGCAGAGCGGACGGAATATTTATCACCGGGTGTGCCGGTGGAGATTGCCACTTTCGCCACGGCAATACCTGGATGGAACAACGGCTACACGGGCAGCGGGAACCGATTCTTCGTGCACGCGTAGCGAGTGAACAGGTTAGGGTCTTCTGGACCGGGCTCCTGCAGAAAAAGAAACTATTGCAAAAAATACAAAACTTTCGCAGCAGGTTGAAACGAATTGATCATGACTAGATTGTGGAAAATCGCCGGGCAAGTTGCGGCTTACACTGTTTTTGTCGCCATGATTGGCTACTTCTCTGCCTCACCGGCCTACGTCCGTCTGGCGCCTGACCAGGCGGTAATCAAATTGAGCTTCAGTCATGCCGGGCAACCCATCGGGGCCTGCCGTGAGCGCAGCGATGAGGAGCTGGAGAAACTGGCTCCCAACATGCGGGAACGCATTGTCTGTCCCCGAGAGCGTCATGCGGTGCGTGTGGAACTGAGGCTGGACGGCAAATTGATGTATCAGCAAACTTTGCCCCCAGCAGGACTTAGCCGCGATAGCGCTTCCAGTGCCTATAAGCGATTTACCGTCAAAGCCGGACGCTATCTATTGAAGGTACAGCTCGGCGATGGCTCTCCCGACAAAGGTTATACTTCCACGTTTGAGCAGGTTGTGCAGTTGAAACCTGCCCAGGTGGTTGTTATCGACTTTGATGAAGGTGTAAACAATTTTGTTGTGAAATAGGCAACATACAGAGTATCAATGTGAATATTATTGCCACAGCGCTGATAGATAACGATCACGAATATGTATTGCCCGTTCCGCAGGATAGTCGCCGCGCGTTGGCGATTGCGTGGTTGTGGCTGGGTTTGTTGGCGCTGCTGGGCTCCGGTATTTTTTCATTACTGCTGGTGTTGTCGCGGACACCTTATATCCAGAACATCTTTCCCTGGATTGATTTTTTTCGTACCGCACTGGTCATCCATGTCGATTTGTCGGTGCTGGTCTGGTTCCTTGCCTTTGCCGGTCTGTTGTGGAGCCTGAATTCCACGGCACGGTTTATCCGCCTTGGATGGGCAGCCTTTGTTCTGGCGGCAAGCAGCACTGCGGTGATGGCCCTGTCACCCTTTGCCGGGGCCGACCAGCCATTGATGAGCAACTATATTCCGGTGTTACGACACCCGTTGTTTCTGGTCAGTTTGTTGGGCTTCGCCGCTGGTTTTGCTTTGCTTGTTGGTCGCAGCATGATTGCCATTCCACGGGTGGGTTATCGAATCACAGCAAAAAGCGCAATACGTTTTGGTCTGAATACGGTCAGTGTATCGGCAGTCATGGCACTGATGGCCTTCGTCTGGTCTCATATTGCGCTGCCAGATGATATTACCGGTAAATTTTACTACGAGCTTCTGTTCTGGGGTGGTGGGCATATGCTTCAGTTCACCTATACCTTGCTCACACTCGTCGCCTGGTTATGGCTTGCCTCGGTATCCGGTATACGCTTGCCTCTGAGCCCGCGTGTTGTACTGTTGCTGTTCTTCCTCGGGCTGGTGACCGTATTCATGGCGCCGCTGATTTATTATTCCTTCCCCGTGGGATCGGCAGAGCATATCAAGCTCTTTACCTGGTTAATGGCATACGGTGGCAGCCTGGCAACATTGCCCCTGGGCCTGGCGCTGTTTTACGGATGGTTAAGAAGCCCAGCTGTGTCAAGGGAATATGCATGCCACCGGTCAGCCTTGATAATGTCGATGGTTCTGTTCGGGTTTGGTGGCGCCATCGGCTTCCTCATTCAGGGCAGTAACGTCACCATTCCTGCTCACTATCACGGCTCTATTGTCGGCGTCACACTGGCACTGATGGGTTTGACTTACGATCTGTTACCCCGGCTCGGGTATCTGCGCCCCAGTATCAAGTGGTCCCGGATTCAACCTTATGTATACGGTGGTGGCCAGTTTCTGCACGTGGTGGGTCTGGTCTGGTCGGGAGGGTATGGTGTTCAACGCAAGGTCGCCGGAGTCGAGCAGGGCCTGGATGGCCTGGAAAAAATTGCGGCCATGGGGCTGATGGGTTTTGGCGGCTTGATTGCTATTTTCGGTGGCCTGTTGTTTCTTATCATCGTGTTTGGCGCCATGAAATCTGGCAGGCGTGAACACAGAAACGATGGCAAAGATTTGAATTTTGATCCAGAGTTGGAGGATCAGGCGTCATAATAATTTTGAATTTATTATTGGCAAAAACCGAAATCTGCAGGCGGGCCGATTATTTTGATAATACTAATTGAGCTATTTGAAATACGACCAGCGAAAGGACGCCAATAATAACAAGAAAAACCAAGTTGCGTTTAGCCAGACGTTCACCGCGCGCCATCTCAATGCGATCCAGAATCCAGTCCGAAACCAGATACAGCATGATTGCTACCAGAGTGAACCAAACAATTTCCACAGCAACCCTCCAGCCAATTTATAATGGGCGACAACTGAAACGTGCCGACAGTACCAAAGTACCGACTCCAAGCTTAGGTGATGGCAAGCCGAATTCACTTGATCTGGATCAAGTGCACCTCGATATTGAGTGTCATCGGTCGCGCAGTCAGCGGCTCCGGGTGGCGCCAGTGCTACTCATCTGCCGTAGCGGCAAACGTTCACTGGAGACAGGCGAGGGGTTGAACAAAGAAGATATTGCCGATGTGCTTAAAGTATTCAAAAGCTTCGATGGCGAGACTGATCATTAACACCATCGCAGCACCACGCCGGTTGGCGGTTTGATTACCTATTCCGGGAGCAGTGTTAACTTTTGTCGCATTCGATGGAATTGACTACCAATCGTAAATTCCGATTATCGAACAATATTGGGTAATAACCAGAGGCACACAGGTGTCCCCTGGGTGCAGCCAGCGACATTGAATCATTCTCATTCCCTTTCAGGATTCTAAGCGGTATTAATGTAGATCAATAAAATATAATGCTGAGAGTGGTCTACTAAGCGGTTGGGAAAATTGCCACACACTGCAAATGACCTATTGGTATACAAGTATGGGAATGCTCTTGACCACAAAAGCAGAAGGGTGGAACTATAGTTTGGGTCGGTGAAAACGGCAACCACGTTATCAGTACAACAGTTTACGGAGCCATGTAATGGTTGATGAGAAATCCCGATTACGCAACGCATGCTGGACAACTTTCTCTACCGTTCATTCCGGATGCTGTGATCTCAACAGTGTATTTCTTCGTTTGGGAAATAATGGAAATCAAATAGGCATCTATAAGCAGGTATCTCAATCCAGCTGGATCGGGATGTAGTGT
>JAZFSZ010000131.1:0-10419 GCA_036446455.1 Acidiferrobacterales bacterium
TTCTTAACCCGCGACCCCCAAAATAATTGGGGACGGACCATGGTCTAGGTAATTCGTGTGCTTGCTTTTGGCAGAGCGGACGCAAGGATCAAAACCTATATTCAATTCCTGTGCGGAAGCTGGTGTCCGTCGACTTCACGCCGATTGGCGGTTGGCTGTCATGGGTAAAGTCGAACGAGAGTTTTAAGTCCAATTTTTTGCTAATGGCAATGTTCAGTGCGACTTGACCCAGCGCACGAAAATCATCTAACTGGCTGATGGCAGGTTGATAATAAGCCGTGCTAATGAACAAGGTGTTTGCGGTAATTGTTTTTTTAACTACGAGATATATATTAGCGCGAGCAAGATTGTCGGTGGAATTGTCATCGAGCCGTTCGGTTGAATAGAATCCACCGAGACCTAAATATATTGCCGATTTGTCGGCTTCCTCTCCTAGCGTACGACGCCCTCCGGCACCGGCGAGGGTGCGCAGTGATAAACGCGTAAATTCATTCTGCTCCAGTTGTCCGAATGCCTCCCATGCCCATTTACTGCTTCGCTGCACTATATGGCGACCGTGCAGGAATGACTTGTTAATATCACGCGCGCCACTCCGCTCACCATAGTCGTGGTTCAGTACCAGGAAATTTGTTTTATTGCCCCGGATCCATTGCAGGCGACTGCCAAAGCCGATGCGGGTATTGTTGGTGTTGCCGCTTTGCAAGGTGGCGTCGATATCCAGTTGTCCGCTGAAACCATCTTCTTTTCTTTGTACACGGATATTTTCGATATTAACGATGGCAAAGGCGTTACTGGCAAAAAATATCAAACAGGTGAAGAGTAAAAGAAATTGTCTGTGCATTATCTAGTTAGCTGGTAATTAATAAAGTAGCGACGCAGTTTACGTTATTTCACTGCATTGATTCCACCAGACCCTAATGAATTCAGAAGCCCATGCCGTGCCTGCACCCACCTTTACCGGCTTCTGTGCGATCGCCGCTGGAATGGTGGCATAATGGCAATCACCCGATGCGCATCACGTTTCAATAACACTTTGTTTACAAATACTTAAATTACTCGTCGTGGCCCCAAAATCACAACCACAATGGCAATTCTGGATAGATCGCGGCGGTACCTTTACCGATATCATTGCCCGCGATCCAGAGGGAAAACTGCAGACACGAAAGCTGCTGTCGGAAAACCCGGAACGCTATAAGGACGCGGCACTGCAGGGAATGCGTGAGATATTGGGCATAGAAGGCGACGCACCGCTGGACGGCGCGATCGATATCGTCAAAATGGGTACCACGGTCGCCACCAACGCCTTGCTGGAACGCAAGGGCGAACGCACGCTGCTGTTAATCACCCGGGGGTTCGCGGACGCACTGCGCATCGCTTACCAGAATCGCCCCGATATCTTTGCGCTGAAAATAGAAATGCCGGAGATGTTGTACGAGTCCGTCATCGAGGTGGCTGAACGTGTTACTGCGGACGGCGAGGTATTGCAGGTGCTCAACACCGATGATCTGCGCCCGTCACTGCAGACCGCGTTCGCAGATGGCATTGTCTCGGTGGCCATCGTACTCATGCACAGCTATCGCTATCCGATACATGAACAACAGCTGGCGCAGCTTGCGCGTGAAATTGGTTTTGCACAGGTGTCGGTGTCACACGAAGTCAGCGCATTGATGAAGCTGGTCAGTCGTGGCGATACCACTGTTGTCGATGCCTACCTGTCACCGATTCTTCGACGTTATGTCGATGGTATCGCTGGTGAATTGGGCGGCGCGCAATTGTATTTTATGCAGTCCAACGGCGGCCTGGTGGATAGCGCCTGGTTCCAGGGCAAGGACAGTATTCTTTCCGGACCCGCAGGCGGTGTTGTCGGTGCGGTAACAACCAGCGCCGCTGAAGGATTCAACAAGATCATCGGTTTCGATATGGGCGGTACCTCGACGGATGTCAGCCACTTTGATGGCGAATACGAGCGCACCTACGAAACCCAGGTCGCTGGTGTACGACTGCGCGTGCCAATGATGTATATCCATACGGTGGCGGCAGGAGGTGGCTCCATTGTCAGGTTTGACAATGGCCGCATGCGCGTGGGTCCGGCGTCAGCCGGGGCCGATCCCGGCCCGGCCTGTTACCGGCGTGGCGGCCCGGTGACAGTAACTGACTGCAATGTCATGGTCGGCAAGCTCAATGCCGAATTCTTTCCGCGTGTATTTGGTGTCACTGGCGACCTGCCGCTGGATAAAAGTGCGACTGAAACGGCGTTCGAGAAACTGGCCGAAGATTACCAATCCGGTACCGGCAGGACGCAATCGCCGGTTGAGCTTGCCCATGGGGCACTGCAAATCGCCATCGATAACATGGCCACCGCCATTCGCAAAATCTCCGTGCAACGTGGCTACGATGTCAGTGAATATGCCTTGTGTTGTTTTGGCGGCGCCGGTCCCCAGCATGCCTGTCAGGTAGCCGATGCCCTGGGTATGAGCCGTGTCGTGATCCATCGATATGCTGGTGTGTTGTCGGCCTATGGCATAGGACTTGCCGATCTGCGCTGGATGCGTGAGCAGGCGGTGGAGCTGGAACTGTCCGTCGATGCCCTCGGTGATCAGGTGCAACTGTTTCAGGCGATCGAGCAGAAAGGCGGCGATGCATTACGGCAACAGGGAGTCGAGACGGATCAGCTGCAGACCACGCGGCGTGTCCATATTCGTTATCGAGGAACGGATGTCGCACTACCAATTATCTTCGCCGACTTTGAGACAGTCGTGGCTGATTTTGAATCTGCTTATCAATCGCGTTACGGATTCATTGAGAGCGACAAACCGAAGGTGATTGAAGCTGTGTCGGTGGAGGTAGTAGGCAAGACCCGCAAGCCGGGTGATGAGACGGTTGCCGAAATGGAAAGCCTGGCACTGGCTCAGGGCCCGCTGGCCACGGTAACCGTCTACACACTCAACGACAGCCACGATGCAGTCGCTTACTTTGACACCCCGGTGTATGAGCGGCAGGCATTGCCGCTAAATGATTTCGTCAATGGCCCCGCCATCATCATTGAGGACCACTCGACAGTGATGGTGGAACCGGGTTGGCAGGCAAGAGTGAGCGCAACACAATGCCTGGTACTTACCCGCGTGGTGCCACTGGCTTCGACGGTTTCTTTGGGAACGGAAGTTGATCCAGTGCGCCTGGAAATATTCAACAACCTGTTTATGTCTATCGCCGAACAAATGGGATCCATCCTGGAAAACACCAGTCATTCGGTCAATATAAAAGAACGTCTGGACTTCTCGTGTGCCCTGTTTGACAGCCACGGGCAGTTGGTTGCCAATGCACCGCATGTTCCGGTCCATCTGGGTTCCATGGGCGACAGCGTCCAAAGCGTGATATCAGAATTTGCCGCCGGCATGCATGCGGGTGACGTGTTTGTCCTCAATGCACCCTATGGCGGTGGCACCCATTTACCCGACATCACCGTGGTATCGCCGGTCTTCTCGCAAGACCATGAGATTCTGTTTTATGTCGCCTCTCGTGGCCACCATGCCGATGTTGGCGGCATCACGCCGGGTTCGATGCCACCGGACAGCACCCATGTCGAGCAAGAGGGCGTATTAATCCAGAACTTTCGACTTGTAACGGGCGGTGAATTTCGTGAACAGGCCATGCGCAATTTGCTCACCGGTGGAAAATATCCGGCGCGCAATCCGGATCAAAATATTGCCGATCTCAAGGCCCAGGTCGCTGCCAACGCCGCCGGTATCGCGGCACTCAAAGACATGGTGGCGCACTATGGTCTGAACACAGTGCGAGCCTATATGCAGCATGTGCAGGATAACGCCGAAGAATCCGTGCGCCGGGTTATCGGTGTACTGCGCGACGGGGACTATGTTTGCAAAATGGACAATGGCGCCGAGATTCATGTTGCCATCAGGATAGATAAAGAACGGCGTAGCGCACAAATCGATTTCAGCGGTACATCTGCCCAATTGCCGGATAACCTTAATGCGCCCAGCTCAATTTGTAAGGCCGCGGTGCTCTATGTTTTTCGCACCCTGGTGGAACGAGACATACCTCTGAATGCGGGTTGTCTGAAACCGCTGGATATCATTATTCCAGCGGCTTCGATGCTGAGTCCGCAAAGCCCGGCGGCGGTGGTTGGCGGTAATGTCGAAACCTCACAGTGCGTGGTCGATGCTCTTTATGGTGCCCTGGGCGTGATGGCGGGCTCACAGGGCACGATGAATAATCTCACCTTTGGCAGTGACCGCTGGCAGTACTATGAAACCCTCTGTGGTGGCACCGGTGCCGGGAAGGACTTTGACGGTGCCGATGCGGTGCAGAATCATATGACCAATTCGCGCCTGACCGACCCCGAGGTGCTGGAGTGGCGGTTCCCGGTGCTGGTGGAAGATTTTTCCATTCGCCGTGGCAGTGGCGGGCGGGGGCGGCATCGTGGCGGCGAAGGTATTTCCCGTCGCATCCGTTTTCGTGAACCCATGACCGTTGCCATCCTGTCCAATCACCGTGTCGTACCGCCTCGCGGAATCGCTGGCGGAAAGGATGGTAAGGTGGGGCGTAATTGTGTCGAGTACGCCGATGGTACTGTCAGCGAACTAGCCAGTTGTGATCGTGTCGAAATGAGTGCCGGCGACTCCATTGTGATAAAAACGCCCGGCGGCGGTGGTTATGGTGCCGAATAAGTCAGACGGAATAAATTGCGGGAATGACGCATCTCATTTGTGAGGTGTGGAGTCACCAGACCCATGCGCTCAAAGTCAGCGTGTTAGCAACATCGCTTCATTAATTTGATAGATACAGCTTAATAAAAATCTTCCTGGGGGAGTTATGGTTCGATTGCATAAATTATTGCTGGTCATGTGTTTACTGAGTGCCGGTGCAGTGCAAGCCGACTCGGTGCTGTCGGTGCCAGCCAATTTTAAAAATGAAGCGCAACGCTGGAATCGTTTTGCTGATGATTTGTACACGCTGCACAAAAAACGAATTGATGGCAAGTCACTGGAAATCAAGGAACGCATGGGTGGGTATTTCCGCCAGAAAAATTTCTATAAAGAACAGTCATTTTATGACAAGAAGACCGGCAGGTTACTGAGCCGGATCCTATGGGAGGCGCGGAAACCGGAAAATATCCATGTGATCCAGGTGTTCTTTTATGACAAGAAGGGACGCCCCAAGTACGACTACGCCGCCTCTTTTCGTATCGCTGATCATGATGACCCGTCAACTACCGAGATCAGTCTGTTCGACTACCCGAAGGGATTACGTGCATTCCGCCAGTTCAACGCCTCCAACGAGATTATTTACGAAGATTGTGAGGGTAAGTGGAAGGGGAAACCTGTCAGCATAAAGCTCGACGTGGTGGACCTGGAAGAATACCGCGATGAGCCCAATACCATCATGACGACACTGCAATACAGTGCCTGCTTCGGCCGATTGCCCAAAACAGTCGTCAACTATATCCCACCAAAGTAGAGGCGGTATCAGGCGGGCGAGCGAGCCCTGGGTTGGTGTATTTCTTGAAAGGGTAAAGCGGGATCGAAAGGAATTCGGTTGCCGGGCGGGCCCATCAGAAGCAGTTCATTGTTCTGCCCGACAACCTTGATCGTAGCAAGTGCCTAGACCATTTCCTTCAGTCCTTTCAACGGTGTAACTTTAACCACGTCTCGGGCTGGTTTGGCTTTGAACATCATCCTTTCCTTAGTAAAGGGGTTAATGCCTTCACGTTCCGGAACTGCCGGTTTGTGAATTTTCTTGATTTTCAGTAGACCTGGCATGGTAAAGGCATTGGCGCTAATGAGATCGCTTTTGATAATTCCTGTCAGAGAATCAAAAAAAGCGACGATGTCTTTTTTCTTCAAACCGGTATCTTCTACAATCTTGTTATAGATCTCGGTTTTGGTTGAAGGTTTTCCGTTTGCCATCAATCGCTCCTGAGTGGTAGCTTGTTGTCAATATTGTCGCGGGTGATACCGCAAATTTTTATCTTCGGCTTTCTGCATGAATCATGCAGCAGCGATTATTAAGCGATTTTTCCCCCCACTGCAAGCATTCTGCGAAAAAACTAGGTCATTTTATGACCAGCGGGCGTTGAATTCTTCGCAAAATGCATCGAGAAGATCAAGTAAGCTATTTATTTGCAAAATAAAATTGCGTTTGGTCATATAGTTGCGGCGACCATATTTTTTTGATCATTGCCGGCATCATATTGCCCCTTTTAATACGAAAGCTTCTTGATAATTGCTGTTGACAGAGAGACTTGGTTTGAATCAAGGCGGGAACAAAACTTGATGGTCGGCATGTCTGTGCGATCCGGATTCAAGGCTCGCTACCGGGAATCCGCCCGCCATGGTTATCTTGAGAACCACCGGCATGAACGCCAGTTTTCACTGGAGCCTCCCTTGGGGCCGCCAGACGCCTCGAAATCAGCGCCGGACTGGATAAATGGGTCCTATATTGGCCCTTTTTAGGTGGGCCAAACAGGCGGCTAGGGCTATAATCGCGCCTTGCAAAAAGGGGCCTGGGCCCCATTTTGCCGTTAGAGAACAGTGAGAGGATAGATTAATGCCGTTTTATGAATACCAATGTCAGGCCTGTGGCCACGAATTCGAAAAGTTACAGAAGGTCCGTGACGATATCTTGAAAGATTGTCCGTCCTGCAGCAAGCCTGAGCTAAAAAAACTGATTTCTGTGACCGGGTTCAGGCTCAAGGGCGACGGTTGGTACGCCACCGACTTCAAAGACAATGGTAAAAAGAAAAGCGAGCCGAGCAAAGACGCAAAACCTGCATCGTCACAAAACAGTAGCAGCGTGACTTGCGGCCATAAACACTAGTTCCCAACCATGAACGCATTTCGTCGTTACCTGGCTGCGGGCCTGCTTGTATGGGTGCCGCTCGGTTTTACCGTGCTTATCATCCGTTTCCTGGTCGAGTTTATGGATCGGACCTTGTTGCTGTTGCCCGATGCCTACCAACCGGAAGTGTGGATCGGCTACAAGATTCCGGGGCTGGGTGCGGTATTGACACTGGTGGTGGTGCTGTTCACCGGCATTGTGGTGGCCAACTTCTTTGGCCGCAAGCTGGTGGCCTTTTGGGAAGGTATCCTGTCGCGCATTCCGCTGGTGCGCTCGATTTATTCCAGTGCCAAGCAAGTGGCAGAAACCATGTTCTCCAGCTCTGCGCGTTCGTTTCGCCAGGTAGTGATGCTGGAGTACCCGCGTAAGGGTCTATGGACGCTGGCGTTTGTCACCGGCAGCGGAATTCGTCAGCTGCGGGAAGAGGTTGGCGAGGACATGATCAGTATCTATGTGCCGACCACACCCAACCCGACGTCAGGATTTTTCCTGATGGTAAAGAAAAGTGAAGTGGTCAATTTGAATATCTCCGTTGATGATGGTTTGAAGCTGATACTTTCCACTGGCGTGCTGGTGCCGCCGAGTATGGCGCTGGAGTCACGCAGCTCCGATGATAGTGCTTAGGCTAATATAAATACTTTCGAACTGGTAACACGATCAAGAACGGAAAGAAAATTATGCGCAGTCATTTTTGTGGACATGTTAACGAGTCCCTGATTGATCAGGATGTCACCCTGTGTGGCTGGGTCGATACTCGCCGGGATCATGGCGGCGTCATTTTTATCGACCTGCGCGATCGTGAGGGTGTGGTGCAGGTCGTGGTTGATCCCGATACCGCCAAAGCATTCAAGCTGGCGGAAGGCTGCCGCAACGAATATGTGTTGCGCATTCACGGCCGCGTGCGCCGCCGCCCTGATGGCACCTCCAATACCGAGCTGGCTACTGGTATGGTGGAAGTGCTCACCAGGGAAATCGAGATTCTGAACAAGTGCGATCCGCTGCCGTTTCAACTGGAGGAGACCGATGTCGGTGAGGCGGTGCGGCTGAAATATCGCTACCTTGACCTGCGCCGCGATGTCATGCACAAAAATATTCGCCTGCGTCATACCATTACCAAAACACTGCGTCGCTATCTGGAGGATTGTGACTTCATCGAGATCGAGACACCGATGTTGACGCGTTCAACGCCGGAAGGTGCGCGTGATTACCTCGTGCCCAGCCGTGTATATGGCGGCCAGTTTTTTGCTCTGCCACAATCACCCCAGCTGTTTAAACAGCTTCTGATGATAGCGGGCTACGAGCGTTATTTTCAGGTGACGCGCTGTTTCCGCGACGACGACCTGCGTGCTGATCGCCAGCCCGAGTTCACCCAGCTTGATATCGAGATGGCCTTCATCGATGAAGAAGATGTCATGGGGCTGATCGAGGGCATGATGCGACATCTCTTCAAGGAAGTGCTGGACGTGGAATTACCCAATCCCTTCCCACGTATGGGCTGGCATGAGTGCATGTCGCGCTTTGGTAGCGACAGTCCCGATCTACGCAACCCGCTGGAGCTGGTGGAAATTCAGGATCTGATGAAAGACGTGGACTTCAAGGTGTTTTCCGGCCCGGCCAATTCCGATTCCGGTCGCGTCGCTGCGCTGCGCTTGCCCAAGGGTGGCGAGCTGACGCGCAAGCAGATTGATGACTACACCAAATTTGTTGGCAACTACGGTGCTAAAGGTTTGGCCTATATCAAGGTCAATGAGGTAGCCAGGGGCAGAGATGGCTTGCAGTCGCCCATTCTAAAGTTCCTGCCCGATGAAACGGTGAACACTATTCTTGAACGCACCGGTGCCCAGGATGGGGATTTGATTTTCTTTGGTGCTGACCATGAACAAGTGGTCAACAGCGCCCTCGGTGCCCTGCGCGACAAGCTGGGTCAGGATCGCGGCCTGGTGGAAGACGGTTGGAAACCGCTGTGGGTGGTGGACTTCCCCATGTTTGAATACGATTCTGAACATCGCCGTTACAAGGCATTGCATCATCCCTTTACCGCGCCGACCAAAGACTCCGAAAACAAGGTCGATAGCGACCCGGCCAATGCCATGTCGCGCGCCTACGACATGGTAATGAACGGCAGTGAGCTTGGTGGCGGCTCCATCCGTATTTCCAAACTGGATGTGCAGAACCGCGTCTTTGCCGCGCTCGGTATTGAGCAGGAGGTGGCCTACGAAAAATTCGGCTTCCTTCTCGACGCGCTGAGATATGGCGCGCCGCCCCATGGCGGTATCGCCTTTGGTCTCGATCGTATCGTCGCCATGATGACCGGCAGTGAATCCATCCGCGATGTGATTGCCTTCCCGAAGACACAAAAGGCGTCCTGTCTCATGACCGCGGCCCCCAGTTTGGTAGCTGACGATCAGTTGCGGGAGTTGAACATCAAGCTGCGCCATGCAGTTGTTCAGACCCCAGACGGTGGTGACGGGGAAACATCATAAGAGACCTGAATCGGTCCTGATTGTCGTCCACACCCGTGACGGCAAGGTGCTGCTCATGCACCGCTCCGACCACTCCGAGTTCTGGCAATCCGTTACCGGTAGTCTCAAGTGGGATGAGAGCAATCCACTCGATGCCGCCATACGCGAACTAGTGGAAGAAACCGGGCTTACTGATGTTTCCCACCTGCGTGAAACAGGAATCCAGAATCAATACGAAATCTTTACTGAATGGCGTTATCGTTACGCGCCTGGCATCACATACAATACCGAGCATGTCTTCTTTCTCGCTCTCGATACCGAAGTTTCGATTACACTTAACGGCCACGAGCATACAGAGTACTGTTGGCTGACGATTGATGACGCCCTCGCGCGCGTGAGTTCATCGACCAATCGCGATGCCATCGAGTTGCTAAAACGGGAAAGGGAGGGCCGTGAGTAATCCGAAAGAAGCCGTCGTTATCCTGCCAGGCCTGTGGATGCCCTACTGGGCCATGTACATCCTGCGTGGGCGTATTGCGCGTGCGGGTTATGAAGCACATGTATTCCGCTACCATTCGGTTATTCACTCGCTGGAGCAGAATGCCACGCGTCTGAACACGTATCTCAAAGAAATCAATGCCGATGTCATTCATCTCGTCAGCCAGTCACTGGGTGGCATTGTTATCCGCGCCATGTTTCATCACTTCCCGGAACAGAAACACGGCCGCATCGTCACCTTCGTCCCGCCGCATCTAGGCACCTACACCGGTTGGTTCTATTCCCGCACAGCACTCGGTAGTTGGTTGCTTGGCAAGGGCATCATGCAACTCGTGCGTGGCGGTACCGAATCATGGAAGACGCCACTGCGAGAGATTGGCGTCATCGCCGGAGACAAACGCCTGGGTCTGGGCCTGTTGGCACCCGGCCTGCCGAAACCCAATGATGGTGTCATCGCCGTCACCGAGACTATGCTGCCCGCAATTGCTGACCATGTTGTATTGCTGGTGGGGCATACACCCTCGGTGTGGTCGACGGCAGTGGCGGAGAGAACAGTCACGTTTCTGGATACAGGGAAGTTTTAGCTTCCGCTGTCCAGCGG
>JAZFSZ010000132.1:0-4603 GCA_036446455.1 Acidiferrobacterales bacterium
ATCCTCGATATCTTTGCGCTGCGCGCCCACAGCCATGAAGGCAAGCTGCAGGTGGAGCTGGCGCAGCTGCAGCGCCTGTCCACGCGCCTGGTACGAGGCTGGACGCACCTTGAGCGCCAAAAGGGTGGTATTGGCCTGCGCGGCCCGGGTGAAACCCAGTTGGAAACCGACCGCCGATTGATGCGCAACCGGATTCGGCACCTGAACAAGCGTCTTGAAAAGGTGCGCAATCAACGCGGGTTGCGACGCAAGAATCGCAACAAGATACCGATTCCAACGGTATCGGTCGTGGGTTACACCAATGCCGGTAAATCGACCTTGTTTAACGCGCTAACTGGCGCCCATGTTTACGCGGCCGACCAGTTATTTGCGACGCTGGACCCCACCATGCGGCGACTGGATTTAGTGGGGAAAGTACAACTGATTTTGGCCGATACGGTTGGTTTTATCCGTCATCTCCCCCATACCCTGGTAGCGGCATTCAAATCCACACTGGAAGAAGTTACCCAGGCCAGCTTGTTGCTGCACGTGGTGGACAGCCATCACCCGGAAAGCAATGAATTGATGCAGCAGGTAAATGAGGTGTTGACCGAAATCGAAGCTGACCCGGTTCCGCAGATCATCGTATTTAACAAAATTGATTTAACGGCAGAGTCGCCGCGAATTGAGCGGGATCCAAATGGCCATATTCACAAGGTGTGGTTGTCCGCCAGGACCGGTGATGGTATCAATCTGTTAAAACAGGCACTATCAGAACACTACAGGCGCAGTCGTGTTTTTCTTCGTCTGCATCTGCCACCCACTGCTGCACGTCTGCGTGCCCAGGTTTATGATCGCATCGATGTCTCGAATGAAACGGAAGACGGTCAGGGCGGCTGGTTAATCGATCTCACACTGGATCAGCGTGAACTTGACTGGCTGCAAAAGTGCAGCGAATACCGTGACGAGTATTTGGTTTCCAGTTTGGGTAATTTACTTGCCCCAATGGCATCATAACTCTAGAATGCCGCCTCTAGCGCGAAACGCGTCGTAACTCGATAAAGGAGTCAATGTGCCCTGGAATATACCGGGTGGATCCGGAAATAAAGATCCTTGGGGGAAAGGTCGAGGTCCACAAGGTGGCCCTCCCGATCTCGATGAAATTGTACGCAAGATCCAGAACAAGCTTGGCAGCCTGTTTGGAGGCGGCAAGGGCGGCAAGGGTAACGGTGGCGGCATAACCGCCGCGGGTGGAATCGGTGCCGGCCTGGTTATTGGCATTGTTTTTGTCATTTGGCTGGCATCCGGTTTTTATATTGTTCAGCAAAGTGAGCGCGGTGTGGTGTTGCGCTTTGGTGAACAGACGGAGGCTACCCGGGCGGGGCTTCGTTGGCACCTCCCCTGGCCCATCGAGCGCGTTGAAAAAGTCAACGTTGAAACGGTTTCGGTGATTGAGATTGGCTATCGCACCAACAAACGCCGGGGCGGGACCATAACGTCGGTACCCGTTGAAGCGTTAATGATCACCAAAGACGAGAACATTATTGACATTGAATTTGCCGTGCAATATCAAATCAAGAGCGCCGGCGATTATTTATTCAATATCCGCGACCCCAAAACCAATATTCAGCAAGCCACCGAGTCGGCGATTCGGGAAGTGGCGGGCAAGAACACCATGGACTTTATCCTGACGGAAGGCCGCGACGAAGTCGGCCAGCGCACCCATATCCTGCTACAAGGGATCCTCGACAGCTACCAGGCCGGTATTCATATCGTCCAGCTCGAAATGCAGGGTGCCTATCCGCCGGAACAAGTGAAAGCCGCGTTTGACGATGCCAATAAGGCGCGCGAAGACGAAGAACGCATCAAGAACGAAGCCGAGGCGTACGCTAACGACATCTTGCCGAGAGCACGTGGCCGTGCGGCACGTTTGATACAGGAAGCCAGAGGCTACAAGGCCAGCGTGGTGGCGCATTCCCAGGGTGATGCACATCGCTTCAGTGCCGTTGCCCGTGAATATGCCAAGGCGCCGCGGGTGACACGCGACCGGCTCTACATCGAGACCCTGGAAGCGGTCATGTCCAGCACCACCAAGGTAATCGTGGACCAGAAGGGGGGCAATAATCTTATCTATCTGCCCCTGGATAAATTGATGCGGCGTGCCGCCGACGAAGTGGAAGCCCATCCGGAAACGCCGTCGCAGGCCGACCCGGTGCCACAGTCCGGCATCCGCGACCGTTTGCGTGAGCGCGTGCCAGCAAGGAGAGCTCCCTGATGATTCAGAACAAAATGATTGCGGTACTGGGCCTGGTGGCGATCCTGGTGATTTCAGCGATGTCGGTTTTCTATACGGTTGATGAGAGGGAAAAAGCCATCGTCATTCGCCTGGGTAAGGTGATACGTTATGACGACAAACCGGGCCTGCACTGGAAATGGCCGGTGGCCGAAGAAGTTCGCTTTTTTGACAGCCGCATTATTACCCTGGATGCACCGCCACAGCGATATCTGACCAAGGAGAAGAAAACACTGGTGGTCGATTCGTTTGTTAAATGGCGTGTCGCCGATACCCTGAAGTACTACCTGACGGTGCAGGGCGATGAAGCCACCGCCAATACGCGTTTGCAGCAACTGGTAAACGGTGGCCTGCGAACCGAGTTCGGCAAGCGTACCTTGCACGAGCTTGTTGCCGGTGACCGTGACGATGTTATGAAGATTTTGCAGGCCAGTGCCGACAAGTCCGCCCATGATTTTGGTATCGAGGTGGTGGATGTGCGCCTGAAACGCGTTGACCTGCCGGAGAAGGTAAGCGAATCGGTATATTTGCGCATGGAAGCAGAGCGCACCCGTATTGCCAAGGAGCATCGCGCCAAGGGTGCGGAGGCGGCCGAAAAGATCCGCGCCGAAGCCGAACGCAAACGTGAGGTCTTGTTGGCCGAGGCCTATCGTGAGTCCGAGCGCACACGGGGTGATGGTGACGCCAAGGCAACCGCCATTTATGCGCGGGCGCTGAAGCGTAATCCGGAGTTCTACACCTTCTATCGTTCGCTAAACGCCTATAAAAAGAGCTTCAGTAGCAAACAAGATGTACTGATTCTTGACCCCAGCTCGGAGTTCTTCAAATACATGAAGACCCCCAGGCCCAGGTAGACGGCACTTGCCAGTCTGAGATGTGGCACGATCTACTGGTTGCCCTGGCGTTGATACTGGTGTTAGAGGGAATCCTGCCTTTCCTGAGCCCCGGGGGCACGCGTCGTACCTTGTTATCCATGGCGCAGTTGTCGGACACACGGCTCAGGAGCGGTGGGCTCATGGTGATGGGCCTCGGTCTGCTGGCGCTTTACCTGATAAAATAATAAATTTTCTTGGTTTCAACTTCAGGAATCCGCGATGTCCGCACCGGAACGTTGGCTGCTGCCGGAAGGCATAGAAGAAGTATTGCCCACTGAGGCACGACAGCTGGAGTCGATTCGACGCCAGGTGCTGGATTTGTTCGTCAGCTGGGGATACGAGCCGGTGATGCCGCCGTTGATCGAGTACCTGGAAGCGCTGTTGACGGGTGTCGGCAAGGAACTTGATTTGCAAACCTTCAAGCTGACCGACCAGTTGTCAGGACAGTTGATGGGTCTGCGCGCGGACATGACACCACAAGCAGCCCGAATCGATGCCCACTATCTAAAACGCAAGGGACCGGCACGTCTGTGTTATATCGGTCCGGCGCTGCGGACTCGCCCGGATGCCTTCGGTGGTTCAAGAGAACCGCTGCAGCTCGGGGCCGAGTTGTTTGGCCACTCTGGCCCGGAATCTGACGCCGAGGTGCTACGGCTGATGCTGGAGATGTTGTCGGTTGTTGGCATCACAAATGTGCATGTCGATCTGGGCCATGTTGGCATATTCCGCGCGCTCACGGCCGCCGCCGGTCTTGATGAGAGCCAGGAGTCGGCACTGTTTGAAGCCATACAACGCAAAGCGGAAAGCGAGATTGGCGACATGCTCGGCTCGTGGAAAGTTTCAAAGGAATTGAAAACCGGCTTGGTGGCTCTGACTGTGCTCAATGGCAATTCCGGCGTGCTTTCTGACGCACGGGACATCTTTGCCAAGGCGCCAAAGCCGGTTCTGGATGCGCTCGATGACCTCAGTGAAGTTATTCGATTGACCCAGCGGGATTTACCCTCACAAAACCTGTTTGTGGATCTGGCCGAGCTCAGCGGTTATGGCTATCACACCGGAACGGTGTTCTCGGTGTTTGTGCCGGAACACGGTAAAGCCATTGCCAACGGCGGCCGTTACGACGGTATTGGTGAGGCGTTCGGGCGCAATCGTTCGGCAACCGGTTTTGGTGCCGACCTGCGCCAGCTCAATAGGCTGGCGGCCAATGGTGCCGAGGTATTGCAGGGCGTATTGGCGCCAGATGAAGATGATGCTGCACTGCGTGCGACCATTGTGCAATTGCGCGGGACGGGTGTGCGGGTGGTTCAATTGTTACCCAACCAGGAAGTCATCGAGGAAGAACTGGGTTGTGACCGCAAGCTCGTCAAGTCCGGAAACAAATGGAAAATTGAGAAATTATAGCAGTGAGAAATTAGAAGCATGGCCAGGAACGTAGTTGTAGTGGGAACCCAGTGGG
>JAZFSZ010000133.1:0-13329 GCA_036446455.1 Acidiferrobacterales bacterium
ATAATTTTGACATCGACCGCATTGCGCGCTTCACTCATCTTGACGTGAATCGTTTGCTCAAAGACGCAGGCATTGTCCGCCATCGCGGTAAGATCGAAGCTGTTATCAATAATGCGCGACAGGCCCAGGATCTCATTAAACAGGAGGGCTCGTTGGCTGCGTTTGTTTGGGGTTACGAACCCGACAAGAAAAATCTCGCGAAGCCACAAACCGTATCAACTTCGGCCGAATCAATTGCTTTATCAAAAGATTTAAAAAAAATGGGCTGGAAATTCGTTGGGCCCACAACGGTGTATGCATTCATACAGGCCATGGGGATGGTCAACGATCATATCGAGGGCTGCGTGATTAGAAGCAAGGTTGAAAGCGCGCGTAAGAGTTTCAAGCGACCGTAAAGCAAAAGAGGTCAGACCCTTTTATTCTGTGTCAAGCCCATTATGTTCATCCGGATATAGTTCGACACTTGGTGTTTTAGTCGTATGATCTCAAGAATGACCTAGCGGCGAATTCCTACAGCTTGGTTCAAGGCTGGGATTAGTCCCCTTCAAACAGCTTGATCATGGAAGGAGGGTTTACAGTGAAAAAGCCAAAAGTATTAGCGTATGTTTCTTCCGCGACGCGGGTGCCGCATGTGGAAGGCGGTTCGCATGAAACCGGAGTGTACCTGGGCGAGCTGGTTGAGCCGTTGATGCCGTTACATGAAGCAGGTTATGAGATAGATTTCATCAGTCCGGATGGCAATACCGCGACGATAGATCCATCTTCTTTGAGTTTGTCGCTTTGGGGGCTGTCGAAGAAAAAACGTCAAAAAGCGCTCGACTTTCTTGATACGTTGAATTCCTTGGGGCTCGCCAAGCCCATGAAGTTGTCCGACCTCTTGAAGGACCAACAAAAACTCGAAACCTACAATGTGTTGTTTATCCCCGGTGGTCATGCACCGATGACGGACATACTGCACAAAAACTGGCTGGAGTCGGATGAACTCAATGCAGAAACAGGTGAGTTGTTACAACATTTCCATGACAACAACAAAATCACATCAATGATATGCCATGGACCCGCGGCATTGGGAGCGGCGCCAGTAATCGATGGAAAGTGGATTTACGATGGTTACAAGATGACCTGCGTGCCGATGTTCGCGGAGTGGTTAACGGAAGACAAACCCTTAATGAAAAACACCGGCGGCCACATGCCCGACTATCCCAAGAAATTGTTAAAAAGAAACGGCGGGGATATGAAAAATACCCTGATGGGCAGAAGTCTGGTGATCGAAGACCGCGAGCTGCTTACCGGGCAAGATCCCTTTGCCGCGAAAGAACTGGGTAAAAAACTAAAGGCCAAGATCGAAAGAGCAATGGTCTAATATTTAAAAGGGATCATTACGGTTATCGGGGGATGACCGGTATCCGGAGGGTTTAAAGGGGACGGAGGGATTAAAAAATAGGCAGTGTGTGAGTTGCTGAAATTTTACTCCCTTATTAAAGGGGTCAGACCCCTTTTCTCCATTTAATTTTGAGCAGGCTAAAAACCGGGGCTAGGCCCCGGTTTTTGCTAGTACTGGAAGATACTGTATCTGGTCACAACTATTCATTATTAATTATGGCCCACCGCCTTGGGTTCTAGAAATTGCCAGTTTTGAGAATCGACCCAATCACGATAGTTCTGCCAATTGATATCCGAAAAATCGCGGTGCAGTGTTTTTATATCAATGCTGTAACCGACGCGATCGAACCAATCAAACATGGCGGCCATGTCTTCGCTTTGCTCCTTGAGCACCGATACCGGGAAGCTCTCGTATTGAATCGGATGTCCAGTGGCTTGCGTCAGGATGGCGGCACTTTCGTTGCCAGTTAGTTCGTCACCGGCATAGTCGAATCGCTTGCCAAATACCGAGTCTCTGCGGCCTATAATACTGGCAACAAAATCACCAATATTTTTAACGCTAACTTCTTGTAAGACACGATCACCTGGCATGGCTTGCATGATTTTTCCTGCCACTAATGCATCAATCGACCAGGGGGCGATCACGTTATCCATAAAAAATGCCGGTGCAGTTATGGTGTACGGGATATCCAGCGTCTTGATGTGCTGCTCAACTTTGTACTTGCTGTCAAAATGCGGGATGCCCGTGTCGAGATCCGCATTGGCGACCGAGCCGTAAACCAGATGCCCGACACCTGCCGTTCTGGCGGCATTGGCCAGCTTGATTCCTTGCGCTGTTTCACCTTCGACGCCAATCTCCAGCGGGCTGCCCATGAGGTAAAACGAGTCGACACCTTTCAGGGCATTGGCGACCGCATCCTCATCGTCAAAGTTGCCTTGTCTGACATCGACACCCAGGGCGGTTAAGGCCTTGGTTTTGGGCGAATCCGTGTTTCGGGTAAGGGCCCGTACTTGATGGCCGCCGGCGATTAAAGACCGGCTGACGGCACCCCCCTGGTTTCCAGTGGCACCACTGACCAAGACTGTAAGTTTCGTGTCCATAATTATGACCTCTTGTCTGATTGAGCGATTTCCATCGCAGTGAGTCATATCCTAGGGTAGTATCTATTGTTATACTAGATGGTATAAATGAGATGAACTATTCCATATAACGTACATATAAATGATCGACCTCAACGAGATAGCTGTATTTATTAAAGTAGTAGAAGCCGGCAGCTTTAGCGCTGCGGCCAAGGCCCTGGGTTATCCACGGGCGACAGTCAGTCGCAAGGTTTCCCAGCTGGAATCATCGCTGGGGATCAGGTTGCTGCAACGTACAACGCGTAAGCTCAATCTAACGGACTTGGGCAGGGATTATTACCTGAAGTGCAGTAGCGCGTTGTCTGAAGTCGAGCATGCAAATCTTGAAGTGACGGATTCCCAACAAGTTCCTTCCGGCATATTGAGAATAGCTGCACCCATTGCATCTCAACGTGGGTTTATAAACGACTGGATAACCGAATTTTTGCTTATTTACAAAAATGTATCAGCCGAGGTGAGCCTTAGCGACGACGTAGTTGATCTGATCGAAGGTGGATTTGATGTTGCCTTTCGTGCAGGAAAATTAAATGACTCTTCCCTGGTGGCGCGCAAACTGGGAGACACCCGGCTTATACTTTGTGCCAGTCCTGATTATTTGAAACAGTCAACGCCACTTAATTCTCTTAAAGACCTCAAGCAACACGATTGTATTCTTTTTGGGTCATCACATAAGCAAATGTCGTGGCGCTTTCGAGGTAGCAAGCGAAGTGAAGTAGTGCAGGTTAGCGGACGCGTCACAGTCAATTCAATGGAATATGTTCTGCAATCATGTCTTGCCGGGCTGGGTGTAGCGGTACTTCCGGTCGCAATGATCGCAGAGTACGTCACAGCCAGGCGGCTCCAGATAGTGCTGGCTCAATATTCTTCAGAGGCGGACGGTTTATTTATTGTGTATCCAAGCAAGAGCCATCTACCAATAACCGTAAGAGAATTTGTAGATTTTGTTCTTTCGAAAGCCGTTGACGGATTGCCTTGGGATCATTTAATAGCGAAATAATTACATCGAAATGGGGGCTGATCCCTTGATCGGTTATCCGCAGATTTACCCGGGTTAAACCGCTTCTGCCCGTTTCGTTGCTTCAGGTTTTAATTGCGACAATACTTGCTCAAGACAATCGGGGTCAGAGAACAAATGCTTCTAATATTAGAGAATATTGCTCTCTGGCCCCGATTGTTCCATCTGCTCCTTACGCACCAGTGCCCATCATTTTGAACATTTTTCCAATTGGACACAATCCTGACAATGTCATATACGTTCCATGTATTACTGGGATCATCGCTACAATGAATATCCAGATAGCCAGAATCTGACCGAATACTTTTGCCTTCCCCTCTGTTTTTGTAGATGAAAAAAGAACAAAGTATCCTATTACAATTAAAACTGTAGCTGGAACTAAACTAAAGAAAAAGCACATTGGTCGTTCCTCCTTTGTTGCCTGCTAACAATAAGGGTAAGGGCTGCAAAAGCCGACAGACTTTTGTCAGTTCCATTTTGGTCTGTGTCCTATTGTTGTAAGCCGTACCAGGCTTTTTTTAACGGGCAATCTGCGCCTCAAGCTTCTCTTTCTCTTTCTTGGTCGCTCCTGTGCTTCCATGTTGTTCCAGAACCTTGGTCATCCTTGATATAAAGTCAGCACGCACATCATCGGGCATCTTCGGCAATAGAAGTGATACGGTGTGAGGCATCATCTCATTCATCATATTCGGCATCATATTGTCCATGGTGAGACCTTCCATCATCGTAGGCATTACCTTTTCACACATTAACGGCATCATATTTATAGAGACCTTGTGCAACTTGTCTTTCGTCGTCTGTGACATGTTTTCCTTAATTGTTGTTATGAACTTAAGCAAATTAGGCAACGTGTTTTTTAGCAGGTTGTAGATATCCAAAGCATTCATACTTTTCAGCATTTGAGGCATCATTTTGGCCATTACTTCCGACATATCTACGTCTTCCATCATCATAGGCATCATTTTCAACATCATGCCTTCCTTTTGTTCAGGAGTCATTTTACCGATCATCCTGTCCATCATTTTGTCCATTATGCTCATTGTCTTATCCTCCTTTGAAACTACTATTTTGTTTTCTAGGACGGCACTTAACGATTGAACTCAGCTGCTGCTTATGGCGGTAGACTGGAGTGCATTGTTAAGTGCGTTGGGAGTCGAAGTGATTAAAACCGACTCTTATCATTACGCCTGTATGGAACTCGCATAACACGATTTAACACCTGATTCCTTAACACCTATCGCGGAATAAAACTCTGACAGGGATCAATTTTTTTATCCAATTAGAGGGGGCCAGCTACAGGACTGTCCCCCCTTAATCCGCTGTAATTAGCCAAAAAGATGGCTATCAAGGGAGCCCTGTTTTAGAGTTCACGTAAAACGACACCCGGGATCAGAAATACACGATTTTAATGTTTGTTGCATGTTGTTCACAACAAGGATGCCAACAGATGTCAGCTATCAGAAGAACGTCACATTACATATTGTTCATCCTCCTGCTGGCAGGATGTACTAATACAGTTCCACTGCATTACTACGATACCCAACGTTATGACCGTTATCCTGTTTTAGTTGTCCCCGCCCGTTTTGACCCAAAAATATCTTCGCATTTTGCGATTAAGGGCAAGGGTCAAGGCGCACTGGTGGGAGCAGGAGTGGGAGCAGTAGATGGCATAATGGAATGTATTGGCGCCGCCCGTGGAGGGGGAGACTTTGCCGGACTTGCGGCTCTGGTTTGCATTCCCTTTGGAGCTATTATTGGAGCTACTATCGGCGGAGTATCAGGTGCCAGGGCAGCTGAAGAAAAAGCTGTTATTGAAAAGGCGGTTGCTCGATTGGCAGCAGCGCTGGAGCAATTGAAAACCCAAACTACCCTCACAAATAAGGTAATTGATTATTCGCGTCACAACGATATTTTGGTGCATTTGAGCCTGGATGCGATTGGCCCGAAGTCTATTAATAATAAACCTGATTACAGCCAACTGGCAGATTCAGATTATCCTACAATTCTTGAGCTCAGTCTCATCGAAGTTAAAATCAGGAGTTCAGGTGCGAAGACGCTACCTCTTTGTTTGAGCATGAAAGTATCGGCGCGCCAAATTGATAGCCGTTCCGGAATAGAGAAGAACCGCATTACATACAGGCATCGGGCCGGGTGTGTAGCTTTCAATCGGATGATTGCCGACGAGGGGAAGTCATTTTCAAAATTAATCAATGATGCATATGAGAAGGTAGCGGAGGAAATCGTGGATGATTTCTTTCTGCTCTATTATCCAAAGCAAGCCATTGACAAGAGCAAGGTGAAGCAGTCCATCGGGCTTGTGCCAGAATTCGTGCTAAAGCCGGTATATCCTCCCATTGGCAAGAAGTTTATAGATTTCAAAAGTGTATTTTTCAAGAAACCAAAAAATTTTACCGGATACGGCGGCATGCATTTTGTCGACATCGATACACTGAGGCCGAGATTCCAATGGGAAGCATTCCCGCGACAGGTAGATTTGCGACAAGTCGGATTACGTGAAAACCCATTTAGCAATATAACTTATGATTTGCGGTTATACCGTGGAATGATGTCCGGGAAGGTAAATTCGGTGGCGCCCATAGACCTCGTTTATTCCACGCAGGGATTAAAAAACAATCACCATCAGATCACCAAACCGTTGCAGCCCTGCAGTTGGTACTATTGGACAGTCAAGGCGCGCTTTAAGCTCGAAGGAGTTACCCGGTCAACCGACTGGGGTGGAGCCTATAATGATATTACGGGTGGATATTTTCCATCCGCTTATCGTCGCAAGTCTCAGAGCAAGCTCGTCCCTTGGCCAACGGATTATCTTTACTATTCGTTCCGTACAGCCGCGAGCCAACGGCATCCGGGCTGCTGGGAGAGCATCTCTGCTATGCGGGAAGCGCTTCGCTCAGATCCCACAAAGGCAATTGACTTGGCGCCAGATTCGAAATAACGGTTGGAGCCTCGATGACAATCAGAATTCCATCGAATTAAAGGGGTCGGAGTGCACCCTAGAATCTCCTGCGGAGCTTCATTGGGCACTTCCTACGCTTCGCTCGGGTCGCACTTCAGGATCTCTTCGAGCTTTACCCCAAAAAATAATCGGGACAGATTTATTTTTTTCACGGAACTAAAGGGGTCTAATTACATGATCGGTTATCCGTAGATGCCCGGATTAAACCGCCCCTACCCGTTTCGTTGTTTCAGGTTTTAATTGCGACAATACTTTCTCAACAGTCTCGCCAATATCGGCGGGATTACGCACGACATGTATGCCGAGTTCTTCCATGCAATTCATTTTTACCTCGGCAGTATCGGCGTCACTTGAAATTAATGCACCGGCATGGCCCATTCTGCGGCCCGGTGGTGCTGATATACCAGCGACAAAACTGATAATCGGTTTGCTCATGTTTGCCTTTGCCCACAGAGCGGCATCCACCTCCTGGGGACCCCCGATCTCACCGATCATGACCACTGCATCCGTTTCCGGATCGTTCTCAAAAGCTTTCAACACGGTAATAAAATCACAACCATTAACGGGATCGCCACCGATACCAACGCTGGTGGACTGCCCCAGACCGCGCTCGGTCATTTGTTCAACTGCCTCGTAATTCAACGTCCCCGATCGCGACACCACACCGATGCGGCCGGGTTTATAGATATGTGATGGCATAATGCCCACCTTGCATTCGCCGGGCGTGATAATACCGGGCGTATTGGGGCCGACAATAATGGCCTCATGGCCGATGAGATAACGCTTTACACGCACCATGTCATGAACCGGTATACCATCAGCAATGACCACGATAATTTTAATGTCGGCATCTATGGCCTCCATGATGGCGTCGGCGGCAAAGGCTGGTGGCACGAAAATAGCGGAAACATCGGCACCGGTCTTCTGTACCGCGGCCTCCACGGTATGAAATACCGGTAAACCAAGATGGGTGCTGCCGCCCTTACCAGGCGTTACACCGCCCACCACCTGCGTCCCGCCTTTTATGGCTTCCTCAGCATGAAACGAGGCATGTTGCCCGGTAAACCCCTGGAAAATAACTTTTGAATTTTTTCCAACAAACACGCTCATTGTGTTTTCTCTTTGATCACTTCAATTATTTTTATTGCTGCAATATCCAGTTTCGCTGCCTTGATATATTCCAAACCCGATTCTTCCAATATGGTCCAGCCCTGCTCGACGTTTGTACCTGCCAGTCTCACGACAATCGGTACCCTGATCTCCTGGTCGCGTATAGCCTGTACTATCCCTTTTGCAATCCAGTCACAGCGATTGATACCGGCAAAAATATTCAGCAGGATTCCTTTGACATTCGGGTCTTCGAGTACGATACGAAATGCGTTTGCAATTTTTTCCGGAGATGCGCCTCCTCCTACATCAAGGAAATTTGCCGGACGCCCCCCATGTAGTGTTATTGAATCCATTGTCGCCATGGCCAGTCCGGCGCCATTTACGATGCAGCCAACGTTTCCATCCAGGGCGACATAATTCAAACCGTGCCCCGAAGCATCGATTTCCTTGGGATCTTCTTCATCAAAATCACGGAGGTCGGTAATGTTGGGATGACGAAAAAGTGCATTATCGTCAAAGGTCATTTTTGCATCCAGTGCCACCAGTTTATCGTCTTCAACCTGTGCTAACGGATTAATTTCTGCAAGCAAGGCATCTTTGTCACGAAAACACCGGTAAAACCGTTTCATTAATTCCACACCGGTGTGCATATGTTTATCTACCAGACCGATATGTGCGCATACCTTGCGGCATTGAAACTCATGAAGACCGACAGCGGGATCGACGATTTCCTTGATTACTTTTTCCGGAGTTTCGCGGGCCACCTCCTCAATATCCATGCCCCCGGATGACGAGGCGATCAGGGTGATACGTTGGGAAGCACGATTAATTATTAATCCCAAATAAAACTCTTTTTTGACGTTAAAGGCTTGTTCAACCAATACACGTTGAACCAGATGCCCTTTATTGTCAGTCTGATGTGTCACCAGCCTGGAACCTATCATCTGATCCGAGAACTTCTGAACTTCCTCAATTGAACCAGCGAGCTTTATCCCGCCACCCTTGCCGCGGCCGCCGGCATGGATTTGGGCTTTCACCACCCAGCGTGAACCGCCTAACTCTTCGGCAACGGAGCCGGCATGACTGATGGTATGGGCAACGCGTCCCGCCGGAACCGGCACGCCATAATTTTTTAGAAGTTCCTTTGTCTGATACTCGTGAATGTTCAAACTGATCTCCCGTGTTTACAAGCGCCCCAATTCATATTGGCGTATAATCTATAATTGCATATCCTGATTAAATCTGGTCTGACTTGTCCACAAGCACACGAGCCTGGCGGATTGATGCGGCATCGATCAATCGACCGTCAAGTGTAACCGCTCCCTTGCCCTCCGCTGCCGCCTGCTCCATTGCTTTTAATATACGGCGTGCCTGATCAACCTCCTGTTCGGATGGTGTAAATACCTCATTGGCCAATACAATCTGGGAGGGATGTATCGCCCATTTGCCCTCGACTCCAAGGGCCGCCGACGACCGTGCAACCGATAGATAACCGTCGGTATCTGTAATATCGCCAAACGGGCCATCGATAGGCCGTAAGCCATAGGCGCGACAGGCCACCACCATACGTGAAAGAGCAAAGTGCCATTGATCCCCCCAATGGCGTTGTCGCTTACCGTTCTCATCCGCATCAGTCAAAATGGTGTAATCGGGATTAGCGCCCCCCATCTGAGTTGTGCGTGCCTGGGTAGAGGCGGCATAATCCGCCACCCCGAATACCATCGCTTCCATCCTTTCCGGGCAGGTTTGTGCGATTTGCTCGACATTGGCCATGCCCAATGCTGTTTCAATCAGTACATGGATGTTTATCGGCTGAAGATTCATTGCTGCCTCGATCTGTTCCAGCATTGTCGCGACATACAAAATATCTGACGGCGTCCCGACCTTGGGTATCAGAATCGTATCCAGCTTATCACCCGCCTGCTCAACCACATCAACGATATCCCGATAGCAATAATGCGTATCCAGACCATTGATACGCACGGACACCGAACACTGCGACCAGTCGTAGGAATTCAGAGCGGAAATCACATTCTTCCGTGCCTGTTCCTTGTCATCGGGAGCGACCGAGTCTTCAAGATCGAGGAATACAAGATCGGCGCCAGCAACAGGCGCTTTCTCAAGCATGCGGGGATTACTTCCAGGTACAGCGAGTTCGCTTCGATGTAACCGATTTCTGACGGCCATAAACTGCCCTGCAAAGAACTATAACTCTGAAAAAACAGAAAACTTTATTATCGTTTTCTAGTGGGGAAGTAAGACTACTCCAGCAGATGGAATCGAACAAGCCAGGGCCGATTTTCGCCAGAAACCCGGTTCAATTTCATTGCTATGTTCTTGATTATCAAATATTACAGATCTGTTTTTCCGCAGTGTCCAATAGGGTGCTATGAATACATGTTCAATTTATTCCTGATAGATTAAATTGGCTGCCAAAACGAATACTACCGTTGCCCATGGAGCGCCGCGCCGGGCGTTGTCGTGCGCAGTTACTAAAGTGATTCGTAGTCGGGTCTTGCAATAACACAATATTGGAGATGTTGCGCTGCAGGACCTGCCCCCGTTTGTGGTTGCCAGGAGCATTATATGAAAAAGTACATTATTGTTTTTCTGACCTGCAGTTCGCTGCTAATTCAGTATCATGTGATCGCTGGCAAGCCATCGTTTTCTGCCTATCTCGATGGAAAGGAAAGCGAAATCGCCGTTATTCTTTGTCATGGCAGAGGCCACGATCCAAGGTGGAAGGTGGTCAACCCGTTGCGCAGGGCCATCCACAAGGCGCTTGGGTACCATACGCTTTCATTGCAAATGCCTGCCAATCGCAACAGCTGGCGGGAATATGCCCAGGACTTTCCAAAGGCATACCGCACGATACAAGCGGGCATTGATTTCCTGAAGAAAGAAAAGCAAGTCAGAAAAATTTACTTAATGGGGCACAGCATGGGGTCACGCATGGCCACTGCATTTCTGGCCGAGTACCCAAATGCCGGCATTAACGGATTTATCGGCGTAGGCATACGCAGTGGCGGTGAATATCCCATGGACAGCGAACAGAATTTGCGCGCCATTTCGATACCGGTATTAGATGTATATGGAAACAGGGGGGATGGTATCGATTATAATCAGGCGGAGAGGCGGTCTGATATGGTGTCCGAGCGTTACAAGCAGGTTGTTATTCAAGGCGCGGATCACCAATTCACCAGTTGGAAGCACGAAAAGGAAATGGTACGCGTCGTAATAGAGTGGTTGCGTACCAAACCATGATTTGGTGTGTCCAGGTCAAGGAAAAGGGGTAATAGAGAAATTGTTTCTAATATTTAGAGAATATTGATCTCTGACCCGGTTTTTCTCTCAGGTAAAATTATTAAATGCGAATATTGACGTGATAAGGACTGTTTCTCCAGCAATGTCAGGGGCATGGGACCAGCCGTGGCGGAGTTGGAGTATCGTAGGGCGGGTTAGTCCGATGCACCCTACTTGTGGGCAAAGGGCAACGCTAGCTATTACTCCTTGTTTGCCAAATCCATTGTGACCCGGGCCAGACCCGCCACTACCCGCGCCAGACGCGGGTAGTCGATCTTGTCCGGCGTATCGGAGCTGGCGTGGTAATGGGGATAGCGAAACAGGGCGGTGTCCGTCACCATCAATGCGGGATAACCCTGCTGCCAGAAGGACCAGTGGTCCGACCAGTGGATACCCCTCAGCCAACCCGGCGCGGCGATGCCTTCTGAAGGGAAAGCCGTGTGGCGGCGGAATGAGCCGAGACTTTGCCGCACCAGTGCGCGTGAGGAGAGGTTGCCGATAAAGGCGATGTAGTTGCCGGTGTCCGGATAAAGCAGCGAGTAAAGCGGAAAGGGGTAATGCTGGCTACGCCTGGCATCGACATAATAGCCGATGGTTTCCAGAGCGAGCATGGCAACGATATTGTCGCCACGCTCGCGCGCACGGCGCGCGTAGACACGGCTGCCCATCTCCTGCAAATAGAAGAAGGGGGGCTCTTCGTTGACAAAGGCCACAAACCGCACCGTGCGCACCAGGCTCATTCCTGCTAGCAGACGCGCGATCTCCAGCAGCGCAGCCACGGCACTGGCGTTGTCATTGGCGCCCGGGGAGCCCACGACGGTATCGTAATGGGCGCCAATGAGAATGATCTCATCCGGCAACCGGGTTCCGGTGATCTCCGTTTCCAGATTGCGAACGATTTTCCCTTCGGCGGCGTACGCCTGCTCAGTCACCGGATAGTGCAGTTGCTGCAACGTCTCCTCGATATAACTGGCCGCCGTCTCCAGGGCGTCGTGGCGCCAGATGTTCCTTTCGCCGACAGTGCCCGCCAGTACCGTCACATGCCGCTCGAGGCGAACCCTTAGCGACATTTCATCAGCGGTAAGGGGAGGCAGGGCGCCAGAATGGGAATTGCCGGGCATGTCGGTCATGTAGAAGGCACTGCCGACCAGCAGGAGAACGAGGCTCAGGATAATCCACAGCATGGTGTTATCGTGTCGGCGATCGTGGTGCCGTTGATTTTCGTCATTGGGCGTCCGCGAAGTCATTGAATGACTGCTGAGTCAGATATTTCCTATATTCGCAGCAGCAACAAACGCGCCAAGCGCCCGCTCATAGTCCGGCTGGCTCATAAGAATCCCGTTATTATGACCACCCCTCATCTTTACAAAGGACTTTGGTTCATTTGCTGCCTGAAATACTTTCTCTCCAAGACGCGACGGAATGATCTCATCGTCGGGGCTGTGGAGTACCAGCACAGGAGACGTTACCCGCCTGATATGGGCCACGGTATTGAAATCGTAACGCAGAACAATCAATCGGGAGAGAACAGGAAAAATCGCGTTGGCCATGTCTCTTGCGGAGCTGAAAGTGGACTCGAGAATCAGTCCTCCCGGCTGAATCTCCGTAGCCAGCTCTGCCGCCACGGCGCCGCCAAGCGAACGACCGAACAGGATAATTTCTTTCTGACCGAAATTTTGTTCACTGATCAGATAGCGCCAGGCTGCCCTGGCGTCTTTATAAAGTCCCTTCTCATCAGGTTTGCCCTGGCTCTTGCCGTAACCCCGGTAGTCGAAGATAAAGACATTCAGGCCAAGCCGGTGAAAGATCTCCACGGAGGTGCCGCGATGGGAGATATTGCCGGCATTACCGTGGAAAAAGAGCAACGCCTGCCTCGATCCGTGACGCGGGATATACCAGCCATGCAAACGCACGCCATCCTCGGTATTCAGGAATACATCCTCATACGCAAGTCCCCACTCCGTCGGTGTCTGGCCAAGCTTTGCGTAAGGGAAAAAGATCATTGAGGGCTGTTGCAGATACATACAACTATTTAATAGAGCCAGTCCAAACAGCAGCAGCAGGATGGTTTTTTTCGTTTGCTTCTTCATATGGTCTGATCCGATGTCAAGAAGATTGACGGTGTAGCTGTTGGCCATCCTCGATTTCAAATCGCCGTTACTCATGGTACAGACGTTACTCCGAGGGTTCCGGGCCCGATTGCACCACCATGCCAGACTTGCGCGCCTAGATTCGGGGCCACGCCTGGAATCGGGGTCAGGTGTTGAATATTGCCTTTATGTTAAATGCAATGATATGGCTGATGAAAAAAAGACAGGACCTGTCGCACCTCCTTCCTGCGGTGTGACTTTGACCGAGTTGGGAAAACGATTCGGCCGCGATGCCACCACAGTGAGCCGTG
>JAZFSZ010000134.1:0-3793 GCA_036446455.1 Acidiferrobacterales bacterium
GGTAATATCCCTCGGTTCACGGAATGGGCCGATGGCGTAGACACCGGCACGGCTGGTTTGCAGGGGGTTGTACTGCTCGGTTTGACAGAACCCGTTTTTATCCGTTTTGACCTTGAGTTTTTCAGCAAGCCGGCGCACATCCGGCGCAATTTCCATACCTACGGAAAGTACGACCATGTCGAATTCTTCCTCGCGGATACCAGCACCACCCTGTTCCATGGCGTTGTGATTCGCGGGTACCGCGGCCCGTTCAAAGTACTTCACGATCAGGTTATTGTTGTCAGGGTTTTCCTTCAACGAGGAAATACGGCAGCGTGTGTAATCGATGCCTGTGCGTTCCCTGGTGCGCTGGTAATAACTCTCATAGCTCTTGCTGAACGCGCGCATATCCATCATGAATATGCGGATCTCGGTATCGGCGTCGTGCTCAAGTGTCATATTGGCCTGTTTCGCGGCGTACATACAGCAGACGGAAGAGCAGTAATCATGTGTCTGGTCACGTGACCCGACACATTGCAGAAAGGCTATTTTCCTTGGTCTTGACTGATCTGTCGGCCGAATGACATGACCTGATGTCGGGCCGGAGGCACTCAACAACCGCTCATACTGTAAAGACGTCAGTACATTCGGGAATCGACCGAGACCGTATTCCTGGGAGAGTTCGGCCTGATAGGTTTTAAAACCCGGGGCCAGCACCACGGCACCGATATCGATTTTTTGTTCTTTTGCAGCCATGTTCAGATTGATAGCGCCCACACCGCATTCTGAAACACAGCTGTTACATTCTGAACAGACACCGCAGTTCAGGCAGCGTTTTGCCTCTGCCAAGGCCTCATCCTGCGTGAAACCACGCTGCACCTCGGCAAAACCATTCATTCTTTGATCAACAGGTATTTCCGGCTCATTGATACGTGCCGAGAGCCTGATTTTACCCGTGCGTATTTTTTGATCCAGTTCTGACCGGGGGATATCGGCAACCCGGTTGTCACGGGGTTCGCTCACCTCCATGTCATCACCCCGCAAATAGCGGTGGATCGCATTGCCACACTTGTGACCACTGGCAACGGCATCAATGACGAAGGCGGTACCGGTGACGGCATCACCGGCGGCAAACACACCCGGTCTGCTGGTTGCATAACTGTTGTTGCTGACCACATCGACTTCACGGCGCGCCGTGAGACTGACACCCGCATCAGCGGGGATAAAACCCAGTCCGGCATTTTGCCCGACTGAAAAAATGATGATATCGGCATCCAGGCTCCGCTGTGAATTCTGCCTGATAACCGCGACCTCCCGGCCACTTTCATCAAGTTCAAATTGTTCGAATTCTTCAGCGTCCACGCCGGCGACATTACCATTTCCGTCGTTGATAATACGCAGAAAATTGAGGCCACAAGTGACTTTGATGCCCTCTTCCGTTGCACCCGCGATCTCATGATCACTGGCAGGAATTGCATCTTCAAGCTCACGCATGGCCAGTGTGACGCTGGCGGCACCCAGACGTACTGAAGTCCTGGCCACATCCACGGCCACATCACCGCCCCCGATAACGAGGATGCGTTTGTTATTGATCAGCACACCCGGATCGGACAGACCGGCTACCGGCAAGGCATCTTTGTGGTGCTGCCACAAGCGCACATCACGCAGGAAATCGGTATTGATCAGCACGCCGTTCAGGTCGTTGCCCGGGATTGGGATACGTTTGCCCTCGTGGGCGCCCACGGCAATCAGTACGGCCTTAAAACCATCATCGAAAAGGTCATCCAGTTGAGTCACCGCAGTATTGAGCTTGAGGACCACCCCCAGATCAACGATGTCCTGTATCTCTCTTTCGATCACCGCTACCGGCAGTCGGTACTCGGGGACACCCACCCGCAACATACCACCGGCAACGGGAAGTGATTCAAACACGGTGACGTCGTAACCCTTAAAACAAAGATCCTGGGCGGCAGTCAGCCCACAGGGACCGGATCCGATAATGGCGATGCGCTCTTCGAACTTTCGTTCCTGCCGCTGTGGCGCCTTGCGTGGCCTGGCATGAATGGTGTCGGTTACAAAACGCTTCAAGGCGCGAATATTGATGGCTTCGTCGACCTTGTTGCGGGTGCAGGCGTCTTCACACCGGGCGTTGCAGATACGTCCGCAAATGGCAGGGAAAGGGTTGTCCTCCTTGATCGAGCGATAGGCCTCTTCGAAACGTCCGGCGGCAATTAAGGCAATATAACCCTGGGCCCTTTGTCCCCCCGGGCAGGCGTCGCGGCAGGGTGCAACACCCCGTTTTTCAATCGCAAACGCAATCGGGGTCGCTTGCGGATAAAGCTTGTGGGCAGCATACGATTTGCCCATGCCCGCATCGAATGGGTTATCGAAAGGTACCGGGCACACTTCGGCACACTTACTACAACCGTTACAGGTATCCACATCTATAAAACGGGGTCTGGTGCGGACGGTCGCAGTGAAATTGCCAGCTTCGCCTTCGAGCTCAACAACTTCACTATCGGTGCTCAGTTCAATATTGAGGTGTCGCCCCACTTCGACCAGGCGGGGCGAAATGGTGCACATGGAGCAGTCATTGGTCGGAAAGGTTTTGTCCAGCTGGGCCATATGGCCACCGATGGCAGACTTTTTCTCGATCAGGTGGACATGGTAACCCGCGTCGGCCAGATCCAACGAAGCTTGCATACCAGCGATACCGCCGCCCACGACCATCACCGAGCCAACCGGGGCTTCCTGTGTTTGTCTGTGTGCCTTGCTGCTTCGCCCGTCCATACTGACTTCTAACCTCTGCGAATGGGTGCCGGTAAAAACTTATGGCCTTGATTATCTAGAAAAATGCCTGCCCAGTTGTTGTCATATGTCAATTGAAAATAAATCAATCTCCATTAAATGGCCCCTGCAGATAAAAATTAATGGCGTCGGTTTCAGCTTTTACCACCACTCTCGCGCGAGTTTACAATGACCCGACAGAAAACTTTCCTGTTTAACAAAAACAAGTGTTATTCTGCCGTCAAATTGAATAATCCAAGGACTTTCAAGTGAGTGAGACAAGAATCGACGGACACAATTGCTATGTCTGTGGCAAAACCAACCCACTTGGCCTGCAACTGACATTTCACCTGGAAGGAGATATTTGCCGGGCTGAATTCACACCTGCCGATGATCATTGCGGGTTTGATGGGGTTACCCATGGCGGCATCATTTTCAGCGCATTGGACGATGTGATGGCAAACTGGATATATCTGAACGATATCCGGGCTTTTACCGCCAAATGTGAGATTCGCTACAAGGGATATTTGCCCACCGGCACAGCTGTCGTGCTCGAAGGCTATTGTGTGAAGAACCGGGGGCGGTTAATCCTTATGCATGGCAAAATGACCCGGACCGATACGCAGGAAATAGTCGCAGAAACGGAAGCCAGCTTTATGGTGGAATCGACCTGACAGGGAAAATAAAAGAGTTTCTTGGTGATCAATGAAACTAATCACGCACGAGTATGCGTGCTTGATCGAAAATACCGGAATTAGATATGTACAAAATTGAAAAAGCCGCCGTAGTTGGCGCTGGAACCATGGGCTTGGGCATTGCGGGTCAGTTGGCCAATGCGGGTGTTGAAGTACTGCTGCTGGACTTGCCCGGTAGCGCAGAACGACGAAATGCGCCAGCAGAACTTGCCCTGGAACGCCTGATGAATCCCAATCAGCCTGGTCTGTTACACAAAGATTATCTGGCACGTATCAGCATCGGCAATATTGAAGACGATATGCATCGTCTTGCTGACGCAGACTGGATTACC
>JAZFSZ010000135.1:0-7429 GCA_036446455.1 Acidiferrobacterales bacterium
AAGAGAATTCTCAATTTCCTTGATGTACTCTTTTTGTTTGTCGCTGCAGCCGAATAATTCACTCGCCCGCCCCATGCTCTTGACTTTGGCATTCAGCAGTTGTTTGCTTTTGTCATTCTCGCTCAGCTTCCAAAAAACCGCGGCTAGGGCTCTGGCTTGTGTGGAGTACTTCAAGAGGCCGATTTTATTTCTCAGGAGAAGCAAAGCCTGTAGTATTCTTGCGGCATCCCGGTCATTGACTCCTTTGACATAACTCTCATCGTACCGAGGCCCCATGTATGTCTGAACTCGACTGACGATAGCGTCAAGATCCGAGGTTTCTACAAATTCTATTTCCTCGTTCGCCCCTTCCATCTCCTGAAACAGCTTGTATGCAAGGTACTCACCCCTGTAAACATCTTTCGTCTCAGAGACAATACTGGAATCCCAAACATCTCTTGTTTCGTTCAGTTGTTCGTCAGTTATCCGTTCGAAAAAACCAGTGCCCGTCAGATGGAAATACATGTAGTCTTCTTTTCGAATGATCGTACCCTCGAGAGCCTGGTGATTAACTGCAAAACGCTGGCTTCCGAGGCGAATGACATTCTCTCCGTCTTCGTAAAGAGCCTGCTTGTCCTTGAGCTGCCTTATAGCGTCCTGATGTATCGTCTTGAGTTTGCTCTTGAGATCTTCGGCTTTTACATTGTCGCCCAGGTCGATCAACTGCTGCACAGTTTCACGAATCCTGTCGATCATCAGATCGGACGCGAAATATCCGTTTATTTCATCTATGGCCTTGAAATTCTTGATCCGGTTTCGTATGCCTTTTAGAATCCTGTCCGCCGACGCCATCAATGCCGAGGCCCGCTGGTTGTGCTCGGCCACCAGTTGCACTTTTCTCGACTCGAAAGCGTTGTACAACTCCTCTCTCTTCTCAGCGAGTTGAACGATAAATTCCTCAAAATCTGCGAACTTGCTCTCGATTGTCTCGAGCTGAACCGTTACTTTCGTCAGATATTCGTCGCATTTTCCAGGCGTATTGCAAATATCAAGATAATTGATGACCGACTGAGCAATTAGTTTCAACTGCGAACTGAATTCAGCCTGTCCCTCAGACCCATCAGGCCAATACGCCAGACCCTGCCCGCCAGCGCGCCCAGGCCGGCACCAATTTCCAGGTTATAGTCTTGCAGCAGCTTGCCACGCACGGCAGCTTCGTCCACACCTTCTGGAACGGTAACCGCATTCAATTGCGGTAAACGACTGTCTTCCGCAACCAGAAACGATAATCCCATCGCTTCCAGTCCGGCACGCAAGGCGCGGTGATTCTTTTCATGACGTGCCCAGGCGTTCTCCAACCCTTCTTCCTCAAGCATCACCAGAGCCTCGTGTAATCCGTAGAGCGAGTTGATCGGTGCCGTGTGATGATAGGCGCGCTTGGCCTGGCCACTGCCCCAGTAACCCATTACCAGATTGAGATCGAGGAACCAGCTTTGCACTGGATGCTTGCGGGCTTTGATGGCTTCAACGGCGCGCTCACTAAACGACACCGGTGACAGCCCTGGCGTGCAGGACAAACATTTTTGTGTGCCCGAGTAAATGGCGTCGATCGCCCATTCGTCCACTTTCACGGGTGTGCCAGCCAATGAAGTCACGGCATCGACAATGGTCAGGCATTCGTGGCGGCGGGATATCTCGCTCAGTAACCTGGCATCGGACTGCACGCCAGTTGACGTTTCGGCATGGACAAAGGCAACGACCTTAGTATCCGGGTTGGCCTTTAGTGCATCTTCCAGTTTTTCAGGATCAACCGGTTTACCCCAGTCGTCTTCCACCATGACAACCTCACCGCCTATACGTTCGACGTTTTCCTTCATGCGGTGACCAAACACACCGTTCTGGCAAACCACTACCTTGTCGCCGGGTTCCAGCAGATTTACAAAGCAGGTTTCCATGCCGGCCGAGCCGGGTGCCGATACCGGTATGGTTAACGCATTCTTTGTCTGAAAGGCATACTGCAACATGGTTTTCAGCTCTTCCATCATGGTGACGAATGCAGGATCAAGATGGCCAATAGTGGGTTTGGCCATCGCCTCCAGTATGCGCGGATGCACGTCCGAAGGACCGGGGCCCATCAGGGTGCGCAGCGGTGGTACAAAAGAATGGATTGTCATGATGTCTACTTTTTGTTCTAAAAACGGCCAGAGAGTATACGGTTCTGATCACGCGGTTCAATCTGCAATTGCAATTGGTCTACAATTTATAGGTGAATTCCGGAAACTGGCCTGATTTACAGCAGTTCTATCCAGTGTTTGACCGGGATTCGGGTACCAGACTGCAAATGCACCTGGCAACCGATATTGGCAGTAACCAGTATGTCCGGATGCCCTTTTTGTATGGCATTTAGTTTTCGATCACGCAGCTGTGTTGCGATTCCGGGCTGCAGGATGGAATAGATACCAGCCGAACCACAGCAAAGATGGGATTCTTCGAATGGTATCAATTGGTACCCCAGCTTGCTTAACAGCGCTTCTATTGTACCGCTTATACCCTGCCCGTGTTGCAGGGTGCAGGGTGGATGGTAGGCAATGCGTGCATTTGTGTTGCCTGGTTCGAGTTTTGACAAATCCTCTTTCGCAACAACTTCGCCAATATCCAGTGTGATGGTGGCAACAGCCTGCGCCTTGTATGCATAGCTTTTATCATGGCGCAGTAAATGCCCATAGTCCTTGATGTGCAAACCGCAGCCACTGGCGGTCACCACTATCGCCTCGGCACCCGCTTCAATGGCAGGCCACCAGGCGTCGATATTAGTGCGGGCAAATGCCCGAGTACTGTCTTCCATCGCCGCATGATGGTTCATGGAACCGCAACAGCCTGCGGCCGCAATATCGAGTAACTGGATGCCCAGGCGATCCAGCACCTGAGCCGCTGCCTGATTTATATTGGGCGCGATGCCCGGCTGTACACAGCCTGATAACACGATCATCTTTCTTGAGTGAGCCCGTGTTGGCCAGGGTTTCTGTCGTTGATACGCAGGAATTTTCCGCCGCATGCTGCCGAACAGAAACAGACGTAGAAACTGGCCCGCACGTAGCAGCGGCGTGAATCGTGACCGTTGCGAAAATACGGTTATCAGCAGATTACGGAACCAGCCATCCAACCGTTTCCTCGGTTGTTTTCTTGCCAACCATTCGCGACCCACATCCAGCAAACGTGAATACTGCACTCCGGACGGGCACGTGGTTTCGCAGTTGCGGCAAGTCAGACAGCGATCGAGATGGATTTGTACGGAACGCGTCGCCTTCCCGGTTTCCAGCATCTGCTTGATTTGGTAGATGCGACCTCGCGGGCCATCGAGCTCATCCCCCAGCAACAGATAGGTGGGGCAGGTGGCATTGCAGAAACCACAATGTACACAGGACCGCAAGATGGCATCAATCTGGTGGCCAATCTCGGTGGACTTGAACTCCGGTGGAAGTGATGTCTGCACGACCTAGAAGGCTTGATACATCCGCCCCGGATTGAGAATGCCATTGGGGTCGAATTTCGATTTTAGCTTCTGATGGATTTGCATCATCGCCGGCGATAGTTGCTGAAACACTTCACCACTGCGACTGCCATGGCGAAACAAGGTCGCGTGTCCACCATGGATTCTGGCAATATCAAATAGTTCACGACTGCCATCGTCTACCTTAGCCCAGCGCAAGGCACCACCCCAGTCAATGAATTGCTCGCCTTGCTGCTCGAATGGTGGTGATGTACTGGATACCGACAGTCGCCATAGCGGCGTACTACCGTCAAAAAACACATGGGTCTGTTCACGGACAGACTTCCAGAATTCTTTTCCATCACCGAGCACCTCGCCGCCGATTTTTGCCTGTGCTGCCCGCACCCCTTGCTCGGTACCGGCAAGGCGTAAATAGGTGTGGTGGTTGATATGACAGGCAGCGGAAACAGGTAGTGGCCGGCCCGCACATTTGTTAAAAAATTGTATCGCGTCGTTACTATTGCTCTCATGGGTTACAGTCAGTTCGACTTCCGGTTTTGGCAGCACTTTTAGCGATATCTCGAGCAATATACCCAGCGTTCCAAGGCTACCTGTCAATAGTCTGGAGATATCATAGCCGGCTACATTTTTAATCACCTGGCCACCAAATTTGAGCACCTCGCCCTTGCCGTTGATCATCTTGATGCCGAGTACGAAATCCCGAACACTGCCGCTATAGGGTCGTCGTGGTCCGGATAGTCCGGCAGCAACTGCACCCCCCAATGTACTGTTGGGTCCAAAATGCGGCGGCTCGAATGCCAGCATCTGGTTGTGGTTTGCCAGAACTGTCTCGATCTCACGCAACGGTGTACCGGCACGCGCTGTGATGACCAGATCGGTAGGCTCATAAGTCACTAGACCGCGGTGCCTGGATACATCCAGTAACTGTCCTTCGGGCAGGCGACCGTAAAATGATTTGCTGCCACCGCCTTGCACGATCAACGCGGTTCCATTCTCTGCCGCGTGACACACCGACTCGGATAACAGCGCAGTCTGGTCGACAGACTCGTCTTTTTTCGCCATGGCGTTAAAACCGTTCCAGCTCGGGATGAGACAACTTGCCGTTATGGACATGCATGGCCCCAAATTCGGCGCAGCGATGCAGGGTGGGCACGGCCTTGCCGGGATTCAACAGACTATCCGGATCGAATACCGCTTTAATATCGTGCAGTTGTGACAATTCCGCGGCAGAAAACTGCACACACATCTGGTTTATTTTTTCGACACCAACTCCGTGCTCACCGGTAATGGTGCCACCGACCTCAACACATAACTGAAGAATCCTCCCTCCAAACTCTTCCGTGCGTTCGAGCTCGTCCGGAATATTGGCATCATAGAGAATCAGCGGGTGAAGATTGCCGTCGCCAGCGTGAAAGACATTGGCGACCGGTAACCGGTATTCCTTTGACAGTTCAGTGATGCGACGCAGCACTTCGGGCAAACGGTGTCGAGGGATGGTGCCATCCATACAGTAGTAGTCTGGAGAGATACGGCCGATGGCGGGGAAGGCCCCTTTTCTCCCCGCCCACATACGGCGGCGATCTTCCTCGTTTTCTGCAATGCGCACTTCCACCGCACCACTGGCCAGCAACATATCCTGCACCCGACGCGCTTGCTGTCGAACTTCTTCGTCAGTGCCGTCAAGTTCACACAGCAGGATGGCCGCAGCATCAACCGGGTAACCTGCATGAACAAACTCCTCGGCCGCGCGTATGGCCGGGCTGTCCATCATCTCCAGGCCGGCCGGTATGATTCCGGCTGCAATGATCTCGCTGACCGCCTCGCCCGCAGTTTCGACTGAATCATATGCTGCCAGTAATACCTCTATACGTTCCGGAATCGGTAACAATCGAACTGTGACCTCAGTAACCACGCCCAACATGCCCTCGGAGCCGGTTAACAAAGCCATTAAATCAAAGCCCGGCGCATCCAGTGCGTCGCTACCAATTGTCAGAGACTCACCATCGACCGTCAGCACTTCCAGCTTGAGTATGTTGTGTACAGTCAGACCATATTTCAGGCAATGGACACCGCCGGCATTTTCCGCAACATTGCCACCAATGGAACAGGCAATCTGCGATGACGGATCGGGAGCGTAGAACAATCCATGAATTGCTACAGCGTCGGATATCGCCAGATTGCGCACCCCCGGCTGAACGCGTGCGGTTCGATTGAATGGATCTATTGCCAGTATCTGGTTGAGTTTGGCCAGACTCATGAGAATGCCGTCACGCCGCGGCAGCGCGCCACCGGACAAGCTGGTCCCGGCACCTCGCGTCACCACGGGTACGGCATGATCGCTGGCAATCTTGAGTACCGCCTCAATTTCTTTGACCGTGGAAGGCAGCACCACCACCATGGGTAGCTCACGATAGGCGGTGAGTCCATCGCATTCATAGGGATGAAGTTCTTCTTCGCGCGTAAATACGCTGGTCGCTGGCAACTTGCGCCTTAACTCAAGCGCGACAGCAGCCTGGCGGTGAGAGTCAACCTGGTTTTGAATCTGCGAGTGCCCGTTTGTCATTGGGGTGTTCATGACCCATCAGGGTCTTTTGGTCAGCATACCACAGCCCGATGGCGCAACCGTGCAGAAAATGTACTGTTATTTTGCTACTAAATATTTACCGATACATCCCGAAATCCACGATAGAGGTACGATTGCGGCCAGCCTCCTTTGCACTGTAGAGCTGCTTATCTGCCTCCCTGATCACCTCTTCGGGACGTTGGTGCTCCGCATCCGGTTGTGCCGCACCAATACTAACGGTGACAGACACGGTTTTCCTGGAACCCGGTCCTTTCGGGTCATGCGGTTTGTCTTTTGGCCTGTTTGGTGCCCGAATTGTAAAACGCGCTTTTTCGATTCGCTCACGCGTCTGATCGATATAGGCCCATACTTCTTCCAGTGTTTTGCCACGAAAAAGTATAGTGAATTCTTCTCCGCCGTAGCGAAACGCCTGAGCCCGCCCTTTGGTTTGTGCCAGTAGTGTGGCAACAAAACGCAGCGCCTGATCACCGACGTCATGCCCAAATTCATCGTTGAATCTCTTGAAGTAATCGATGTCGACCATAGCGATAACATACTGATTACCCAGCCGCAAAAGTTGTTCGTCTAGTGCGCGCCGAGCTGGCAGACCGGTTAACTCATCTGTATAAACACGAGCGTGGGAATCACGAATAATGGTGACCAGCAATATCAATGCTGCTGTGGCAAAAAAAAGAGCCTCCGCCTGACTGTGGCCGATGTCATTCACTCCGAATATGGCGGCCAATAGCGCCACCAGTAATCCAGCATCGACTATTGACTGAATCCATATCGTGCGAACAAGAATTACCGCCGCTGATAGTCCAACTAATGCAATTGTCACCAAAGACAGGGATGTTTCTGGAAAGCTGTGTGGCATTTGATAGGACAGAATCACATCCAGTGCCGGGGCCAGCGTCGGAATCGACAGTATGAATAACACCATCCCGGCTTCGACGGCAAAGATAAAAGAGGCGAGATTAGCCATACTGGAAATAACACCCCGTTCCGGAATGAATGCGATCCAGAAAAGATTCAATGCCAGCAAAGTGCCGATAACCAGGGACACCAGACTATCATCCTCGGCCTGCCCTTTCCCGGCAATGGCAGCAATAAAGACATAACTGAGCAACAGGGCAACGAGGCCAAACAAAATACGGCTGCGATTAAACCGCCAACTCAGAAAAACGCCGACAGCGCAAACAGAATAAAACAGCAGTTGCGGCTTCATGCCGATCACCCGCAAGACCTCAATCGCTTCGGCTCTAAACCAGACCGGCACGAGCAACATCAGGCCAGGCAGCCACAAAAGTGATACAGATTTGATAGTACGGTCAAACACGATTGCCACAACTAAAAAACAAGCACTCCCCCTGTTA
>JAZFSZ010000136.1:0-10536 GCA_036446455.1 Acidiferrobacterales bacterium
CCGTCAAGTGTTTTCCCTTTCGCGGTCTTGCGCAGGGCGTCTTTGAATTTCTTCTGATCGGCTTTGCTAATCAGATTTAATACCGGAATGACTTCCAGGTCTTCGAGGTTGTTGTAGCCGAACATGGACAGGTAGGCATTGTTGGCTTCGATGTGCATGCCTTCATGGCAATAGCAAACGGCTTCCTGCGTACCGGTGACGATGGCTTTGTGTTGACTCTCCATGTCACCTACTTCTGACTGTGCAACTTCTAGCTGGCGGACCGTATTGGCAACAGCCAATTCTCTTCGGACCGCGGGCACCAGTCGGCCCGTATCGTTTTTACGAATGACGTCGCGGGCCCCGGCTGCCATCACAGCGCCAAAGTCCTCGTCACTGATAGAGCGGGTCACCACAATAAGCGGCGAGTCGATATTTCTGCGCTTGAGGGTCTCAAGCGCCATTTGTGCACTGAACTGCAGCAGGGAGTATTCGGACAACACCAGATCCCAGGTATCTTTCAATAGCGCAGCTTCCATGCCGGCGATGTTATAGACCCGCTGGGTTTTGAGACGAAACCCGGCCGCACGCAACTGCTTTACCGGCAATTCGGCGTCATCAGGCGAATCATCAATAATAAGTACGCTTAAAGCGGTGTTTTCCATAGGTGAATCTCAGAAATTCCCAATTCTGTTGATTACTATAGCGCGATAATCACAGTGCAGCTCCCCAGCTGGTAGAATAACTATAGCCCAAATTCTGTGGGGTTAAACACTATTAATTCGAGTGTCCTGATTCCTGGGAAAGGCGACCAGATGATCTGCCTTAATACGAATACCCACTTTTTCGCCAATGCGGTGGTTGGCATGGCTGGGGAACAAGGATAATAATCGCCCGCCTTCCGGCAGGCGTAAAGTGTACATAATTTCCGCCCCCTTGAAGGCCTTTTTCAGGATTTCTACCCGCAGATCGCTGTCGGGATCGGGGACGACATCGTCAGGACGCAATAATAACTCTACCAGGGTGCCGGTGCCCCAGTCATGTGCAAGGTTACCTTTATATATACCAAGCGCTGTCTCGATACTGTCTGGTGCTACCAGTTTACCATCGAGAAATACCCCCTGCCCGATAAAATTAGCGACAAAGCGGCAATTGGGTTCATGGTAAAGATTGTAGGGGGTATCCCATTGCAGCAGTTTGCCTTCGTGCATTACCCCTACCTGATCACCGAGGGCAAAGGCCTCGTGCTGGTCGTGGGTCACCAGTACCATGGTAATACCCTGTTTTTTAAGAATTTGCCGGACTTCCTCGCTCAATCTTTCGCGTAAATCGATGTCGAGGTTAGAGAAAGGTTCGTCCATCAGGATCAGGTCGGGTTGTGGTGCCAGCGCGCGTGCCAGCGCCACCCGCTGTTGTTGGCCGCCAGAAAGTTCATGTGGGTAGCGATTTTCCATGTCTTCAAGACCGACGATCTCCAGCATCGCCCGCACTATCCGGGACTGGTGTTCGCGCGGCAGCGGGCCCAATCCGAAGGCGATATTGTGCGCAACATCCAGATGAGGGAACAGGGCGTAGTCCTGGAACACCATACCCAGACGCCTTTTTTCCGGCGGCAATGTGAAGCCCGGCGATGATACCGGTCTCTCGTTTAACTGAATTTCACCGGCATCCAGTGAATGAAATCCCGCGATTGCTCTCAATACGGTTGTTTTGCCACAACCGCTGGGGCCCAAAAGGCAGACCAGGCTGCCGCGATTGACGTGCATGGACAAATCACGCACGACCACGCGGTCGGCATAACTGCACTGGACGTCCTTAAGGGAGAGCATCTCGCTCAATGAAGTGGGTTCCTGCTAGATTTTGCCATTACTCTGGATGATAACAAATCTCATTAAGATATGTTGACCTGTCAGCCTCAATAGCAATATTGCGGATTTAATCTTTGAGGATTGCGTCCCCACGGCTTGGTGTCTTGGCGGTTCAGACTGTTCTCTTGATCAATGCCCCGTCTGCTTGCCGCGGCGTTATTTATTTCGGCGCCAGCAGGAATTCCAGCAACGCCTTTTGTGCATGCAGCCGGTTTTCGGCCTCGTCCCAGACTACGCTTTGCGGGCCGTCGATGACGTCGGCCTCCACCTCGGATCCGCGATAGGCCGGCAAACAATGCATGAAGATTGCGTCATCCGCAGCTTGCGCCATGATTTCATTGGTTACCTTGTATTGCCGAAACGCTTTATTGCGATCCGCTTTCTCATCTTCCTGGCCCATACTGGCCCAGGTGTCGGTTACAACCACATCGGCTGCCGTGGCGGCACTCATCGGGTCGCGTTCGATGCTAACGTTGTCCTTGCACTCGGCCAGCAATGTTGCGTTCGGGCCATAACTTTCCGGGGTCGATACCACCAGCTTGAATTCCAGTAGCCGTGCCGCGTTCATCCACGAATGACAAACATTATTGCCATCGCCGAGCCAGGCCACGGTTTTACCCGAAACATCACCGTGGTGTTCAATGCAGGTTTGCATGTCGGCCAGAAGTTGGCACGGGTGGTACATGTCCGTCAGCGCATTGATCACCGGTACCTCTGAGTTGGCCGCGAAGGTTTCCACATTACTGTGTTCCCCGGTACGCATGACGATGACGTCAACCATGCGCGACATTACGCGTGCGGTGTCTTCGATTGGCTCACCCCGACCGATTTGCAGGTCACGTGGCGACAAGAACATGGCGCTGCCACCCAGTTGCGCCATACCTGCCTCAAACGACACGCGCGTGCGGGTGCTGGACTTGTCGAACACCATCGCCAGCGTTTTGCCAGCGAGCGGAGCGATAACCTCACCGGATTTGTGCAGGGTTTTGAGTTCTGCCGCGCGCGCGAGCAACTGCCGAAACTCGTCGGCACTGATATCCATTAATGACAAAAAGTGACGTGGGCTCATGATGACCTCAGAAATTCGTTGAGCAGTTCTATTACTCCGGTCGCCAGTTGGTCGCACTGTTGTTCCGACAAAATCAAAGGTGGCAGCAGGCGTACCACGTTGCCGGCAGTGACGTTGATTAACAGCCTTTTTTCCAGAGCGGCTGCCATTAGTTCGCCACAATCACGATCCAGCTCAATCGCCAGCATCATGCCCTTACCGCGAACTTCACGAACACCTTCCAGCTCGGATAGTGCGTCTTGTAATTGTTCCAGTAAAATTTGTCCGGTGTGGTTGGCGACCTGGTCGAGCTTCTCGTTCTCCATGGTGGTAACCACCGCCAGTGCGGTGGCGCAGGCCAGTGGATTGCCGCCATAGGTGCTGCCGTGCTTGCCGGCCACCAGTGTTTCCGCGGCATCGCCGCGTGCCAGACAGGCGCCAATGGGCATGCCATTGCCCAGGGCTTTGGCCAATGTCATCACATCGGGGATCACGTTTTCGTGTTGCCCGGCGAACCACTTTCCGGTCCGGCACAGGCCGGTCTGGATTTCATCGAGGATCAGCAGCCAGCCGTTTTCGTCACAGATTTCTCTCAGGCCCTTGAGGTAGCCGTCGTCCGGTATGATGACGCCACCCTCACCAAGGATCGGCTCCACCATTATCGCGACCACATCGCTGTTATTGCCGGCGACCTGGCGAATGGCATCAAGGTCGTTATAGGGGACGCGGGCAAAACCCTGAACCAGCGGTTCGAAGCCGGCCTGAATCTTGCGGCTGCCGGTGGCGGTTAGTGTCGCCATGGTGCGGCCATGAAAACTCTGATCGGTGACGATAATGGTCGGGATGTCGATGCCCTTGTTGTGACCATAGAGCCTTGCCAATTTAATCGCGGCCTCATTGGCCTCGGCACCGGAGTTACTGAAAAACACGCGTTCCATATTCGACAGAGTACACAGGCGTTCGGCCAGTGCTTCCTGTGTTGGAATCCGGTACCAGTTCGAGGTATGCATCAGCGTGCCGGCCTGATCGCAAATGGCCTTGGTGACAGCGGGGTGGGCATGACCCAGCGCACACACGGCAATGCCGGCGAGCGCGTCCAGGTATTTATTACCGTCGGTGTCCCACAGCCAGGCGCCTTCGCCGCGTTCGAATGCCACGGGCAGTCGGCCATAGGTTTGCATGAGAAAAGACTCTTGAGCCATAAAAGCAGAAAGCGCCCTGCAAGCAGGGCGCTACCTCAATTAAAACGAAATTCTAGTCCCAAAATTCAAGTCTGCCAAGCCCAAAATGAAACAGGCCCGGTTTTCGCCGGGCCTGTTTTGACAAACTATTGCCAAATTTACATGGGCAGGCCGTGTGGTCCCACCACCATGAAAAACACCATCGGAATCGACAGCAGGGTATTGGTGCGGGAGGCCAGCAGTGCGACGCGGGCCGCCTTGGCCTTTTCCGCGTCACTGGCTTCCTTCAGCCCCAGCAGCTTCTGCTGGTTGGGCCAGATCAGTACCCAGACATTAAAGAACATAATGGTACCCAGCCAGGCGCCGATGCCAATAAGCGCGCTGGCGCCCTTCAACATAAAGGCGTCGGCAAAGCTCAGGTGTGGCGCGGCCATCAGGTAATAGGCACCGGTTACCCAGGTTGCCAGCGCCGCGTAACGGAACCAGAACAGGGCCTTGGGTGCGATAAGCTTGGGCACGATGTCGGCGGCAATGCCGTCGGCCTTGGCCTTGCCCATGGAGGGCACTTGAACAAAATTAAAGTAATACAGCAGGCCGATCCAGGTGATGCCGGCCAGAACGTGTATCCAACGATCCAGAATAAGATCCATAATGAATAACCTTTAATTTTTTACTTAATTATTTAACCAGCCACAACCAGGAATTTAGTTGCGATCAGGTAGAGAATGACCGTCAAAATAAATCCGGAAACGATCGTTCCAGTAACGGAATCCAGGGGATTCTTCATGATCTTGCCTCTTTTGTGAGTGAGTTAGCATGTAACTTAAATATAATTTACAATACCTGACTATTTTAGTCAAGTTATAATGTATGTCAGTTGCCCGATATATCAAGCGCTATTGGTGGCTGCGACAATGCCGTCGTGGGCAGCTTCGTCCTCCGGCAGGATGCGTTCCTGCAATACGCGCCACTTACCATCATCTTCCTTCTGGATAATGATCTCAATGCCATTGCAATTGCAGGTGCCATCATGGGCCTCAACGGTTTCCAGGGTTTTAAACATAACGCGACCGGGAGTATCGGTTACCATTTTAATTGGTCCGTAGGAAACGCTTTTGAGAATGTTATTTTCGAATTCATGTCGGCATTGGCGAGCCCAGTCGTCATAACCGATGACATCAAAACCGGGAATTCCGAACACGCTCACTTGTTGCGAGATCAGGTCCATATGGGCGGAATAGTCTCCCTCGTTGGCAGACCGTGCCATTTCCTGTAACAGTTTTTCGGCTATCTGAACACTCATAATGCTGTTTCACCTCTGCGGTATTCCCGTACTGATTTCATGGGTTTTTCTGCATTATATTTATCGGGCCGAACATGCTACCGCAAAAACGATTTCAATCGCGAACCATATTTCCGCTCTATGTTTGGGTTTATCTGTGATTCTTAGCGCGATAATCGGTCGAATATCGACCATCCCAAGAATTTTTTGATAAAAATCTGTTAACGTGCGCCTAAGTGTTGCTAAAATCGTCGATTCGATTAGATATAGCGGTATGTTGTTATCTTGTTGCAGGTGACCGTGGCTGGTAAAGGAGGGCAAATGCAGCTGTCTTGACCTGTATAGGCAAAAAAACGATCATACCGCCCTCGTTATGGCCGAAAGAACTCGTCGGTCGTCTAAAATAATCGCAGCAACAGCATGGTGACGATTCGGTTACCCCACCATTCATTCATATCTACGTTAAGGGAGATTCATGAAGCCCGAAGACCAGAAACGCCTTTTGCGCGAAATGATTTTTTATCGCCGTTTTGAAGACCGGACCTTCGAGGCCTATATGGAGCGCAAGATAGGCGGATTCCTGCATCTGTATTCCGGTCAGGAGGCGGTTGCTACTGGTGTGCTGGAAATGGCCCAAACCGGACATGATTATGTGATTACCGGCTATCGTGACCACATTCATGCCATCAAGTCTGGCGCCCCGGCGCGTGAGGTAATGGCCGAACTCTACGGCAAGGAAACCGGTTCCAGCCGTGGCCGTGGTGGTTCCATGCATATTTTTGATCCGACCGTGAATTTCATGGGTGGATACGCGCTGGTCGGCCAGCCGTTCCCGTTAGCAGCGGGTTTGGCGTTGGGCGCCAAACATCGCGGCGAGAACCAGATTTCTATTTGCTTCCTCGGTGACGGTGCCAACAATCAGGGGACCTTCCACGAGACTATGAACATGGCTTCGGTATGGGAATTGCCGGTATTGTTTGTCTGCGAAAATAACGGCTATGCCATTGGCACCCATATCGATCGTTCCACGGCGGTGAAAGATCAGTACAAACGTGTGGCGGCCTACGACATGAAGGCCAGCCAGCATGACGGTATGGATATCGATGCGGTGATGCAAGCGGCAGCCGAAGCAATCAAGTTTGTTCGCGAGGAAAAAAAGCCGTATTTCATTGAATTTATAACTTACCGTTATCGCGGTCATTCCATGTCCGACGCCAAGACCTATCGCACCAGGGAAGAAGAGGCCGAATGGGAAAAACGTGATCCCATCAAGGTATACAGTGCGCGTCTCAAAGAGGCCGGTCTGGTAACCGACGCCGACATCAAGGCGATGGAAAAAGACATCGATAACGAAATTGAGAATGACATCATCAAATTTGCCGAAGAAAGCCCAGAGCCACCGGTGGAAGAACTGACGCGATATGTGCTTGATGACAACCCGGATCCGCGCTGGATCGGGCCACTGGTAAACGAAGGAGAATAGACGTGGCCGAGATTGCATACTGGGAAGCCATTCGGCGCGCCCACGACGAAGAACTTGCCAATGACAAGATGGTTATCGCCATGGGCGAGGACATTGGTGTTGTTGGCGGTACCTATAAAGCGACATTGGGGCTTTACGACAAATACGGCGCGGAGCGCATTATTGATACGCCAATTTCGGAGAACTCCTTTACCGGTATCGGTATAGGTGCGTCCATGGTGGGTATGCGACCTATTGTCGAGATTATGTCCATTAACTTCGCGTTACTGGCGCTGGATACCATTATTAATGCCGCTGCCAAGATTCATTACATGTCTGGCGGCCGTGTGAGCTGCCCGCTGGTGATTCGCACCCCGGGCGGTACGGCGCACCAGTTGGCGGCGCAGCATTCCGCGCGTCTGGCGCGCATGTTTATGTCCACCGCCGGTCTGCGTGTGGTAACCCCCCGTGGACCGCTGGATGCCTACGGTATGTTGAAATCGGCGGTTCGCTGCAACGACCCGGTGATCATTATCGAACATGAGCGCATGTACAACATGAAGGAAGAAATACCCGATGAGGAATTCTTCCGCCCGCTGGAAGGCGCCGAGATTGTGCGTCGCGGCACCGACATCACACTTATTGGCTACAATTTTAGCGTCCACTGGTGTTTGAGTGCCGCTGACAAACTGGCCAAAGATGGTATCAACGCCGAGGTGATTGATCTGCGCTCGTTAAAGCCACTGGACCGCGAAACCATTCGACGTTCGGTGGAAAAAACCCATCGCGTGGTGATCGCCGAAGAGGACGAAGCCGCAGTGGGTGTGGGTTCGGAGATTATGGCAGGCATTAACGAAGACTGTTTTTTCGCATTGGACGCCCAACCCATTCGTATTCACGCAGCCGATGTGCCGGTGCCCTACAACAAACGTATGGAAAAGGCAGCAATCCCGGATGAGGAAGATGTCTATCAGGGAGCGCTCAAGGCGCTGGGAAAAATCTAGACGGCAGTTTCAATCTCTGAGGGTTTGATTCCCCATCGCTTGCTGTGATTAATATCGAACCGCCAGGACGCCAGGAGTGCCAAAACATATTACTGACACTTTGGCGTTCCTGGCGTCCTGGTGGTTCGGATGATTCTTTTGATTCATGCCCGTCCGTTTGCGGCGGGGTTGTTTATTTAATTAATATGGCTGATGGATTGATACATTAGCGCTGAATCGTTTTGATATGAGTAATCCTTACATAATAAAAATGCCGCAATTGTCGGACACCATGACCGAAGGCACGGTCGTGACATGGGAAAAGAATGTCGGTGATTTTATTGAGCGTGGCACTATTGTCGCGACAGTGGAAACGGACAAGGCCATTATGGATGTCGAGGTTTTCCATGAAGGATACTTGTCTGGTCCCGTGGCCGCTATCGATAGCGTCATTCCCGTGGGTAATGCCCTGGCGATATTGGTTGCCGACAAGAAGGATGTGGTTGAGGGCGGGGGCGTGCCTGTTGTTGCCGGCAGTTCAACCGGTGATGCTGATTCCATGGATAGCGATGCCGTGCCCGTCGCAACGGATAAAACACCCGAGGGCGCTCATGCTGTCAAGATGCCGCAACTATCGGATACCATGACCGAAGGCACCATGGTGACCTGGGAGAAAGAACTGGGTGACCATGTCTCTCGTGGCACCATTGTTGCGACAGTAGAGACCGACAAGGCCATCATGGATGTCGAAGTGTTTCGGGAAGGTTATCTTTCCGGTCCCCTCGCGGCCACCGACAGTGTGGTCGCAGTGGGTGAGGCCATTGCTTTTCTGGTCGATGACAAGAGTAGCGTGTTGCGCAGTGAACGTACCGTTGGCGCCGCGGTATCGGTGGCCGCGCCAAAGTCTGAGCCGGCGGGTACCGCAAAACCGAAAACCCGTATTCCGGCGATGCCCCATGGTGCGACACCGGCACCGCGTCCAGGCAACGTCAAGGCAACACCCTATGTGCGCCAGTTGGCCGGCGCTCACGGTATCGACCTCAACCATATCAAAGGGTCCGGTCCAGATGGCACGATTGTCGCTGCGGACGTACTGAATTCGGACGTTCAGAAGACTTCAATCAAACGTATCTTCCAGGTACCGGGCGAAGGCCGTGCCATGAACAGCATGGAAAAAGCGGTGGCGCACAATATGGAATACTCGCTTTCCATGCCGCTTTTTCGTGTCACGGTAAACATACAACCGGCAGCATTAAAAGCAGCTGCAAAGAAAGCAGCTGCCTCGTTTACCGTCGCGATTGCCAAGGCAGCAGCGTTGGCAATATTAAAACACCCGTCAATCAATTCGGTTTACCAGCATGAAGATCGCATCGTCGAGCGTGAACAAGTCGATATTGGTCTTGCCGTTGAAACTGAAGGTATGGGTCTGGTGGTGCCGATATTGCGTAATACCGCACATCGTTCGCTATCGGAACTGACGGCAGACTGGGTCGATCTGGTGGACCGCGCCCGCAGGCGCCGCTTGAAGCCGGAAGAATATTCCAATCCGACGTTTACCATTTCGAACATGGGCATGATGGGGGTGGCGCTATTTGATGCCATCCCGACGCCCGGTACATCGGCCATTTTTGCTATTTCAGCCGCCGGACCAGAAGGCATGCCGGTGACGATTACGGCGGACCATCGCATCGTTAACGGCGCCGATGCCGCCAAGTTTCTTCAAACATTTAAAGGATTGGTAGAGAATCCAGTGTGGCTGGGCGGTGGTGCGGTCGCACCCGTCGCGGCACCCAGGGGGGAATCCGTGATACCAGAAGGTGATTGGGATTATGATGTGGTGGTAATTGGCGGCGGGCCGGGGGGTGAAGATTGCGCACGGGATCTGGTGCAGCATGGCCTCAAGGTGGCAATGATAAATGATGCGCCGTTTCCGGGCGGCGAGTGTTTGTGGCGCGGCTGTATTCCTTCCAAGGCCTGGCGCGCCAGCGCTGATCGTATGCGTGATCGCAGCCACGATGCCCGCCTGGGCGTGAAAGGTACCGACAAACCTGAACTCAACTGGAAGAAGCTGGAAGAAACTCGTCGCGGGGTTCTGGAAACGCGAGGAGATATGGCGCTCAAGACCGACAAGGGTGTCAAGATTAACGTCATTCAGGGGTTCGCGCGTTTCGCCTCAGATCACAGTATCGACATTGACGCCGGTGGCAACACCAGGGATCCGCACGTGCGTGCGCTGCCAGGAGACGCAACAAAGACCAGAACAGTTTCATTTGGTGCAGCCGTTATCGCTACTGGTGCGCCACCCTTTGTGCCGCCAATAGATGGGGCAGACAGTAAGGGAGTACTCACTTCAGATACCGTCTGGAATTTGAAGACGGCGCCCAAACGCCTGGGTGTCATTGGTGCCGGCGCCATTGGTCTGGAAATGGCGCAGATCTTTGCTGATTTCGGTGCCAAGGTCACCGTGATCGAAGCCATGGATCGTTTGTTGCAGGAAGTGGAGCCGGAGATCGCCAAGGCGCTGACCGCGTTGCTGGAGAAAGAAAAGAATCTGACATTGGTCACCTCGGCCAAGGCCAAAAAGATATCGGGCAAGCCGGGAGAAATGACGCTTGCCTATGAAGATGCCGAAGGCAAGAAGAAATCATTCAAGTGCGATTATGTGGTGATTGCGACCGGTAAGCGCCCGGTGCTGGAACCACTGGCACTGGACAAGGCCGGTGTGGTTATCAA